>DASPXX010000001.1:0-11473 GCA_035637095.1 Thermoanaerobaculia bacterium
AGCCAGTCAGCTGACTGAGTGAGAAAGTCTGCGGACTGGATGAGAAAGTCTCGAGACTGACTCACCCAGTCGCGAGACCGGCTCACCCAGTCAGCTGACCGAGTGAGAAAGTCTGCAGACCGGACGAGAAAGTCCCGAGACTGGCTCACCCGGTCCCGTGACCGGCTCAGCCAGTCAGCTGACCGAATGAGAAAGTCTGCAGACGGGACGAGAAAGTCCCGGGACTGGCTCAGCCAGTCGCGAGACCGGCTCAGCCAGTCAGCTGACGGAATGATTCCGTCGCGAGACTGGATGAGCAGGTCCCGGGACTTTTTCCGCCGACCAGCCGGCCGGCTCGACCGACCGGGAGACCGGACGACGAGATCGGGAGACCTGGCGGGCCAAAGGCGGGGACGGCTTGGCCCACGAGCCGATCCGGCCACACGACAAGGCGACCGGGCGCGCGCCTCGCGAAGAGCGCCAGCGCGGGAAGCCTACGGACTCTCGGCGTCAGCCGGCGGAGCGGTGGAGGACCGGGGCGGGACAGGGAGTCGGCGGGATGAAGAACGGGGACGTGCGGAGCACGTCCCCGAGGTGGGAACGACTACGAGCGGTCCGCTGCCGCGGCAGGCTTGGCAGCCGCCGCGGTGGAGGCCTCGGGCTGCGGCGCCGGCGGGGAGGCGGCCTTGGACTTCCGGCCACGGAACGGCTTGAGACCGAAATCAGCCAGCTTCTCGGAGCGGATGCCGAAGTGCTGCTTGACCGCCAACTGCAGGACTGTGGCCAGCCGCTCCGCATCCGTGATGAGGTCCTGGAGCTGCTGCGACGCCTCCTGCTTGCTCGCCGTGTGGAACGCCTGCCGGTCGGCAGCCTCCTGGAGGCGGCCGAACAACTCCTCGAACAGCCCGATGCTCGGCTCCAGGTGCTTGAGCTCGTCACGGTTGCTGATCAACCGCGCAAGCAGCCGCTGCAGCATCCCCACCTTCCCCTTCATCGTCTTCTCTCTCGCCATGATGCGTCTCCTTTCTGCCGGGTGAGTCCCGGCATCGAGGAGGGTAGAGGAACGGCAGTCAGCCGGGAACCTTCGGGGTGGGATTGCCAAATTTTGTGAAGTTGAGCCGGATTTTGCGCCGCCCCTGGAGCTCACTGCGGGCAATAACAGCTCGCAAAATCGGCCGGTGTGGAGCTGGTGATGCCGCAGGCGTAGGCCTTCCAGCTCTGCGGGTCGATGCTCCCCTTCTGGCTGCGGACCGGGTAGAAGGTGAAGAAGTTGCCCCTCGTCACCGGGTCGGCGACGATCGCCTGCTGCACGGTCTGGAGAGTCGTCGCGTTGTAGGCGGTCTGCCCGAAGGACTGCTGGAAGTCGTACTCCACCGCCCAGGGCGTATTGTCTCCTCCCGAGACGTCGAGATAGATGGTGCGGAAGTCGGCGAGCGCTCCCGACGCGCGGTCGTAGGTGAACACCTGGAAGCCGGGGTTGTTGTTGTAGACCGGGCTCACTGCCGGCGTGCCGTGCACGAAGCCGCCGCCCGCCGGGAGACGGAAGTCGTCGATGTGCGTATGTCCGGCGAAGGAGGCGGCCACGGTGCCGGGCGCCGCGGCGAGGATCTGCTGATAGGTGGAGAGGGCGTTCGCCTGCCAGAGCGGGACCGGGTTGGTCTGGCAGGGGCCGGTGGCTTGCAGGGTCGAGAACACGTCGATGCCCGGCGGGATGTGCTCCACGATCAACACGGTCTCGCCGGCCAGCGCGGCCCGCTGCAGCGTGTAGGCGAGCCAGCCGAGCTCCAGGGAGGCGGGATCTCCCACCGAGCCACAGGCGTTCTTGTACTTCCGGGAGAAGAAGACTGAATTGAGCACCACGATCCGCTGCTTCGGGACCGTGGGATGCGGGACGCTGTAGAAGCCGCCGAGAGGGAACGTCTCGTCGAACGTCCCGGGGGCGCTGCCGAGGAGCGGTCGCCAGATCCCCTGGAGCGCGGCGAGGAACGGTCCCGCGGGATCGATCTGATAGTCCCCGCAATAGGAGTCGTTGTTGCCGAGCGCAGGATAGATCGGCACCTCGGGGAAGGCTTCCCGGAGCTGCGCCGTGACGAAGCCGATGGTCTTCCGGACGAAGGACTCAAAGGCCGCCGTGCTACCGGTATCCGGAAACGCCTTATCGAACGACTGCTGGAAGCCGTGCCCCAGGAAGTCGCCCGAGATCAGGATGAAGTCCGGCTTCGGGGCCGCGCTCTGCAGAGCGGCCAGGGTCGAGCGCAGGAGAGGAAAGTTGGTGTCGCTCCCGTACGTGCTCCACGCGGTCACCTGCGAGCCCTCGAAGATTCCTTTCCACGCCTCGACGTCCGCCTTCCCGAGCTGCGGAACGAGCTTCGGGTCGTAGAACGGATCGAAGTGGATGTCCGAGATGGACAGGAAGGTTCCGGCCGGCGGCGCGGGCGGCGCCTCCTGCGCCATCGCCGGCCAGGCGACCCAGAGAGCGGCGATGAAAAGAACGAGCCCCATCCGACGATTCGAGATCTCAGCCATCGATGGCTCCTTCGAGAATTTTCCAGAGTCTACAGGATTTACGCCGGCTCGATCAGGACGTACTGGAAGCTGCCCGAGATTTGCGTCTCGCCGGGCCGGGACCTGCCGGGACCGGCGACCTCGCAGAGAATGAAATAGCGGTTGCCCAGCCGAATCGAGGCCTGGTCCGGTCCCGGCTTCCCTTCCACGGCCACCAGGGCGTGCCCAGGCACCAGGATCAGGAGGACCCGTGCCGGGATCTGCCGCCACAACGAGCAGAAGGCGGCCGCCTTCGAATCGCAGTCGCCGGCTTCCTTCACCATCACCGCCGTGGGCACCCGAAAGCCCAGGGTCTCGCGGCCGTCCGGGTCCACGTCCGGCGGCAGCTCGTAGCGCAGGTCCTGGATGAAGGTGAGGAACAGGCTGAGCGGCAAGCGGCCGCCGCCCAAGCTCTTCAGAGCCTGAAAGCAATCCGCGAGCGGCGTGCTGGCGTTTCTGGCCAGCGTCTCGTAGTCGACGCTGAGGTCGTCCCCCGCCAGGCGCAAACCGTGATCGCGGTAGTAGCGCTCGGTGAGGGGTTGGAGCGCCTTGGCGGCATCCTGATTGAGCCAGGCATGGAAGTCCTTGATCCGCTGCACCACCCGCTGCTGCGTCCCATCCGGATACTTGTAGGTCCAGCGAAAGGAACCGTCGCCGAAGACCTCGATCTTGAAATAGCTCGCCACTCCGCGCGCCTCTGCCTCGCGCTCCAGGAGGCCCCGCAACGCGCGGTTCAATTCCTCAACCATCTGCTTGCGCACGAAGCCGAAGCCCGCCTCCTCGCGCTCGTAGTCCGAGCGGCGGATGACGCAGGAGAGCTGGCGCGGCTGTTCGTCGGGATCGCGGAACCGGAACGTGAGGCGCAAGAGGTCCGGATCTCCAGGGACCGGCTCGGGCCGCGGCGAAGCCTCCCGGACCGGCACCGGCCCGGTCTCAGACGTGTCCGCGGCGAGCAGTCTGACGGCGGCGAGGGTCGCCAGGGCCAGCAGACCGACGACGACGGCACAGCCGAAGAGAGCGCAGCCCCCCTTCTTCATGGCAACTGGATGACGCCCGTCGGACCGTAGGGGATGAGCGAACGGGCGAGGTCTTCGATGCCTTCGTTCAACACCGCGGTGATGGCGAGCAGCACGAACGCGTAGAAGATCGCCACGGCGACGTTGTCTTTGAGGATCTCCTCCTGCTCCGGCAGCCGGCCGGTCATCCTGGTGAACAACCAGGTCGCCAGGAGCACCGAGCCGACCGAGGCGACGCCCACCACCACCCAGAACAGCGCGCACTGCCCCACCACCCTCGCCACCTCCGCGCGAGAGGGGTGGCCCAGGAAGAGGTCGCGGACGACGGCCATGGTGGGGAACACGGCGTGGCGGAGCAGCAGCGCCTGGCTGAGCAGAGAGGCCCCCAGGGCGATGGCCAGGGAGCGGTGACCCGCGAGGAGCATGCTCTCCTCGTCGCGCCGGCTGGCCAGGAGCGCTGCATGGAGGCGGAACGTCCCAAACACCAGAAGGACGGCCAGGCCGATGGCAACCGCGTAGGCCAGAGCTCCGGCAGCGAGACTCGCAAGCTCGATCTGAGGCACGGTGAGGACCTCCTGGGTAGTCTGACGGTGGCGCGTCAAATGATACAGCAGCGGGAGCCTCGGCGGTCAACGCGGGGCAGCTCCGCCAACAGGGCTCCGTCAAAGTCGCCGTGGAGGCTGAGTCTTCCCCCGCCCGACCTCACCCCCCGACCCACTCTCCCATCGCCCCTCCTTCCCCCGGGAGAGGGGGCGCCACCACCCAAACTCTTGAAAATGCGGAGGACGGGGGTTCCCCCCATACGCGTTAACTTAGGCCGCGCCGCGGCTCTCGCCAGGGATTGAAATCCCTGGCTACCATGAAAAAACCGACCCCTGAAGGGGGCGAAGCGAGGGTGTCGTCCCCTCGGGGACGACCTTTTCACGGGATAGCCAGGGGTTTGAACCCCTGGCGAGGCGGCGCCGGGCCGTAAATTAACGCCTATGGGGGTTCCCCCTCTCCCGGTTGGCGGGGGTGAGGACCGGCGGTCTCCGCCTTGACAGCGCCTGGATGTTCCGAAATGCTGACGCCTTGAACGTCACGACGCCGCAGCCCGAGCCGACCCGGTCGCTTTCGGAGGTCCACGCCTCCGTTGACGTGCCGCGGCATCTCTCGTTCTGGCGCCGTCTCCTCGCCTTCAGCGGTCCCGCCTATCTGGTCAGCGTCGGCTACATGGACCCGGGCAACTGGGCGACCGACATCGCCGCCGGCTCGAAGTTCGGCTATGCGCTCATCTGGGTGCTGGTGATGTCGAACCTGATGGCCGTGCTGCTGCAGAGCTTCTCGGCCCGGTTGGGGATCGCCACCGGCATGGACCTGGCGCAGGCTTGCCGGGCGATGTTCAACCGCAAGGTCTCCTGGGTCCTGTGGATCCTGGCCGAGGTGGCGATCGCGGCCTGCGATCTCGCGGAGGTGCTGGGATCGGCCATCGGCCTGCAGCTCCTCTTCGGCATGCCGCTCCTCCTCGCGGTCTTCGTCACCGCCCTCGATACGTTCGTGCTGCTCCTTCTGCACCATCGCGGCGTACGGTTGATGGAGGCGTTCATCATCACGCTGATCTTGACCATCGGCATCTGCCTGGGGGTCGAGGTCTTCCTGTCACGACCGGAGTGGGGGCCGATCGCGAGCGGCATCGTGCCCACCCTGCCGGGAGCGGGGGCGCTCTATCTCGCCATCGGCATCCTCGGCGCCACGGTGATGCCGCACAACCTCTATCTCCACTCGGCCCTGGTGCAGTCGCGGCGCAATCCGCGCACGCCGGCGGGCATCCGCTCCGGCATCCGCTTCAACACCATCGACTCGGTGATCGCTCTGAACGGCGCGCTCCTGGTCAACGCCGCCCTGCTGATCATGGCCGGCGCGATCTTCTTCAAGGCCGGCCTCTTCGACATCGCCGAGATCCAGGACGCCCACCGGCTGCTCGAGCCGCTCCTGGGCGCCCGCGTGGCCCCGATCGCCTTCGCGATCGCGCTGATCGCCGCCGGACAGTCCTCGACCATCACCGGCACCCTCGCCGGACAGGTGGTGATGGAGGGGTTCGTCCGCATCCGCCTGCGCCCGATCGCCCGGCGGCTGATCACCCGCGGTCTCGCCATCGTCCCGGCCGTGATCACGATCGTCTTTTTCGGCGAGCGGGCGACCGGATCTCTCCTGGTCCTGTCGCAGGTCGTCCTCTCGCTCCAGCTCTCCTTTGCCGTGATCCCCCTGATCCAGCTGGTCTCGGACCGCCGCTGGATGGGCCAGTACGCGATCAACCGCTGGCTGCAGCTCTCCGGTTGGGTGGTCGCCGGGGTGATCGCCGTGCTCAACCTGAAGCTGGTCTTCGACGCGATCGTCGGCGCGATCGAAGGGGCGGGGAGCCGGGCCTGGCTGCTCTGGATCACCGCGGTGCCGCTGGCGCTGGGGCTGATCGCCCTCCTCGGCTACGTCATCGTCGTGCCCGCCCTGGCGCGGTGGCGCGGCCGGCCGGTCGAAGCCATGATCGGCGTCCACGGTCCGAGCGCCGTGCCCGACATCGAGCCGCCCCGCGCGCCGCGCCGGATCGCGGCGGCGGTCGACTTCTCAAAGGCCGACAAGGCCGTCCTCTCCTATGCCGTGACCCTCGCCCGCTCCGGCAACCGGGGTGCCAAAATCCTGCTGTTCCACATCGTCGAGTCGGGAGGCGCGCGGATCATGGGCGACGAGCTGCGCGACAGCGAGGCGAAGGAAGACCAGGAGCGGCTGGAGCTCTACGCCAAGGAGCTGATCGATCTCGGGATGGAAGCGCAATACGACCTGGGATTCGGCGAGCCCGCCGACGAGCTGGCGCAGCTCGTGGAGCAGCACAAGCCCGACCTCATCCTGATGGGCAGCCACGGCCACCGTGCCGTGGGCGACCTCGTCCACGGGACCTCGGTGGAGCGCCTGCGCCACCGCGTGCGCATCCCCGTGATGGTGATCCCGGCCGAGCCGGCCTAAACATCGAAGCTCCCGGCAGCATCTAGCAGCGCGAGCAGCTTGACTCGGAGCTACCAGCGAGGTGTACACTGTACACATGAAGCGCATGACGGCGACAGAGGCCCGGAAGCACTGGTTTCGGCTGCTCGACGAGGTCGCGGAAGGAGAGATCGTCCTCATCGAGCGGGAAGGGGCCCGGCTGGTCCTCAAGATGGCTGACCCGCGAGACTCTTCGATTCCGGACTATCGAGGGCTGATCCGCGTCCCAGACGCCGCTGAGGCCGGCGAGTGGGGATGGGAGTGGAGTGGCTCACCGGAAGGCTTGAAGCCGCGGACGGTCAAGTCCGAGCCATGAAGGTCCTGCTCGATACCCATTTCGTGATCTGGCTGGTCACGGGAGCTGACCGGCTGGCCGCCTTTCCTTGGATCGAAAGATATCGGCCTTGGGGAGTTTCCCCGATCACCTTGCTGGAAATCCAGTTCCTGGCTGAGATCGGGAGAATCGAGCTTCAGAATCCACAATTTACGGACGCGCTGTCCCAGGATTCCAGGTTCGTCATCGACGAGGTCCCTCTCGTACCGCTGATCCGGCGAGCCATGGAGTTGACGTGGACGCGAGACCCCTTCGATCGACTGATCACTGCCCATAGTACAACCCGGCGCATTCCGCTCTGCACAACCGATCGAGCCATAAGGATTTTCCACTCCCTGCTCCCTGCCGAGCTTCCGGCCTTGAAAGAGACTTGACCCTCCCGCCGTGGCACGGAGGCGCGGCCGGTCGGTCGGAGCCATGATCGGCGTCCACGGCCCGAGCCTCCGCAGCGAAATCGTCCCGAATCTTCCTCTGCCTCGACCCCGCCTCACCCCGCCTCGGCGAGCGCTGGCACCCGCCAAGCGTCTTGTGCTATCCTTATCCTCTACTCATGAAATGCCCCTACTGCGCCGAGGAGATCAAGGACGAGGCGGTGTTCTGCCGTCACTGCAGCCACGATTTCGGCCTCATCAAACCCCTGCTCGCGCGAGTGATCTCGCTGGAAAAAGAGGTCACGGCGGTTAGTGCCGTAGCGTCCCGGCGTAGCGCGGACACGTCGTCTCCTCTCCTGCTTGCCGCCTTTCTCTCGGTGGCCCTGGGGCTCATCTACACTTCGGGATATTTCTTTATCGTTCTCCATCCGCCGGTAGCGCGGCAGGTCTGGCCCTACATCTTTGCCATCGCCGTTCCGCCGGCGGTCTTCGGAGCTCTGGTGGGCGTCCTGTTGAATCGCCGCAACCCCCGCAGCTATTTTCTTTCCGGGCTCTGCCTCGGGCTTCTGAACTTCCTTTTCATCTGGTGGATGGTCAGCAGCTTCCCGGCCGGAACGTTCCGCCTTCTTCTGGCGTTCGTCACGTTCGTGATCGGCCAGCCTCTCACCTTCGCCACCTTCGCCTTTTTGGGAAACTCACTGCGCAAGCAGTGGCCACCCGGCGCCTCCAGACGGGACACGGGGGACAAGGCACGCACCGCCACGTTCCCTCTCGTGGTGGATTTCCTCAAGGCGCTGGTCACCCTGGCGGGGACGGTCGTCGCCGCCCTTCAGCTGCTCAAGGGAATGGTCCCATGAGATGGTTCAGGTGGGTCTCAGGGCTTGCGGCAGTCATCCTGTCTCTTTTCTCCGGCGACGCAGCGGCTGCCCCGCCGGCCGGTCCGCGCTGCGAGCAGGAGCGCGCCAAGGCCGACTTCACCGTGGCGATGGAGCAGTACGACGAGCAACGTTGGGCCGAGGCGATCCGCAGCCTCGAGCAAGCGGCCAAGGTGTGCCCGGTCCCCGAGCCCCCCTGGTCGATCTACCCCAACGTCTTCCGGGAAATCTCCTACCTGCCCTACTATTTCCTGGGCGATTGCCACCTCCATCTCGAGCACCTGCCGGACGCCCTGCGCAACTTCTATCTCTCGCGCTGCGTCGGCGAACCCGCCAGAAGCCGCGAGGAGACCAAGAAACTGGCCTCGCTGACCGAGAGCTGCCGCCTGCGGATCCGGAGCACGCAGCGGCCCCCAACGCATCCCTATTTCGTCGACGGGTACGCCGCCTCGCAGCAAGGAAAATGGGCGGTGACCGCGGAGAAGATGTGGGACGCCCTGCAGGTCTGGGAGGAAGACGGCAAGACGACGACCTCGTCCGGCCGATTCCCCGCTCCCTACCTTCCCCGCTTCCGCCTCGCCGACGCGCTCTTTCAGCTCGGGTGCTACCGGGAAGCGTGCGCCCAGCTCGACCAAACGGTCCTGATGCGGCTTCCACCGCAAGGGAGGAGCAAGGAAGAACGCAAGCGGATGGACGACCTCGTGCCCCAATGCAAGCGCAAGCGGCGCGAGGGCTTTCCACGAGACAGCGATATTTGCCAGCAGTGGCGTTGCTGGCTCGGCCAGGGGGCACCGTAGGCAGCATGTGCTTGCACAGGCTGAGCGTTTGTCTGGCGCTGGCGGGCCTCTGCGGCTCGTTACCGCTCAAAGCGCAGACCAATCTCGAAACCAACGCGGGAGTCCAGTTCAATTTCTCCACTCCGGGAGCCGGCAACCTGGGGCTCGGCGGAGCCTTTCTCGGTCTGGCTTTCGACGCCAGCGCCGCGTACACGAACCCGGCGGGGCTCACCCTCGTCGTCAAGCCGGAAGCCCTGCTCGAAACACGGCACTGGCGGTACACGCACGTCTTTACCGACCGCGGCCGGATCACGGATGCAGCTCCCACCGGAGAGCCTCCGGACACCATCTCCGGCCTGCGGGACGCCAAGGCCGAGGACCAGGTCACCGGCCTCTCCTTTCTCTCCTATGTCTACCCCCGCCGCAACTGGTCCTTCGCCCTGTACCGCCACGAGCTGGTGAATTTCGAAGCCAACTTCTCCACCTTCGGGGCCTATCTCGAGCGCACCCGTGGCCGCAACCCCCTCGGCATTCCGGGAACGCTCGACGGCCGTCTCGCCGCTCTGCGCAATCGCATGCAGGTCGACGTCGTCGCCTACGGCGGCGCCGCGGCGTATCGATTGGGCGGCGGGTTCTCGCTCGGCGTGGCGGTCTCCTCGTTCGATTTCTCCATCGACTCCACCGCCGACCGCTTCCTGCCGGACCTCTTCGCCGCCCCCGATTTCAACCGCGACCTGCTGGTGAACTTTCAGACCCAGCAGGGGGACGATCGGGATTTGGGCGTCAATGCCGGCTTTCTCTGGGAGAGCCCCGAGAAAACGTGGAGCGTGGGGGGCGTCTACCGGCAGGGGCCGGATTTCACCTTCCGGGCACAGAGCCGGCAGGGGCGCGGCGCTCTCGTTCCGCTCCACGAGGCGGACCAGCCGGCCTTCTTCCACGTTCCGGACGTCTATGGCCTCGGTCTCGGCTTCCGGCCGAGCGACGCGTTGCGCCTGGCCTTCGATTACGACCGCGTCCGCTACTCCCGGCTCACCGAGGGGTTCGTCGACATCTTCGATCTGGCGGTCCTGTCTCCCGGGCAGCCGCAGGAGCTGGACAAGTTCCAGATCGACGACGCCAACGAGCTCCACCTCGGCCTGGAATACGCGTTCCTCCAACACTGGCCGGTCTTCACTCTGCGGGCGGGCGCCTGGTACGACCCTGACCACAGTCTGCGGTTCGAGGGGAAGAACGTGGGCTTCCGTGCCGTCTTCCGGCCGCGCGGCGACCAGATGCATTACACGGCAGGGGTGGGGGTGGCCCTCCGCCGCCTCCAGGTCGACGCCGCGGTCGATCATTCCGACCGGGTGAGCGTGATCGCGCTGTCCGCCGGCTTCCGGATCTAAAGGAGTGGGCCATGCCACAGACCCGCGCGCTCCTGTTGCCTCTCCTCTGGACCGCTGCGGCCTGCACCGCTCCGGTATGGGCTCAGACCCCGACTGCTGTGTGCCCCGCCGAGGACACACCGGCCCAGATCGAGGTCCTCGACTTCGAGGATGAAGGCGACACCTGTCAGGGCTTCCACGACATCGTGAGCTCCTACGGCGGAGCCTGCCGCCTCCAGCGCGCGACATATTCCGGCCCGGACGCCATCTACAAGGTGCGGCTGAATCCGGGTCATGAAAGGGTCGCATTCCACCTCGCCGTGGTGCCACCGGCGGACCTCGTGCTCGCCTTGCTCCGCCAGTGCGGCCCAGACGCGGGCGCGACCTGTGTGAGCAGCTCCCCGGACTTCATCGGCTCGGGAGCCGAAGAGATTTCTGCGGCCAGCTACCCTCCCGGCGTCTATTACCTCGTCATCGACAATGCCGTGGATCACGAAGGCCACTGCGGCGCTTACAAGCTCAC
Organism: Thermoanaerobaculia bacterium; assembly: GCA_035637095.1. GTDB lineage: Bacteria > Acidobacteriota > Thermoanaerobaculia > Multivoradales > UBA5704 > UBA5704. The sequence continues at coordinate 10,798 of DASPXX010000001.1, forward strand.
GGTCACCGGCGTCAACCCGACACCCGATCTAGACCTGGAGCTGACCGGTTCCCCGCAGTCTGTAGTCGCCGGCGAGGCCCTGACCTATACCATGACCGTCACCAATGTGGGTGTCCTGGAGGCCACGGACGTCCGAGTCACGCAGTCCCTCCCCGCAGGAGTTGTCTTTCTCGGCGCGAGCTCAGGCTGCAAGAGCGTCGAGAAAGGGAAAGTCCTGTGCAGCCTGGACCGCCTGGCGATCAGTGCCCGGGCGACCTGGCAGACCACCGTCAAGGTCAGCCCGGCGGCGCGCGGCGTGTTGGGCAGCACGGCAACGGCGCGGGCCACCGAGGGCGACCCGATCCTCTCGAACAACGAGGGGACCGTGACGACCAGAGTGATCGCACGCAGCGACCTGTCGATCGAGAAGAGTCAGTCGCGCGATTCGGTGGTCGCCGGCGGTCCCCAGGCCCTCGTCTACACTCTCCGGGCTCGCAACGCCGGCCCGTCCGACGCCACCCAGGTCGAGGTGACGGACGACCTGCCCGGCGGTGTGAGCTTGGTCTCTGCGACAGGTTGCACGAACGATGGTGGGCCGGTGACATTTACCATCGACCGTCTCGCCGCCGGCGAACGCGCCGAAAAGAAAATCACCGTGTGCGTGAAGTCCTCGGCTCAGGGTTCCCTCGACAACCGC
>DASPXX010000002.1:0-9679 GCA_035637095.1 Thermoanaerobaculia bacterium
GAGGCCGCCCTCGCCGCCCACCCCGAGGTGGCCGAAGCCGTGGTCGCGGCGCGCCGCGATGCGAGCGGCGACCAGCGTCTGGTGGCCTGGCTGGTCGCCCGCGGCGCGGAGCCATCCACCGCGGATCTCCGGGAGCACCTGCGCAGCCGGCTCCCCGAGGTCATGGTCCCCTCCGCCTTCGTGATCCTCCCCTCCCTCCCTCTGTCGCCCAACGGCAAGGTGGATCGCCGCGCCCTCCCCGATCCGGACCGCGATGCCACCGGCGACCGGCCGGCCTACGAGCCGCCGCGCACATGGATCGAGGAGCGGCTGGCGGCGCTCTGGTCCGAGGTCCTGGGCGTCGAGGAGGTGGGGCTACGCGACAGCTTCCTCGAGCTGGGCGGCCAGTCGCTCCTCGCCATGCAGCTCATCACCCGCCTGCGCGCCGCCTTCGAGGTGGAGCTGCCGCTGCGCGCCCTCTATGAAGCCCGCGACCTGGAGGCCCTCGCTGTTGCCCTGTCCGAAGCCAGAGCGACCGAGGCCGGAGCCACGGAGGCCGAGGCCGCCGAGGTCCCCGGCCTCCCCGCGGGACCGGTCGACCGCTTCGCCCCGGTCCCGCTGACGCCGGCCCAGGAGGCCTTCTGGATCGGCGGCAGCGGCCTGTTCGACCTCGGCGGCTCGGCCGGCAACGTCTACCTGGAGTACGAGTTCCCGGGCGCCGTCTGGCCCTTCGCGGACAGCCTGAACAAGGCCCTGCGGCGGCTCATCGAACGGCACGAGATGCTGCGCACGGTGGTGCTGCCCGACGGCACCCAGAAGCTCCTCCCCACGGTACCCCCCTTCGAGGTCGACGCCGAAGACCTCTCCGGCCACCGGCCCGAGCGGATCGAGAGCCGGCTGGCCGAGGTGCGGGACGAGCTGCGCTACGCCCGCCGGGAGCCGCACCGCTGGCCCCTGTTCGAGATCGTGATCCACCAGCTCCCGGACGGCCTCCTCCGCCTCCACGCCCGCTTCGACGCCCTGCTGATGGACGGCACGTCGCGCGGCGTGCTCCTCGCCGAGCTGACCCCGCTCCTCGCCGATCCGGACGCCGAGCTGCCGCCTCTTGAGGTCTCGTTCCTCGACCATGCCCGCGCCCTGGCGGCCTTCCGCGGCACGCGCGCCTGGGAACGGGCGCGGTCCTACTGGATGGAGCGCCTCCCCGCCCTGCCGCCGGCTCCCCGGCTCCCCGTCACGCGTCCGCTCTCTCCGGCCCTGGTGCCCCGCATCGTCAAGCGCCAGGTCAGCGGCCTGGCGCCGGAGCCCTGGGCCGCCCTCAAGCAGCGCGCCGGCCGCCTGGGGATCTCCCCCACCGGGATCCTCGTCGCCGCCTTCGCCGAGATCCTGCGGCCATGGAGCACCGAGACCGGCTTCTCCCTGGGGCTCGGCGGCTCCAACCGCCTGCCGATCCACCCCGAGATCGAGCGGGTCGTCGGCAGCTTCACCACCCTGCACGTGCTCGCGGTCGAGAGCGCCGCGGGCTCCTTCGCCGGGCGCGCCCGGGCTCTCCAGCGCCGGATGGTCGCCGACCTCGAGCACCAGCAGTTCGCCGGCCATCACGTGCTGCGCGAGCTCAACCGGCGGCGGGGGACCGGCATCCGGGCGGCCCTGCCCGTCCACTTCAACAGCGTCGTCGAATACGGCGCCAACGCCAGCCGGGCCGCCGCCGCGGCCGGAGAGAGAGAGGAAGCGCAGCCGGCGGTTCGCCTGGAGCTCACCGAGATGGATCTGATGATCTCCCTGCCGCAGGTCCTCCTCCTCTGGGTGGCGCTCGAAGCCCCGACCGGCGACCTCGAGCTGGTGAGCCAGGCTGTCGAGGAGCTCTTCCCCGACGGCTGGGTCGCCACGCTCCTCGACGACTACCGCCGGCTGCTCGAACGGCTCGCGGGCGACGAGGCCGCCTGGTTGGAGGAGCGTCCGGCGATCCACTCCGCCGCTCCGGATCTCGCCGCTCTCCCATCCCTGCAGGATGAGCCGGAGCCCTCCGGGCCTGCCCGCGCGGCGGAAGACTGGGATGCCGAGGAGACCGCGCTCGCCGATCTCTGGGAGGCCGCGCTCGGCCGCCGGCCCGCCACCTCCGCCGACGACTTCTTCGCCCTGGGAGGCGACTCCCTGCACGCCGTGCGCCTGCTCGCGCCGCTGCGCGAGCGCTGGGGCAACGACCTGCCCCTGGCCGACCTCTTCCGCCATCCCGACCTCGCCGGGATGGCGGCCGCCCTGCGCCGCGGCCGGCCTCGACCGAAAACCTCGCTCCTGCAGAAGCTCACAGGCTGGGCGCGCCGCGCGCCGGCCGTCGCGGGTCCTTCCGCCGCAGGCGCTTCCTCCACGAGGAGATCTCCATGACGAGAAGGAGCGCATCCCACGGGATGCGGATCTTCCTGACCCTCTGGCTCGGCCAGTCCGTCTCGGCCATCGGCACCGGCCTCGGCAGCTTCGCCCTCGGGGTCTGGATCTTCCAGAAGACCGGCTCGGCCACCAGCTTCGCCATGATGGGCTTCGCGGCCGCCACCACCATGCTGGTGATATCGCCCTTCGCCGGCTCGCTCGCCGATCGCTGGGACCGCCGGCGGCTGCTCCTCCTGAGCGACCTGGGCTCCGGAGCGACCACCCTGGCGATGGCGGCCCTGCTCTTCACCGGCCGGATGCAGCCGTGGCACGTCTATCCCATCGTGGTGCTGATGGTCGGCTTCACGGCCTTCCAGGGACCCGCCCTGCTCGCCTCGGTCTCCATGCTCGTCCCCCGCGACCAGCTCGCCCGGGCGAGCGGCATGACCCAGACCTCGCGGGCGGTCGCTCAGATCATCGGTCCTCTGGCCGCCGGCATGCTGGTGGGCAAGATCGGCTACTCCGGGGTCATCCTGATCGACTGCACCACCTTCCTCTTCGCCGTCCTCACGATCCTGCTCGTCCGCATTCCGAGCCCGCCACGCCGGCAGGGAGTCCGGCGCTCGCCCCTGGGTGACCTGCGCTACGGCTGGGAGTACCTGCGCGGCCTGCCGGGCCTCTTCGCCCTGCTCAGCCTCTACGCCGTGACCAACTTCTGCATGGGCATGGTGCAGGTCCTCTTGACCCCGCTCGTCCTCAGCTTCGCCACGCCCGTGGAGCTCGGCACCGTCAACTCGGCCGGCGCCGCCGGCGTCATGCTGGGCGGCCTCGTCCTCTCCCTCTGGGGCGGACCGCGCCGCCGGGTCCTCGGCATCTTCGTCTTCCTGGTGGTCCAGGCCCTGATCCTGTTCGTGGGCGGCGTCCAGCCCAGCATCCCCCTCCTCACCCTGGCCACCTGCGCGTTCATGTTCACCGTGCCCATCGCCACGGCCTGCAACCAGGCGATCCTGCAGAGCAAGGTGGCAGCCGACGTCCAAGGACGCGTCTTCGCCGTGGCCGGCATGATCGCCGCCTGCTCGATGCCCGTGGCCTCGCTGATCGCGGGCCCGCTCGCCGACCGCGTCTTCGGCCCCCTGCTCCGCGCCGGCGGTCCGCTCGCGGAGACCGTCGTCGGCCGGCTGATCGGCGTCGGCCCCGGCCGCGGGATCGGCCTGATGTTCATCTGCCTGGCCATCCTGGTCCTCCTCGCGGTGGGCTCCGCCTTCTTGAACCCGCGCCTGCGGCAGCTGGAGGCCGAAACCTCTGACCTCAACGGCCCCGAGCCGGAGCCCGATTTTTCGGCTTCCACGCAGATTTAGAAGGAGAGCTGCACCTCACCAACGAACAGCTGGACTCCTATGAACGGGACGGTCACCCGCCATCCGCGGCTGGTCGAGCCCGCCATGCAGATCCTCGGCAGCCCGGTCTACGTCTACCAGTTCAAGGTCAACGCCAAGATCGCCTTCCTGGGAGACGTCTGGGAGTGGCACCAGGACTACATCTTCTGGCGGCAGGAGGACGGCGTGCGGGCGCCGGACCTGGTGACGATCAGCATCTTCCTCGACGAGGTCACCGAGTTCAACGGTCCTCTCCTCATGGTCCCCGAGTCCCACAAGACGGGAGTCATCGAGCCGCAGCGCACCGTAGGTGTTCCGCAAGGATACGAAGGGAGCCCGGACTGGGTCGCCAACCTGACGGCGGACCTCAAATACTCCGTCGACAAAGCCAGCCTCACCCGCCTGGTCGACCGCACCGGCATCGTGGCCCCCAAGGGGCGCGCCGGCTCGGTCCTCTTCTTCCACCCCAACACCGTGCACGGCTCGGTCCCCAACCTCTCCCCCTACGACCGCAGGATCGTCCTCATCACCTACAACCGGGTGGACAACCTCCCCGCCGTGCAGGAGAATCCCCGGCCGGAGTTCCTGGTGAGCCGCGACTCCACGCCGATCCAGCCGCTGGTCGAGAACGCGCCGCTCGCTTCCCCCCCCGACCGCGCACCCGCGCCGGCTTGCTAAGATGCGGTCCGTCGCCGAAGCGGCGTCGGACCTCATCCCTGCAGGGGCGGACGTTCCCCCGCGAGGGATGGGCTCGTCCCCACTCGGGGCGGCCTTCGCCCCTCGAGGGATGACCTCGTTCCTTCCAGGGATGGGCTCATCCCCAGAAGGGACGGCCTCCTCCCCGAGAGGGATGGAGCTCCCCCCTCCCAGGGATGACCTCGTCCCCTCGAGGGATGGCCTCATCCCCGGGAGGGACGGCCTCCGCCCCAAGAGGGATGGCCTTCGCCCCGACAGTACCGACCTTCGCCCCGACGGTACCGGCTTCCGCCCGGACAGGAATGACCTTCGTCCCGAAAGTACCGGCTTCCGCCTCGAGAGGGATGACCTCCGACCCATCAGGGACCGCCTCCGCCCCGCCGGTGCCGACCTTCGCCCCGACCGTCCTGGCTTCCGCCCGGACAGGGATGATCTTCGCCCCATCAGGGACCGCTCGCACTTCCGAGACACCCTCTTAGAGGTTGAGGTGCTGTTGGGCGCAAGGGAGTATTTCGAAGAAGCGCGCCATCTTCTTTACGTGGCCCTTTTCTATTTCGGCGTTCTGGCGGCTCTTGCCGTGCCTGCCAAGGGGGAGACCGCGGTACGTTTGCCCGTTATAGTGCACCCAGTTGCGGTGCTTTCGAGGCTCGATGCGTGCACCAGGAGCGCACGCATCGAGCATCTCAGAGATCTCCTTGAGTGTTACGGTGCCGCTTGTGGCCATCGGGTCTGTTAGGCGGCTTCCTGTTTGGGGGGGACCGCGATGGCCGCGCCGTCTCCTTCTTGGTTGTTGACCGCCTTGGGCTGTCGAACCAAGACAACGTTGATGCCCCGCGGCGAATCCGCCGGCCTCTGCATGAGCCAATCAGCGGAGACTTTCCCGTCGCGAACATCGTTGACGGCCTCCTCCCACTCCCGTAGAGCCGGCTGGTTGGTCTCCAAGAAGAACCGTTCTACTTCCGTCTTGAATGCAGCGAAGTCCGAAGTGTCCAAGGCGATATCGAACAACACCACCCGGAGCTCCTCGCAGAAGGAGGCAAGAGCCTCTCCCGGGCCTGCCCCTTTGCCGGCGAAGCCCCCGGGGTTGATGCCTTCAGCCCAGTATTCCTCCCCATCATCGCTGGACAACAGCGCCCGACCGGAGACCTCAACCCGGGCTATAAAGCCGTTCCCCTCGATCAACTCGTGGCGACCGAAGAGTATCGGGTACCGTTCCATCGTACACCTCCCCTCGGTTAACGGCACAAGGGTTGATTTTTGTTTCCCTGAGTTTCGCTGAACACGGTACTACGGTGTAAGCGAACACTCCGAGACGTCTGGGGACAGCTGTGCAACCTCCGTTCCCGGAGTTGCAGTGCTACCCCGACTCTTCTATGGACTCATTGTCAGGAAATCCGGGAGTGGCTGTCAAGCATCAGGGACCGGCTCCGCCCCGACAGTGCCGACCTTCGCTCCGGCAGTCCTGGCTTCCGCCCCGACGGTGCCGGCCTTCGCCCTGAAGGTTCAAGCTGGGTCGCGTTGCCTGAGGAACGGTCGCTCTATGCGGGTTGGACGACCTGGCGCACGGCCTCGACCGTGAGGTCGATGTCCTCGCGGGTGACCCCGAAGTGCGTCACCGCCCTGATGCGGCCCCGGCCGAGCTCACCGACGGCGACGTTCTTCTCCGCCAGGGCCGCGATGAACCCGGAGGCCTCGAGGCCGGGAGCCGCGAGCGTCCAAAAGACGATGTTCGTCTCCGGAGGCGCCGGGTCCACGACGATCCCATCGATCCCCGCCACGCCTTCGTAGAGCAGCCGGGCGTGCCGATGGTCCTCGGCGAGGCGGTCCACCATCCGCTCGAGGGCGTAGATCCCCGCGGCGGCGAGGATGCCGGCTTGCCTCATCCCGCCCCCCAGCATCTTGCGGAAACGGCGCGCGCAGAGGATGAAGTCCCGGGGTCCGGCGAGGAGGGAGCCGACCGGAGCGGAGAGCCCTTTGGACAGGCAGAAGGAGACCGAGTCGGCGTGCTGCGTAATGTCGCGAACGTCGACCCCGAGGGCGACCGCCGCGTTGAACAGGCGCGCTCCGTCGAGGTGGACGGGGAGAGCGGAGCGGTCAGCGAAACGGTGCAGGGCAGCCAGGTAGTCCAGGCGGAGGATGCGGCCGCCGGCCAGGCAGTGCGTGTTCTCGACGCAGACCACGCCGGGCGGAGCGCACTGGGCATCGTCCGGCACCAGGGCGGCCTCCTCGAGGTCGTCCAGATCCAGCTCGCCGTTGGCCAGGGTCGGCACGGGGTGATAGACCAGACCGCCGAGCACGCTGGCGCCTCCGGCCTCCCAGAGCCAGGCATCGCTCTGGTTCCCCAGGAGGACCTTGCGGCCGCGCGGCGCATGGGAGAGGAACGCCAGCAGGTTGGCCTGTGTGCCGCTGGTCACCAGGAGAGCCGCCTCCTTGCCGAGCCTCTCGGCCGCCATCTCCTCGAGGCGGTTGACCGTGGGGTCCTCGCCGTAGACGTCGTCGCCCAGAGGGGCCTGCGCGATCGCCTCGAGCATGCCCGCGGGCGGGAGGGTCACGGTGTCGCTGCGCAGATCGATCCGGGCCTGGAGGGAACGGGGAAGGGACATGTCAGGCCACCTCTCCTCCGGAGAACGCCGCCGGTGCGACGACGACCTCCAGGCTTGCCAGGGCCGCGTCGGCTTCGCGGATGACCTGGAGGGGGTCCGGTCCGCTGGTGATGACATGGCCGAGGCGGTGGGTCGCCTCCTCCGCCGGCCGGATTTCGTCTCCTGGGCGTTTGCCGAGGGTCACCTCGCGGACGCCAGGGAGCCGCCGCGCCTCCTCCACGCCGCGCACCATGGCGAGGCGGCCGTGGCGGGGGGCGGTGAGAAAACGGATGGAGGCCCACGCGGCTCGCCTGGGGGCGAGGTTCGGCTCTCCGCCGGTGAGCTGGGCGAAGAGGGCCCCGACGAGGTCCACTCCCAGAGCGTGGAAGACCAGCTCGGGAATCATCCCTCCGGCCAGGCGCGGATTGACCTCGACGACGACCGGTCCGGCCGCGGTCAGCCGGACCTCGGTGTGCGCGGGGCCGAAATCGTACCCGAGGGCGGCGAGGGCGGCGAGCGCCGCCGCCGCGAGAGCGGCCCCGCGATCCGCCTCGATCCGGCTCGGGAAATCGTGCCCCATCTCGACGAAGTGAGGAGGCTCGGACAGGTGCTTGGTCGTGACGCCGATCACCTGCGTCTGTCCGCGCTCGCGGGTGAACGTCTCGACGCTGAGCTCCGGCCCGTCGAGGAATTCCTCGACCAGCACCTTCCCCTCCAGAGGCTGCCGGCGGGCGTTCTCGCGCCAGCCGTGGACCTCGCGGAAGTGGGCGAGCAGCTCCTCCGCGTCGTGCACCAGGCGCACTCCTTTGCTCGAGCTCTCGCTGACCGGTTTGAGCACACAGGGATAAGCCACCTCCTGGGCCGCTCTCCAGGCCTCCTCGATCGAGGAGAGCACCCGGAAACCGGGCACCGGGAGACCGGCGCGCTGGAGCGCCGCCCGCGTCTCGGCTTTGTTGCGGCAGGCGCGGGCGGCCTCCGGGTCGAGATAGCGGAAACCGAGGCGGGCGGCAGCCTCGGCCACGATGGCGACGTAGTAGTCGGAGAAGGTCAGCAGGGCGTCGACCGGCTCTCTGCGATGGATCTCCTCCAGCTGACGGGTCACGCTCTCCACATCGTTGGTCTCGACGGGGACGACGGCGAGGCGAGGGGAAGGCTCCGCCAGGAAGGGGTATTTCCGCGGCTCCCGCGCCAGGAACGTCACCCGCTCTCCGGCGCACAGGAGGCGCTCCACGGCGACGCGGCCCGACCCCGTGGTGTTGCTCTCGACGAAGACGAAGTGCCGCACTGCCGGCTCACCCCAGACCCAGGTCGCGGGCCAGGTCGGCGGTCCTGGGGACCTCCGCGGAATGGTAGGGACGGGATCCGTCGTGCGGCAGCCCGGCGCAGCTCCAGCGCTCGGCGGTGTCGACGCCGTAGCGAATGCGCTCGGGCTCGGCGGCGGCGGCGGCACCGGCCAGGCCGTGCTCAGCCAGGTAAGGATCGGAGTAGATCGTGTCGCTGTACCGGTCGCCGCGGTCCGGAAGGATCGCAACCACATTCCGCCCCGGGCCGATCTGGCTCGCCACCCAGGAAGCCACGACGTAGACGGCGCCCGACGACCCGCCGGCGAAGATCGCCTCTCTCCGCGCCAGCTCCCGGCAGCCGCCGAACGCCTCCCCGTCGGAGACCCAGTGCACCTCGTCGATCACCGTGTAGTCCAGGTTGCCCGGCACGATGTTGTTGCCGTGACCGCTCTGCAGGCGCTTCTGGAGCGGCTGGTTGAACAGGCCGGACCCGATCGCGTCCACCGCCACCACGCGTACGTCCGGCAGCCGCCGCCGGAGCGCGCGCGCTGTGCCGCACATCGATCCGCCGCTGCCCACCGAGCCGACCAGGGCGCCGATCTTTCCGCCCAGCGCGGCGAGCAATTCCTCCGCCATCTCCTCCTCGTAGGTGGCGGCATTGCTCGCGGTGTCGTACTGGCGTGTCCAGACCGCGCCAGGGTTCTCCCGCAGGATCTCGCCGAGCCGTTCCAGGCGGGAGAGCTGCCAGCCTCCGGTCGGGTGGTACGAGCTCACCACCTCGACCGCGGCGCCGAGGGCGTGCAGCCGGGCCTGCATCAGAGGATCGATCCGCGGATCGGTGACGATGATGATGCGGTATCCCCGGATCGCCCCGACGCGGGCCAGGCCCTCGGCCAGCGTGCCGGAGGAGCTTTCGACGATGGTGCCGCCGGGAGCGAGAAGGCCGGCGGCCTCCGCGTCCTCCACCATGCGGAGGGCGACGCGATCCTTCATGCCTCCAGGCAGCGCAAGCTCGAGCTTCGCCCACAGACGGTCCCGCAGGTCCTCGCCCGACCTGCCGCGCAGGGCGACCAACGGGCTCTCCTTCATCAGGTCGAGGACGGAGCTTGCCTTCCGCATGGATCAGTAGCTCGCGATCTCGTAGGAGGAAAGACCCAGACCCTCGAGGAAGCGCGCGACGCGGTCCCGGCGCTCCAGGCAGTCCGCCTTGTCGGGGTCGAGGACCACGCCGAGCAGCGATCCGCTGTGCGCCGCCAGCATCCCCTCGGCACCCAGCGAGTCCACGGCGCCGCGGATCTCCTCGAACATCGGCTTGGGCAAGAGCTCCTGGTTGATCTCGGCGCTCATCATACCTGCCTGGGCCATCAGCGCACGTCCGCGGAGCGGATCGCCTCGCGGA
>DASPXX010000003.1:0-2812 GCA_035637095.1 Thermoanaerobaculia bacterium
GCCGCTTCGCAAATCGCTTCGGACCTGTCCGAGGATCTGATCGCGGCCTCGGCGTCCGGGGAGCTCTCCGAGCAGGAGACCGAGGAGATGGAGCGGCGCTACGACGATCTGTCGGAGCGGATCTCCCGCCAGGTCGAGGAACGCCTCGACCCGCAGATGAAGGCTCTGGAGGAGCGCCTCGAGGCCGACCTCTCCAAGCTCCAGGACAGCGAGGAGATGCGGCAGCTGGAGCACCGGGCCCAGGAAATCGCCGAGCGCGCCCGCCCCTCCGAGCAGGAGATGGAGAAGCTGCGGGCGAACATCGACAAGCTGCGCGCCGAGGGCGGTCTGTCCGAGGAGGACAAGAGAAAGATCCGCGAGGACGCGCGGCGGATGGCGGAGCAGCACCGCCTGTCCGACCAGGACCGGGCGCAGATCGACGAGATCCGGCGCCAAGCTCACGAGATCGCGCAGCGCTCACTCCAGGAGAACCGGGCCGAGATCGACAAGATGCGGCAGGCCATCCAGGAGGAAGCCCGCGCGATGCGCGAGGAGATCCGGCGGCAGATCGAGAACGATCCGCAGCTCCGCGAGCTGAGGGAGCGCCGTCAGGAAGAGCGGGAGCACATGCGGGAGGACCGCGAGCGTCAGCGCGAGGAGCGGGAGCGGACCCCCCGTCCGCCGCGGCCCGAGCGTCCGGAGCGTCCGGTTCGCTTCGTCGTCGCCCCCGAGGTGCACGTCGAAGTCGAGCCGGCCCTGGCGCCGCTCCCCGCACCGCAGGTCCGCGTGACCGTCAACCCCGCGGTCGCCCCGGTCGCCCAGCCGACGCCGGTTCCAACCCCCACGGCACGTCCCACCCGTGCCCCCGTGGCGGAGCGGACCCCGTCACCTGAAGCACAGCCTGCTGTAGCACCTGTGGCAGAGCCGACCCCGGAGCCGTCAACCCCGGCCGAGGCGCCGGAGCCGCCGGGGCGTTGACCTACTTCGGGTGCACGCCGCGGAGCATCTCCAGGAAGTGATCGCGCTCGGGGTCGAGGGTCGCCTTGGGACCGGTGGCCTTGAAGAACCAGGGCCCGCCGGGCCCCTCGACCACGGCGCCCAGCAGGCGTGAGCCCGGCTGCGGGCTCGCCGGGCCGCCCATGGGGCTCGCCTTGAGCGTGCCGGCCACATCGACCCAGGTGACCCGGAAACCGTTCTTCGTCTCGAACGCCTCGCGCGCCGGCTGCACGCCCGGGTCGGGCTCCATCTGACCGACCCACCGCTGGATGTTCGAGTCGACGTCGCCGCCGCCCCCGGGGCCGAAGTAGAAGACGGCGAGCTGGCCGGGACCTCCCGGACCGGGGATCGACGCCTGTGCCAGGCGCATGCCCGACGAGGGGGTCTCGGAGGTCCATCCGGAGGGCAAGGTGAAGTCGATGTCCGCGGTCGTTCCGGCGTCAGAGGGAGCGGTTCCGCGCGAGGTGATGGGAGCGATCGGGACCGCCGGCTCCGGAGCGGCCGGAGCCTCGGTCGGCTGCGCGGGCTCCTCCCGGCCGCCTCCGCACGCGGCGAGGGTCAACAGCAGGACAGGAAGGATCGAACGTAGCTTTGGGGACATGGCGCGTAGCGTATCACCGCTGAAGTGAGGCTCTACGGCGCCACCTTTTCGGCCTTCTCCTGCTCGCCGATCCACCGGTCCACGTTCTGCTCCAGCACGGAGAGCGGAATCGAGCCGCTGCCGAGCACCACGTCGTGGAAGGCGCGGACGTCGAAACGCTCGCCCAGGGCCTGCTCGGCGCGGTGGCGCAGCTCTTTGATCTTGAGCTCGCCCATCTTGTAGGAGAGGGCTTGCGCCGGCCAGGAGATATAGCGGTCCACCTCGGTCTCCACCTCATGGAGCGACAGCGCCGTGTGCGACGCCATGTAGTCGAGAGCCTGCTGCCGCGTCCAGCCCATGGTGTGGACGCCGGTGTCCACCACCAGCCGGCAGGCCCGCCACATCTCGTAGGTCAGACGGCCGAAGTTGCTGTAGGGGTCCTTGTAGAACCCCGCCTCCAGGCCCAGCCACTCCGAATAGAGCCCCCAGCCCTCGCCGAACGCCGAGAGATAGGTGTAGCGGCGGAAGGGCGGCAGGTTGTCGAGCTCCCGCGCGATCGAGTTCTGCAGATGATGCCCCGGCACCGCCTCGTGGAGCGTCAGCGCCTCCAGGTTGTAGAACGGACGGGTCTCGAGCTTGTAGGTGTTCACCCAGTAGATCCCGGGCTGCGTGCTGCCGACCGACGGGTCGACATAGCGGCCGGACGTGTACTTGGGCGCCATGTGCGCCGGCACCGGCTGCACGGTGTAGGGGAGGCGCGGCAGGTGGCCGAACAGGGACGGGAGCTTGCCGTCGATCGTCTTGGCGATCCACGCCGCCCGCTCCAGGAGCTCCTCCGGCGTCTTGGGATAGAAGCGGGGATCGGTCCGCAGGAAATTGAGGAACGCGGCGAAATCCCCCTTGAACCCGACCTGGCGGATGACCTCGTCCATCTCCTTGCGGATGCGGGTCACCTCGGAGAGGCCGATCTGGTGGATCTCCTCGGGCGTGATGTCCAGGGTCGTGTAGCGCCGGACCTCGTGGGCGTAGACGGCGCGGCCGTTCGGCAGCTCGGAGGCGCCGAGCGTCGTGCGCGCCTTCGGGTAGTACTCCTTCTGGAAGAAATCGAGGAAGGCGCGGTAGCCGGGCACGGCCCCTTCCATGATCGCCTTCCGCCCTTCCTGCCGCAGGCGTTCCCGCTCCTTCTCCGGGACGGTGGCAGGAAATGCGGCGAACGGCGCCCAGAAGACGCTCTTCGCCGGATCGTCGACCACGTGG
>DASPXX010000004.1:0-6668 GCA_035637095.1 Thermoanaerobaculia bacterium
GTGGCGCTCCACGGTCCGCACGGAGAGGAACAGGTCGGCCGCGATCTCTTCGTTCGACCGGCCTTGGCCGAGGAGGCTGAGGACCTCGACCTCGCGCGGGGTCAGCGGCTCGACCAGCGGGTCCGCAAGCGGCGGCTGGGGGCGGAGGAGGGCGCCGGCGAAGGAGGCGTCGAGCGTCACGAGCCCGTGGGCGGCGGCGCGGAGGGCCGCGGCGAGCCGCGACGCTCCCACCTCGCGCGGCAGGGCGCCCCGGGCGCCGGCCGCCAGGGCCTGAGCGGCCAGGTCCTCGTCGGCGGCGAGGACCACTACGGCGGACATGTCCCCGATCCCCTCGGGGACCGACCGGGGACTGACACCCAGATCCCAGAGGATGGCCTGGGGCTGCAGACTGGCGACCGCGGCGGTCATCCCCGCCCCGGGAGGGACCTGTCCGAGCACCTCCAAGCCCGCCTCGCCCGCGAGCATCACCGCGAGCCCGCCGCGAGCGAGAGGGTCCTCCCCCACGATCAGAACCCGCGTATCCCCCGTCCTCTCCATGGTGACGGGAGCTTACCCGTCCCCGCGTCCCCCCGGCACCCACCGGTCCGCCAGCCCGTTCCTGGCCGATCGGACAGGTTTTCCCGGCTTTTTTGAAGTCGAGTGCAAGAATCGCGACCCTTTTTCCCACTTCTTATGGGGTTGAGAGGGGGATTGTGTGCCCATGCCGCCCCATGACCGGCTCTTCAAGAGCTTGCTCCGCGCCTTCCTGCCCGACCTTCTGCGCCTCGTCGCGCCGGGGGTGGCGGCACGCCTGCGCCTCAGCCGCCTCACCTTCCTCGACAAGGAGCTCCTCGCCGAGGGCGGGCGCCGGGAGGCCGACCTGATCGCCCGAATTCCGCTCCGCAAGGGAGGAGCCCTGGTCATCCACGTCGAGATCGAGGCGCGAGCGCGCCGGGCGATGCCGCAGAGGCTTCGGGCCTATGCGCTCCGCATCCAGACACTCTACGACGGTCAGCTCCTCACGATTCTCTTGAACCTCCGCGGCGGTCCCGCGGGAATCCAGAGAGTGCGGCGCGAGGGAGAGATCCCCGGTCCCGGGCTGTCCAGCTTCCAGTACATCGTCTTCGGGCTGGCCGGCTGCGCCGCGGCGGACTTCCTGAAGAGACCGGAACCCCTCGCCTGGGCTCTCGCCGCCCTCATGCGCTCCGGCTCCATGAGCCGGGCCGAGCACAAGCTCGCCTGCCTGCGCCGTATCGCCGCGGCCCGGCTGAATCGCGACCGCGAGCTCCTCCTGATGAATTTCGTCGAAGCGTATCTCGTCTTGACCCCAGAGCAGGCCGAGGAGTATAAACTTCTCAGTGCCCGGAACCCCAACCGGGAGGTGCGAGACATGTGGATGACTTGGTCGGAAACTATTGAGGCAAAGGGCCGGAAAGAAGGCATCCGGCTCGGTCGGGAGGAGGGCCTTGAGAAAGGCCTGGAGAAGGGTCTGCAGAGAGGACAGGCGCAGGGCAAGCGGGAAGGCATGCGCGAGCTCCTTCTTCATCTGCTCGCCCAGCGGTTCGGGCCTTTACCCGACGTGGTCCGCAGTCAGGTGGAGGCGATCACCTCGACCCGGCGCCTGACCTCGCTGGCCGGCAAGGTGCTGACCGCCCGGTCGCTGCGCGATCTCGACTTCTGCTGAGCGCCCGTCACCCCTCGCCGGTCAGCCGCGCCACCACCTCGTCCCAGCCGATCCGCGCCACATCCTCCCGGCCGGCCTCTCCCATCCGCCGCGCCTTTTCCCGGTCGCGCCAGAGGGTATCGACGCGCGCCGCGAGGTCGCGCGGGGCGTCCGGCGGGACGACCCAGCCGTTGCGGCCGTCCTCGACGAATTCCAGCACTCCCCCCGAGTCGGCGGCGGTCAGCACCGGCCTGCCCGACTTGAAAGCCTCGACGGTCACGTAGCCGTAGTCCTCGTCGTAGGGGGCGTAGAAGACCGCCAGGGCGTTGGCGTAGAGATCGGGCACGTCGCGGTCGTCCACCCAGCCGAGGAGCTCGACCCGGTCGCGCACTCCGAGGCGCTCGATCAGCTCCTCCAGCTTCTCCCGCTCCGGCCCGGTCCCGGCGATGCGGCAGCGGACCGGCGTCTCCACGTGCTTCATCGCGCGCACCAGGAGATCGCAGCGCTTCAATGGATCGAGCCTGCCCACGGTGAAGACGTAGTCGCCGAAAGCCCCCGGCCGGTATTGCCCGTCCAGCCGCGGTGGCGGATAGAGCGCTTCGCCCGCGATGTCGTTGAAACGCTTCAGCCGTCCGGCCACGTTCCGCGAGATCGTGTAGACCGCCCGCGCCTCGGAGAGGGCGCGGCGGTCCATCGCCCGCACCATCTCGATCACCCGGCGGTCCCGCGGCGCATCTGTGAAGTCGCTGTGGGGCGTCCCCAGGAGGTCGTAGACCTGCCGCATCTGGTGGACGAGCCAGACGACCTTATTGGAATGGCGGATGAGATAGGACGGGAACCGGGTGGCGATGACCAGATCGATCCGCTTCCCCCCGGCGGCCGTGAGGTCGAGGAGCCGCCAGGCCAGACCGCTTTTGAGGAGCTGGATGCGATCCGCCCAGGCGAAGGGGAGCTCCACGAGCGCAACCTCGTGCCCGCGCTCGGCCAGGGCATCGCGCAGCGACTCGGCCAGCATCTCGGCCCCGCCGTAGGAGAAAGGCACCCGCGTCGAGCAGACGACGATGCGCTTCCCCATCAGGGCTCCGGCGTCTCCTTCACCCGACGCTCCACCGCGGTCAGGCGTGCCTCCATCTCCCGGAGCTGCCGCGCCAGCTTCTCCTGGCCCTGGACGAGATCCTGGATCAGCCGGCCGGCGGTCTGGTTGAACGCGTTCTGCTGCTCCAGGACCGGCCGCATGTACCACTTCATGAAGACGTGGAAGAACGCCTTGCGCAGGAAGACGAGCCACTTCCCCACGACCGGCCGCGGCGAGAGGGGGATGGGCTCCTGGATGTATTCCTTGGACGTCAGCTCGACGAGCTTGAAGCGGGCCTCGTCGGTGCCGGCGCCCACCGTGGCGAGCTCGGCCTGCCGCTGGCGCACCCCCGCCCGCAGCTGCTGCAGCACCTCGTCGACGCGCGGCTCGTCCATCTACATGCCCCTGCCCGTGAAGTCGAGGAAGGTCCCCAGGTAGCGGAAATCCTGGTTGGTGAGATCGCGGTGCGCGGGCATCACGCCGTCGGTGTTGTCCAGCGTGAAGCGGTAGAAGTACTCCTCCTTGGCCCCCGGGAAGAACCCGAGGTTGCGCGCCACGGGCTCGAGGCGCAGCTCGACCGGCGTGCCGTTGCGCTTGGCGTCGGTGTCGAAGCGGACCACGACCTTGTCCTCGCCGCTGTCGAGGGTCAGCACGTTGTCCGGCGAGAGCGAATAGACCGTGAAGCGGACGGCGTCGAGAGGCGTGGGCGAGACCACGACCACCTCGGAGCGCGAAGCCCCGCGCACCCAGACGCCGTTCGGGTGGGGCTCCATATAGAAGAAGTTCTCCTTGGGGACCACCCAGGCCCCCTGGCCCCAGTCGCGCACCACGTAGCCGGGGATGCGGCCGTAGCCGATCAGGGTCAGCTCCAGGGGGAGCGCCTGGAACGTGGGCATGCGCACGTGCGCCTGGAGAGTGGCCTCCGGAGTGATCGTCTGCATCGGCACGGCCACCACCGCCGCCGTCCACAGGCCGGCCGCCGCAAAGGGGAAGACCAGGCTGCGGCGGGCGGAGAGCCGGCCGGGCAGGAAGAGGAGCGCCGGATAGATGCTCGCGAAGTAGCGGTTCCCGAGGAAGCCCGCGCCGCCGTGGTAGTTGTTCGGCCGCATGATCAGGAAGAGGGCGCAGTAGACCACGACGGCGGCCATCAGCAGGTGGCGCGAGCGGTCTTTCGGCCCGGCCAGGTAGAGGCCGACGACGAACAGGGAGAAGGGGAAGTACGGCAGGAGACCGGTGTGGCGGCCGATCAGGAAGTACTCCAGATCGCGCAGGAACATCCGGCCGCTCGTCTCGACACCGAGGCCCGACCAGGAGCCGTAGCTGGTGCCGCGGTAGGCCTGCCACAGGTCCTTGGAGCTCTCGATCGGATAGTCGGTCTCGAAGGAGCGGCGCTGCACGCCGCGGTAGGGGCTCCAGGTCCCGGTCATCTTCCACTCGACGCCCAGGAGGAAGACCAGTCCGAGGACGACCGGCAGGGCGAGAGACGCGAGACCCTTCCACCGCCGGCGCCAGAGGAGGTCCACCGCGATCGGTCCGCCCAGGAGGACGGTCGGCTCCTTCGACACGAACGCCGCGGCCAGCAAGGCCCCGGCTCCGGCGAGCAGCCAGTAGTCGCGGGCGCTCCAGACGTCCCTCTTGCGCAGCCACTGCCAGAGGAGGAGCGGGAAGAAGAGACAGGCCATGTTGAAGACTTCCGGCTGCATCCAGAAGACGTAGCAGAAGGATGCGGAGGCGAAGAAGAAGCCCGCCAGGAGGAGGCCGACCGGACCCTGCTGGCCCTGGAAGAACCACCAGGCGGAGAGGAACATGGCGAGCCAGATCGCCATGTTGAAGATCACCAGCCCCTGGACGCCGAACAGGGCATAGAACGGCACGGCCGCCAGCGAGTAGGCGTACGGCTTGCCGTAGTACATGGTCTGGCCGCCGTTTTTGGTGAACAGGATCAGCCCATAGGGACCCTGGTCCCAGATCCGGTAGGCGCGCAGCAGGTCCCGGTGGTCGTACATCAGGTCATGGTCGTGCCAGAGGCTCTGGGTGATCATGACGTACGCCGCCTCGTCGGCCACCGGCCCCGGCGGGAAATGGATCTTGTAGATCGTACCGGCCAGGCCGAGGAGGACGAGGGACAGGCAGACGGCGTGGAGGGGACGGAAGCGCATGGCGGTTGGCAAGCGGCGAAGAAGATACCACCAATGCCCTTTACGTCCTTTGAGTCCTTTTCGTCCTTTGCCTTTCCGGTAGACTTCGCGCGCCCATGGAAACGACCGGCGCCCCCCGCCCGCACATTCCCAGCTTGGTCGAGCACGCCCTGGCCGCGCTCGCCTATCTCGGGCTGTCGCTGTTCTACCTGCGGCCGATCTGGCGGTTGTTCGGCGACCACATCGGCCCGGACACCGGGGATCCCTGGTTCAACCTGACGGTCATCAAGTGGGGGATGCACCAGATCCGGCTGGGGATGCCCGACTTCTGGAACCTGCCGTTCTTCTTCCCGGCCCGCGGCGTCACCGCCTACTCGGACAACCTCCTCGGCCCTGCCGCGCTCGGCACGCTCCTCACCACCCTGTTTCCCGGGATGAGCGCGGTCGCGGTCTACAACCTCTTCTTCCTGAGCTCGTTCGTGCTGTGCGGCTGGAGCACCTGGTACGTGCTGCGGCGGAGCGGGACCGGGGTGGCGGCGGCCTTCCTCGGCGGCTGCGTCTTCGCCTTCTCCTCCTATCGCTGGGACCAGACCAGCCATCTCCAGATGCTGCTGATGGGCTGGATCCCGCTGACCCTCTGGACCTGGGACCGCCTGCTCGAAGCGCCGAGCTGGCGGCGGGCCGTCGTCTTCTTCCTCTTCTTCTTCCTGCATGGGACCGGCGGCAGCTATCTCGCCTACATGATCCTGTTCCCCATGGCCGTCCTCCTGGCGGTCCGGGCGCCCGGGCTTCTCCAGAGAGAACGGCTGCGGTCTGTGCTGCGGGTCCTGGTCCCAACGGGAGTCGCCTCGGCTCTGCTCCTGGGCGCGCTCTTCCTCCCTTATGTCCGGGGCTCCGGCTCCCGGGCCCGCTCGAATCTGGAGATCCAGGTCTACGGCGCCTCGCTGGTCAGCTATTTCACCCCGACCGGGCACATGGTGTTGACCGGAGAGTGGGCTGACGACTGGCGGCGGAACGAGAACTCCCTCTTCGCCGGTATCCTGCCCACTCTCCTCGTCGGCGCCGCCGCCGTGCACGGCTGGCGGACCCGCCGGCAAACGCCCATCCGTCCTCTCTCCCGAGCCCAGAAGGTGACGCTCGCGATCCTGGCCGTGCTGGCCCTGGACGGCATGGTCCGGGGGGAGATCGCCACCTGGTCGCTCTTCGGAGTCGAACAGTACCCCCCGCACGGCTTCAATTACGGGCTCTCCGCCGCGGCGCTCTCCCTCGGCCTCGTGGCTCTCGGCCTGCGGCGCTGGTGGGGGGGCAACTGGCCTCTGCGGCTGACCGGTCTCTCCCCCTGGGAGCGCGGAGTCCTGTTCTCGGGCATCCTCACCTTCTTCCTCACCTTCCCCGTCGTCTACGAGCCGCTGATGCGCCGGATTCCGGGGTTATCGGGCATGCGGGTCTCGGCGCGGTTCTACACCTTCGTCTCGTTCGCGATCGCCTGGTTCGCCGCCCGCGAGCTCGATCGCCTGCTCCGTCGCGTGGGCTCGCCCATCCTGCGGCCGGCCGCGGCCGTCGCCCTCGCGGCATTTCTTTTGATCGATCTGGCGCCCTCGCGGCTAGAGTGGTTCTCGTCACCGCCGGAAGGGGACTATCCGCCCGTCTACCACTGGCTGGCCCGGCAGAAAGGAGTCGCCGGAGTCCTCGAGCTGCCGATGACGGACGATTCGACCGACATCAACTACATGGTCTACGCCACCCTCCACTGGAAGCCTCTGGTCAACGGCTTCAGCGGCTATCTCCCCGATGTCTACACGCGCTTCCGCGA
>DASPXX010000005.1:0-15120 GCA_035637095.1 Thermoanaerobaculia bacterium
CAGCAGGGCCTCGCCCGCAACCCCTTCGTCCGGCACGAGCCAGGCGACGAGCCGGCTGTCGCGCACGGCGACCGCCACGCCGGCCACGCCAGGGAGCTCGGCGAGCACCGCTTCGATCTCCCCCGGCTCGACGCGAAAGCCCCGGAACTTGATCTGGCGGTCGGCGCGGCCGAGGAATTCGAGCGTGCCCGAGGCGCGCCAGCGGGCCAGGTCTCCCGTGCGGTACATCCGGCGTCCGGGGAGCTGCGCCATCGGATCGGGGATGAAGCGCTCGGCGGTCAGATCCGGCCGGCCCAGGTAGCCGCGGGCGAGGCCGTCGCCCGCGAGGTAAAGCTCTCCGCGTGCGCCAAGAGGGACGGGGCGCAGGCTGCGGTCGAGGACGTAGGCGCGCGAGCCGGTGATCGAGCGGCCGATGGGCGGCTCCAGGGCCTCCCCGCGGGGGACCGGCGCCCAGGTGGAGAAGACCGTGTCCTCGGTCGGACCATAGAAGTTGACCGCCCGGCGGACGCCGCGGGCGTCGATCGCGTCGGCCAGATGGCGGGAGAACGGCTCGCCGCAGAGGGTGATGGTGCGCACCGAGGGAGGCAGGGGGGCGAGCCGCAGCAGCTCCGCCATCGCCGAGGGCACTGTGTTGATCAGCTCCACCTCGCCGGCCGCGGGGAGCTCCGGCAGGGCCAGAGCATGCTCCGCCAGGATCAGCGTGCCGCCGCAGGCGAGGGGTGGGAAGATCTCGAACACCGAGAGATCGAAACAGACCGAGGTGGAGAAGAGGATATGTCCGGAGAGCTCCGGGAAGCACGCCGCCGACCAGCTCACGAACGCCGCCAGGTTGCGGTGCGTGATCCCCACCGCCTTGGGGCGGCCGGTGGAGCCGGAGGTGTAGATCAAATAAGCCAGCGTTCCGGCCTCCGGGCCCTCACCCCCGGCCCCTCTCCCGCAAGCGGGAGAGGGGAGAGGGTTAGCCGGTTTCGTGGCGATCCGAAGCGTGAGTAACCTACACCCCTCTCCCGCTTGCGGGAGAGGGGCCGGGGGTGAGGGCTCCACCACCACCACCACCACCGCCCCCGAGTCCTCCACCATGAACTGGATCCGCTCCTCCGGCCAGGCCGGCTCGAGCGGAACGTAGGCCGCGCCGGCTTCGAGGACTCCGAGGATCGCGGCGAGCAGGTCGGTCGAGCGTGGGAGGCGGAGGGCCACGCGGTCTTCGGGGCCGACGCCCAGGCGCCGCAGGCGGGCGGCCAGCTCTCTGGCCCGCGCGGCGAGCTCGCGGTAGGTCCGGTGCGCGGTGCCCTCGACGACGGCGACCGCGTCCGGCGTGCGCGCGGCCTGCTCGGCGATCCGGTGGTGCACGGGCTCGCGGTCGGCCGCGGCGCCGGTGTCGTTCCACTCGCGGAGGATCTGGTGGGTCGCGGCCTCGCTCTGCAGCGGCAGCGCCGAGAGCGGGCCGGAGGCGCCGGCGAGGACCGCGTCGATCAGGGTGAGCAGGCCCTCGCCCAGACGGGCGACGGTGGTCGCGTCGAACAGGTCGGCGTTGTGCTCCAGGTAGCCGCGGAGCCCTTCGGGGCCGTCCCAGAGGGTCAAGGTCAGCTCGGAGGCCGAGGCCTCCGGGTCCAGCTCCACCGGGGTCATGCGCAGGTTGCCCCCCAGGCCGGAGCGCTCGGCAGCCGCGCCGCTGACCGCCTCCTGCAGGAGGAGGATCACCTGGGCGACCGGCGGGCGGCTGGTGTCGCGCTCGGGCCGCAAGGCCTCGACCAGCCTCGCGAAGGGGAGGTCCCGGTGCGCGAAAGCCCCGAGGGCGACCTGCCGCACCCGCTCCAGCAGCTCCGGGAAGCCCGGATCGCCGCCCAGGTCGGTGCAGAAGACGAGCTGGGTGAGGAAGAAGCCGAGGAGTTGGTGCAGCTCCGGCCGGTTGCGGTTGAGGTTGGGCGCGCCCACGATCACCCGCTCCTGGCCGGCTTGCCGGGAGAGCACGGCCTGGAAGAGCGCGAGGACCACCATGAACTGCGTGGCCTGGTGCTGCCGGGCATACGCCTTGATCCCCGCCGTCCGGGCGGGGGAGAGCGTCAGGGGGACGCGCCGGCCGCGGGTCGTGGCATGCGCCGGCCGCGGCCGGTCGGTGGGGAGATCGAGGACCAGCGGCGCCCCCGCGAGGTGCCGGGTCCAGTAGTCGAGATGCTCCTGGAGGGCGTCTCCGGACAGCAGGGCGCGCTGCCAGATCGCGAAGTCCGCATACTGCACCTGCAGCTCGGGGAGCGGCGAGGTGCGGCCGGCAGCCAGCGCGGGATAGAGGGCGGCCAGCTCGTTCCAGAAGATCTGCGACGAATAGCCGTCGGTCACGATGTGGTGGCTCGCCATGCCGAATTCGTGGAGGCGCGGCTCGCGGCGGATCAGCCAGGGGCGGACCAGAGGGCCCCGGGCGAGGTCGAACGGGAGGCGCAGGAGCGCCAGCGAGACCCGCCGGGCTTCCGCCTCCCGCCTCGCACCGGGGAGCCCGCTCAGGTCGATCAGGGGCAGCGGTACCGGGGAGGGAGGGGAGATCAGCTGCACGGGGCTTCCATCGCGCGCCGGGAACGTGGTGCGCCAGATCTCGTGGCGGCGCACCACCTCGGTCAGGCAGCCCGCCAGCACCCGCGGATCGAGCGGTCCCGCGAGGCGGATCACCAGGTCGAGGTTGAACGAGATGTCCGCGGGGTCGAGCCGGTGCAGGAACCAGAGGCGCTCCTGGTCGATCGCGAGCGGCCAAGCGTCGTCCCCAGTCTGTGGGCGGCGGACCAGCGGGAGCGGCTCGGGCCGCGCCGGGCGGGCGCTCTCCGTCTTCTTGCGCAGGAGATCGAAGAGCTCCCGCCGGGCGGGGCTCAAGGAGGAGATGCGGTCCGAAAGGCTCACTGCAGGCAGATGGTAGCTGATTCCCCTCTCCCGGGTCGGGGGTGAAGGTCGTGTAGGATCGGCCGGATTGGAGGCGCCCGGATCATGACGGATCTCTCGAAGGACCTGCGATATGCCTTGCGGAGCTGGCGCAAGAGCCCCGGCTTCACGCTGACCGTGCTGCTCACCGTCCTCCTCTCGGTCGGCGCCACCACGGCGATCTTCAGCGTGATCAACGGCGTCCTTCTGAAGCCTCTTCCCTATCCCGATCCGGACCGGGTCGTCATCCTCTGGTCGAGCAATCCGGGCGTCGGCCTGCCGATGTTCAGCGTCCCGCCCCACGACTTCGTGGACCTGCAGGAGCAGTCCCGGTCGTTCGAAGCCCTGGGAGCGCGGATCGCCGCCAATTTCAATCTCACGGGTGACGGGGGGGAGCCCGAGCGCATCCACGGCGAACGGATCACGGAAGGTTATTTTCCCGCTCTCGGCCTCACGCCGCTCCACGGCCGGCTGATCAACCGCGAGGACCAGGCGAGCGGCGGCGCCCACGTCGCGGTGCTCAACCGCGGCCTCTGGCAGCGCCGCTTCGGAGGCGACCCGGGTCTGGTCGGCAGGACCATCCTGGTCGACGGCGAGGCCTACGTGGTGGTGGGGATCGCCGATGAGCATTTGCGCGAAGCGCAGGTCGAGATCTGGGTGCCGCTCGGGCTCGACCTCGCGCAGGAGCAGCGCGGCGTCCACCGGCTGTCCCCGGTGGCCCGCTTGAAGCCGGGGGTCTCGCTGGAGCAGGCGCAGGCGGAGCTGGACACCATTGCGGGCCGCCTGGCGCGGCAATATCCCGACACCAACGCAGGCTGGGGCCTCGGCATCGCGCGCATGCACGACTTCATCGTCCGCGACGTGCGGCCGCGGCTGCTGATCCTCCTCGCGGCGGTGGTCGCGGTCCTCCTCATCGCCTGCGCCAACCTGATGAATCTCTTCCTGGCCCGCTTCGCCACGCGCGAGCGGGAGCTCGCCATCCGGTCCGTCCTCGGTGCGGGCCGTGCGCGGGTGACGCGCCAGCTCCTCACCGAGGTCCTGCTCATGACCGTCGCCGGCAGCGCGCTCGGAGTGGCCGTCGCCGCCTGGGGGACCCACGCCCTCCTCGCGCTCAACACCAGCGCCGTACCGCGTCCCGGCGAGGTGGGCATCGACGGCCGGGTGCTCCTCTTCGCCTTGAGCGTGGCGCTTCTGACCGGTCTGGCCGCCGGAGTGTGGCCCGCGCTGCGATCCGCCCGGAGCGAGCTCGTGGAGCCGCTCAAGGAGGGGGCCCGCACCATGGCCGGCGGCGTGCGCGGGAAGCTCATTCGCAACGCTCTGGTGCTGACCGAGGTGGTCGCCGCCCTGATCCTGCTCATCGCCGCCGGCCTCCTGATCAAGGGCTTCGCGCGCCTGAACGACCTCGATCCCGGCTTCCGGGCCGATCATGGGCTCACCGCCCGGATCGCTCTGTCCCCGACCAGGTATGGAGAGGCGGCACAGCAGATCGCCGCCTGGGACGCTCTCCTCGAGAGAGCCCGGGCGCTGCCCGGCGTGCAGGCGGCCGGCCTGGTGAGCCAGATGCCGCTGGTCGATCGCCGGCTCTTCAAGGGGGGCGCCTACCTGAAGGGGGAGATGCCTGCGTCGGAGAACGAGATCCCGGTGATCAACGTCCGGACCGTCTCTCCCGGCACCTTCCGCGCTCTCGGTATCCCTCTCCTCGCCGGCCGGGGTGCGCTGCCGGCCGACGGCGCCGCGTCCGCCAAGGTGGTGATGATCAATCACGCCCTGGCCGATCGCCTCTGGCCCGGCGTGCCCGCCGCGGCTGTTTTGGGACGCCAGATCATCTACGGGACCGGACCGTCCGAGCCCCAGGAGGCCACGGTCGTCGGCGTCGCCGGCGACCTGGTGGGCAGGACCCCCGACGACCTGGGCAGCCTGGAGGTCGACGTCCCCTATCCCCAGGCGCCGCTGACCGAGCTCCTGAGCGAGGGGCTCCTGATCCTGCGCACCACCGGTGAGCCGGAGCCCCTCGCGGGCCCGCTTCGCAATGCGGTCTCCTCCTACGACCGCGAGCTGCCGGTCGCCGACGTCCAGACTCTCCAGACGATCGTCGACGTGGCGCTCTCGCCGGCCCGCTTCGCCACGATCCTCATCGCCGTGTTCGCCGGTCTCGCCCTGGTCCTCGCCTCGGTGGGGGTCTACGGCGTCATCTCCTATTCCGTCTCCCAGCGCACGCACGAGATCGGCATCCGGATGGCCATGGGAGCGGACCGCGGCGCCGTGCTGCGCATGGTCCTGGCGCAGAGCCTCGCTCTGACCCTGGCCGGCGTGGTGCTGGGTCTCGCCTGTGCCGCCGGCCTCACCCGCTTTCTGGCCGGCCAGCTCTTCGGCGTCAGCGCCACGGATCCGGCGATCTTCGCGGCCGTGGCCGTCCTCCTGATCCTCGTCGCCCTGGTGGCGAGCTGGCTTCCCGCCCGGCGCGCCACGGGCGTCGATCCGCTCACGGCCATGCGCTGAGGGTGTCCCGTTCGGGCATCTTCACGGCACTAGAAAGCCGAATGAAACACGGCGTCAATTCTGGAGCTGTCGACACCGAGTATCTGATCCTGGGTGGCGGACCTGCCGGGTTGCAGCTCGGCCACCACTTCGCAGTCGCCGGCCGCAGTTATCTCATTCTCGAAGCGGGGGAGGGGCCGGGAAGCTTCTTCCGGAAATACCCGCGGCACCGGACTCTGATCTCCTCGAATAAGGTTTACACCGGATATGACGACCCCGAGATCAACCTGCGGTGGGATTGGAACTCGCTGCTCGCCGACGACGGCCGGCTCCTCTTCGGCGACTACACCCGCAAGTACTTCCCGCCGGCCGACAAGCTCGTCCAGTACCTGACCGACTACGCCAGCTGCTACAGCCTCAATCTCCGTTGCAAGACCCGCGTGATCCGGGTGGAGCGGCTCGCGGAGGAGGCCGAGGGCTTCCGGGTCTGCGCCGACGGAAGGGACTCGTGGACCTGTCGCCGGCTGATCGTGGCCACGGGAGTCACCCGGCCCTACGTTCCGGCGATTCCGGGCGCCGAGCTCGCCGAGCAGTACGTGGACGTCTCGGTCGATCCCGACGACTTCATCAATCAACGTGTGCTGATCGTCGGCAAGGCGAGCTCCGCGTTCGAGACCGCGGAGAACCTGATCGAAACCGCGGCCTTGATCCACGTCTGCAGCCCCAATCCGCTCGAGATGGCCTGGGCCACCCGCTTCGTCGGCCACCTGCTCGAATCGCCGAACGCCGTGCTCGACGCCACGATCGAGAGGATCGCGCGCCAGGACGGGGGCCGGCTGGTGGTCTCCCTGCGTTCCAGCCACACCTGCGGCGAGAGCGAGGACGTCGTCTACGACCGGGTGATCTTCTGCACCGGTTTCCGGTTCGACGATTCCATTTTTTCCGAGGAGTGCCGGCCGGAGCTGGCGATCAATGATCGGTTCCCGGCCCAGACCTGCGAGTGGGAGTCGACCAACGTGCCCGGCATGTACTTCGCCGGCACCCTGACCCAGATGCGGGACTCCAAGAAGACGACCTCGGGCTTCATCCATGGGTTCCGCTACAACACCCGGGCCCTCTACCGGATGCTGGAGGCGAAGCACCATGGCCGGGCGCTGCCGGTGCGGGAGGTGGAGGCCACCGCCGAAGGCCTGATGCTCGCCGCGATGGAGCGGATCAACCGCAGCTCGGCCCTGTGGCAGCAGTCCGGCTTCCTGCACGACGTGATCATCCTGCCGGCGGAGGGCGGCAAGGCCCGCTATTACGAGGAGCTCCCCCTCGCCTACGTCCACGAGACCTCGCTCAGCGCGAGCGATCACTACTACACGATCGCTCTGGAGCCCGGGGACTTCCACGGCGATCCCCTCCACCCGGTCATCCGGCGCTGGAACGGTCCGCTCCTGGTCTCCGAGGTCCACCTCCGCGAGAACCTCTTCGGCGAGTGGAAGGACCGCGAGCACCACATCGCGCCGCTCTGCGAGTTTTTCGCCGGACACCTGGAGGAGCGGGTGAAGGTCCGGAAGTAGGCTCCCCCTCCCCCGGCCCCTCCCCCGCGGGGCGGGAGAGGGGAGAAACCCAGGAAAGGGGGTCAGAGGGTGAGGGGTCTCAGACTCCCAGCTTCCAGGCGCCCCGGCCGAGGGTGCCGGCCACCAGGGACTGGTGCTGCGGATCGAAGTGCAGGTCGAGGATCGGCACGTTCGGCAGGCCCGTCCCGAGCGGCGACCACTGGGTGAACCCGGTCGACTCGTAGGCCACGAAGATGCCGTTGAACGTGCTCACCACCAGGGCATCGTTGGTGCCGGTGTTATCGGCTCGCGGGACATAGGCGATCGCGCGCAACGCGATTGGCGCGAAGGACAGGATGTTCCCGGTGACGTCGGTCCAGGTCGCTCCGCCGTTCAGCGTCTGGAGGACCTGGGCCGAGTTGGTCAGGTAGATGGCGCCGGCATTGTCAGGATCGATCACGATGTCGCGGATCGTCCTGCCCGCAACGCGGGGATAGGTGAGAACCTCCGTCGGAGCCGCCGGGTACGGGGCGGTCCGGATGAAGAGGCGGTCCGGTGTGGTCGAGGGCAGGATCGCCGCGCCCACCACCAGCAGGTCCGGATTGCCGAGGCCGCCGTAGGCAACCGCGTCGACTCCGTTGCCGTTGATCAGGAGCGGTGCAATGAACCGGATGGTATCGCCCTGGTCGAGCGACTCGTAGATCCCGTTCGCTCCCCCGATCACGATCCGCGTCGGCGCGACCGCATCGAGCTCGATCGGCGTCGTGAACTGTCCCGAGAACGCCGGGCCGCCGCCGACGACGGTGAGCGGAGGGAAGACGAACCCCTGGAGGTTGTTGGCGGCGTTCCAGAAGGTGCGGACGAACGCCTGCAGGCCCTGGGCGCTGTCGTAGCGGATCGACGTCGAGGGCGCCAGGGTCTGGGTGTCCACCGCGGTGTCGCCGCCGTCGCCGGAGAGCAGGATGAACCAGTCCGGGCTGTCCTGGTGCGGGTCGTTGTCGTCCTGCGATCCCGCGAAGATGGTGTTGGCTCGCGCGTCGTAGGAGACGTCGTGCTGCTCCGAGACCTCCAGATTGCCGATGGCCGAGAGCCAGTCGCCGGTCGCGGTGCGCGGGCTGGTGCGCCGGTACACGCCGCCGTCATCGGTCTCGAGCAGGTTCCCTGTCGCATCGAAGGTCATCTCCCGCGAGTCGGCGTGAGGCGAGCTGTTCGAGACGGTGCCGACGTGGGTGAGCGGGGAGCACTGGCTGCCCGACGGGAGCGCCGCGTCGCAGCGGAACAGGCGGCCCGAGAAGTTCCGGGCGCCGATCGAGTTGGGGAATGACGGAGCCCCCAGGCCCTCCTCGACGTGGGTGGGCTGCCGGTCGCCGCCGATGTAGACGATCGTGGAGGAGACCGGATCGGCCGCGATCGACAGGTGGGTTCCGCCCTGCGCGCCGGGATGGATCCCGACGTTGTTGAGGCCGGTTTTCGGAAGGTCCATGGCGATCCAGGTCGTCCCCCCGTCGGCGGAGCGGAAGAGCCCCGCCAGGCGTCCGGAGTTGACGATCGCCGCGTAGACGTTGTTGTTGCGGACCGCGAGCTCGACGTTGCTCGTCGTGCCGCTGATGAGGAGCGCGTCCATCGCCGCATTGCTCACCTTCGTCCAGTTGGCTCCGGTGTTGGTGCTGCGGTAGACGCCGTTCAGACCGCCGGGGAAGGAATTGGCGAACAGGACGCTGGTGAAGAGACGGCTCGGATTCGCGGAATCGCCCACCAGGTCGTACGTGACTCCGCCGGGCAGACCGGTCGTCGAGCCGTTGCCGACGCCGATCTGGGTAAAGGTGTTCCCGCCGTCGGCGCTGCGCCAGATCCCGATGTTGCCGAAGGTGAAGGCGTCCGCGGTGTCGACCGAGATGACGATGACGCTCCCGCGCGGGGCCACGCCGGAGATGTTCTTGCCCAGCAGGATGCCGCTGCCGGTCACGGGCGTCCAGCTGTCCCCTCCGTCCGTCGTCCTGTACAGCCCGACCCGGTTGCCGCCCAGGCGGCCGAACGAGCTGAATTTGCCCACGCCGGCCCAGATCGTTTGCGCCGTCGCATCGGTGGGGTCGAGCTCCAGCGCGCCGATCGAGGAGGTCGGCATCCCGTCGGTGAGCGGCTTCCAGTTCGGGTTGGTCGACTGGGCGTTCTTCGTCCGCCAGACGCCGCCGTTGACCGCGCCGACGTACAGGATCTTGGGATCGGTGGGGTGCGCGAGGACGGTGTGGATGGCTCCCACCACCTCGTTGTTGGGGACCACGTTCTCGGCCTGCCCGTCGGTCGACGGATGGGGGCCCTGCGCCGTCCACGTCGCCGTGGAGCTGACCGGGGACGGCTGGCCATGGGTGACGGCCGGCAGCGCGAGAGCCACCGTGACCGCAAAACAGACGCACAACCTGATGATCAACCTGCTCTTCAGCATGTACCGTGTCCTTTCTAGACAAAATTCATACGAGACGCCTCTCGGGCATCGTCTGCGAAAGACAACGGCGGCTGTTCGGACGCGGCGCGGCGCTGGCGATTTCCGAGACCCCCGATCGAGCCCCCGGGTGTACGCCACCCGAGACGGACGAAGGAGTCTCTCCTTGCTCGGAAGTCTGCTCCCCTCGCGGGATGCATTCTTCCTTGTTGCCGATTGTGAGAGAGAGTATCATGAATCCGGAGCGACGGCGACAGGCGCAGCGGAGAGCTGGCACGACAGGAAGCAAGGAGCTCATGTGAATCAATTCAAGCGGTGGCCGTCCCGGCCGAGCTGGGGACGGTCTGTCTCTGCGATCGTCGTCGCGATCCTCCTCCTGCCAGGCGTCGTGCTGGGGCAGCCCCGGCCGGTGCCGGCGGCCTCTGACCACAGCGCCGCGCTGCTCGAAGGAGTGGTGATCTCTCCCCGCCTCGGTCTGGCGTATGTGATGCGTCCCGGCGGCGGTCTCGACGCGGTGGACCTCGCCGGCGGAACGGTGCGGTGGCACAGCGACAGCGCGGCCAAGCCTCTCGCGCTCGCCGGCGACCGGCTGATTGCCCAGGCGTCGAGCCGGGGCGCCAATGCCCTCGATCTCGTCTCCTTCGACGCGCGGAGCGGCGCCCCGCGCGATTCGGTGCGCATCTCCCTCCCGGCGGGCGTCGCCGCCCCGCTGGTCGACACCCCGGCCGGCTCCTTCCGCATCCGGGCGGACGCCGCCGGCGCCGAGCTCGTGGTGCGCTGGGAATCGACCGTCGTCGCGGGTGCGGCGCAAGGGTATCTCCCGGCCGAAGATGATGGGCAGGCGCCGTTCGTCGTCGCCGGCGCGGCGGTCCTCGATCTGGCGTCCCTGCGCGTGAAGACCGAGCCGGCCGTCCGTTCGGTGCAGTCCGGCACGCTGGCGCGGGCCTCTCTGGAGGAGCTGCGGACGCCGGCTGTGGCGGCTGCCCAGGGCCGGCAGCTGCTCTCGGCCGACGGCCGGCACGTCCTGGCCACCCAACCGGCGAAGGCGTCCGACTTCACGCTGTACCGGCACCGGTGGACGGTGTACGAGCGCGCCAGCGGCGCCCGGCTCGGCTCGGTGCCGGCTCTGGTGTCCGCGGCGCCGTTCGTCGTCGTCGGCAAAGTCCTCTACCACGTGGAGCCCGCCCACGCCGTCCGCAGCCGGGATGGCGGGTTCGACGAGCACCCGGCCGCCCTGCGCGCGGTGAACCTGACGACGGGCGCCGAGGTGTGGACGAAGGCGGTCGGCGAAACCTCCTTCCGAGGGCCGTTCCCGCCCTGACGTCCGCCACGGGCCTTGCCTGGGGCCGCCCCGCGTGTTGCGGGGCGGGCTCCAGGTCTTCAGAGAGAGCAGTGGCAGTCGACGCTCATCCGCCGGAAGGCTGCGGCCGCCGCTGCGTTCTGGGACGACAACCGGTACGCCTTCGGGAACGCTCCCGCGTCGTCGAGAGCCTTGCACATCGGGAAGGGGGCGTCGAAGCTGTCCCCCTCCTCGTAGGCCCAGGCCCGGCAGGAGCCTTTGCAGGTGTATTTCCACACACAATCACCGCAGATCCCTGCGAGGTCCTCCGCCGCCATGTAGCGGCTCCGCAGCATCTCCATCCGGGTCCGTTCCCAGCAGGTCTTGAGGCGGAAGCCCTCGTCGCGCACATTGCCGAAGTGCAGGTCCGGGTTGTCCCGCGAGACCGCGCAGATGGTCACGTCGCCGTTGGGCAGGATGCCGAGGAGCGGGAACTGGCAGGTCGTGACCAGCTTCACGCCGCTCCTGCGGCCGAGCAGGGGAAGGTATTTCGGCGGCACGATGCCCGGGGGGACCTTGACGATCGTCTGGCCGGGAAACCCGGGCTTGTGTGCCTTGATCAGCTCGAAGATCTCCGCGATGTTCCCCGAGCGGAGGCCGAGCTCCGCGATCAACCCGACGCCGCGGCCCACCGGGTTGAGAACGCCCCATTGAACGGCGTTGCACTCCGGAGAGAGCTTCTCTGCGAGCGCGTAGAGGTCCGGGATCGTGCCGTAGCTCTCGTTGTTCAAGGTGCATTGAACGTTGAACCGGATACCGTTCTCGCGGAGGAGATGCAGGCCCGCGACCGTCCGTTCGAAGCTGCGGGGCCCGCGCAGCCGCTCATGCGTCTCCGCCGTGCCTCCGTCGAGGCTGACGGTGATCGAGAAGAGACCCTCGCGCTGCATCTCTCGCGCCAGCTCGAAGAAACCCGGCGGATAGTGAATGCCGTTGGTCTCCAGGCCGGCGACGATGCCTTTGCCGGCGAGAGCCCGCAGGATCTGGAGAGAGTCCGGCCGGATCAGGAGCTCTCCGCCGGTGAGCAGGGCAGCGCGGGCGTCGAGCTCCGCCAGCTGCTCGACGACCTGCATGCACTCGCCGGTGTCGAGATCCTGCGAGGTGTCTACCCAGGGCGAGGAGTGCACCGAGCAGTGCTCGCAGGCGAGATTGCACCGGAAGGTCAGATACCAGTAGATCGAGGGGCGGACGCGCTGCTTCTCCTCGACGATGCGGAGACGCTGGGCGCGCTCCCGCAGCGCTGTGCCGAACGCAGCGGGCTCGGGCCGGATCTCGGGCTCTGACCTATCCATGTCTCGACTCCCGGTTTGGTCTTACGTTACCAGCGTCAAAGCGAAAACGCAAGGCGGTCCTGCGTCCCGGCTCCTACTGAGCCCCCAGGCTCTCCCCGCCGTCGATCGTCACGATGGCCCCGTGGATGTGCGCGGCCAGGGGCGAGGCGAGAAACAGGGCGAGATGGGCCACGTCGCGCGGCTTTCCCGCACGGCCCAGGGGAATCTTCTTCACCAGGGACAATCGATCCTGGGTCTGTTTTTCCGGATGATCGACATAGTACTCCTGCATCAGCCCGGTCCCGCCGATCGACCCCGGGCTCAGGCAGTTGATCCGGATGTTGAAACGGCCGACCTGGCGAGCCAGGCTGCGGGTCAGGGCGATCACCCCCGCCTTGGCGGCGCTGTAGGCCGTGTAATAGGCGGAGCCCGTGTCGGCGGTGATCGAGGCCATGTTCAGAATCGAGCCTCCCCCGCTTTGCCGCATCAGGGGGACCGCCTGCTTGCAGGTATAGAAGACCGATTTCAGGTCGACCGCGAGGATCCGGTCGAGATCCTCCTGCTCCAGATGGTCGATGCTCGTCTGGCGGCCCACGACTCCGGCGTTGTTGAACAGGAAATCGATTCGCTGCCAGCGTCGCGCCGCTGTCTGGATCATGGCGGCGACCTGGCTCGCGTCGGCCACGTCACAGGGGATCAGCTCCACCTCGCAGCCGAGGCTCGCGAGCTCGTCCGCGGTCTGCCGTCCGGCGCTCGCGTCGATGTCGGCCAGCACCAGGCGGTAGCCGGCCGCGCCGAAGACCTCGGCCACCCCTCTGCCGATTCCCGACGCGCCGCCGGTGATGACGGCGACCGCCCCCTCCTGCCGCAGGTCGAAGCCGCTCACGGAAGGGGGACCTCGCTCCTGCAGGAGGGCCGGCGGGGGATCACCGTCCGCGGACCCTCCGGCTCGTGCCACAGCCAGCGGCCCCATTCCACCGGGATCTCCGCGGCCTGAGGGAACGGCTCGCACACCCCCGCGGAGACCACGTGGTCGACCCCATACTCCAGGATCAGGCGGACGGCCGCATGGCGGTAGGCCTCGTGCCGGATCCTCTCCTGCCACCAGGTGTGGCGATCCTCCAGGATGTCCAGCGCCGGGACGATCGCATCCGCAACGAGCTGCCGGGCGCCCTCGCTCAGCGGCACGAGCAACCGCTCGGTGTCCGCGGCTCCGAAGGCCGGCACCTGGAGCTGGAGCGATCTCCCGACCGTCCGCACCAGCTTGAGGTGCTTGAGGACCAGCAGCTCCCTGGAGCCGCCGGCCTCCTGCTGTCCGCCGGCGATACGGAGCAGGACCTCGACGAGACATGGATTCATCCGGGGCACGATCCGGCGGACTCTGTGGTGCCACAGCTCGGCGAACATCGCCCGGTGCTGCGGTCCCGTCGGGATCGCGGTCACGCCGAAGGTATTTTCGGCGGAGACTCCCTGGAAGGCCCAGATGACGGTATCGCCGGCGGTCTGGGACGAGATCCCCGACCTCAAGACTTCCCGGCCCATCGCGAGGTCCAGAAACAGGCCGGCGAGCAGCGAGTGGCCCACCTGAGACCAGGTGAAGCGCTCGGCGGCGGCGGTCCGGCCGTAGCCGGCCCGCAGCTCGGCTCCGGCCGCGGCGGCCACGTCCACATAGCGCGCCAGAGCCGGGCGCAGGAGATCGACGAGCCCCCGCTCGGCGACGGCTGGAATCAGGACCAACCTCCTCCCGGCCCGGTATCTCTCCCCGTCCGCGGCCAGCAGCTCGAAGCGGGTCGCATCCTCCCAGACCGGCGGCCGCTGGGAAGGGAGGTCCGGCTCCTCGCTGCCGAAGAGGTCGCTGACCAGGTCGTGGAAGCTCCGCTCCCGGACGAGGGCCGCGACCCTGGGATTGTGGTCTCCGAACAGGTAGATCACGAGTGGGCCCACGGGCGTCCCCTCTCTGCAAGGGCCTTGACCGCGGCCGGGGACGAGGATCCTCGCACGTCCACCACCAGCCCCGCTTGCAGCCTCTCCGCGGCTTGCGGAGCGGGCTCCAGGCGGATCTCCACGAAGACCATCTGCGAGGCGGTGTCCACGTCTGGTGCGATGCGTTCGACGCGGCCGGGCACGTCGAGCCCCAGGTCGCGGACGCGGGCGATCACCGCCGCGCCGGGGGCGAGCCGGCGCGCGTCGTCCGGAGGCACCGCGGCCCGCACCCGGAGGTCGCCGCCGCTGATCAGCCGCAGCACCGGCGTCCCCGGGCCGACCTGGGCGCCCGGATCGGCGAAGCGTTCGGCGACGCGGCCGGCGAAAGGCGCGCGGATGTCGGTCTGGCCGACGGACGTCTCGAGCTGGCGCACCCGCGCGCGCTGCTCCGCAACGCGGGCCTGCGAGACCTCCATGGCGGACGTCGCGGTCTTGACCGCCAGCTCGGCCTCGGACAGGTCCTCCTTGGAGAAGATCTCCGGGTTCTTCCGCCGCCGGTCCCAGCGCGCCTGCGCCTCGGAGAGCTCGGCCGCGGCGCGCCGGGCGTCGGCCTCGGACGCGTGCAGAGCCGAACGCGCCATCTCGAGGTCCTGGGCGACGAGCCGCGGATCGAGGGACGCCAGGCGGTCCCCCTTCCGGACCGGGTCCCCGATCTCCACGTAGACGGCTGCGAGGCGCCCCTGGGAATCCGCCGTCACGTCCACCGATTCGCTGGAGAGGATCACCCCCAGCCACCCTCGCCGGCGCGGCGCCTCCGCGGGGGAGGACGCCGGGGCGGTGGGTGGGGGAGGGGGAGGAGCCGCCGCCGTCTGCGCCTCCGGAGCCTCGCGCCTCCCGCAGCCGGCGAGGATCGGCAGGAGAAGGGCGAAGAGAAGAGAGGAGCGCGTGGCCATGCGGCACATGTTACAACCCTCGCCCTGTAGAGCTGGAGCGCAGCCCCGGACTTCGGCTCAGGCCGGCCGTAGGGGGCGGCCTGTAGCGCCCGGCCGTGGGCGATCAGTGCACGTCCAGATCGGCGACCGCCGAAACAAGGAGGACTCGTTCGGCGAGGTCGGCCAGAGGCTCCAGGGAGTCGATCGCCTCGATCTTCCGCCGGACCGTGACCGGCACTGCGCCGAAGCGCTGCTCGATCTGCCGGAGCACCACCCGCCGCAGCCGCTCCAC
>DASPXX010000006.1:0-21794 GCA_035637095.1 Thermoanaerobaculia bacterium
GAGGAGCGCGTACCCGGTCATGCCGGCGAGCACCCGCACCTGGGTGGCCGCCATGGCGTTGTAGGTCCCCATGCCGATCTTGCTGAGGACGAGCCCGCTCGCCTGCCCCAGCGCGCCGCCGAGCCCGAGGAGGATCCCGCCGGGCGTGACATGGCCGCCCGGCCCGGCTCCTCCGGCCGCCGGCTTCGTGCGCTCCAGGATCGCCCAGGCGACCCCGCCGACGGTCAGCGTCATGCCCAGGAGGTCGCGGGGCGTCAACGTCTCTCCCAGAGCGAGCCAGCCGCCGAGCGCGGTGATCAGCGGCACCAGCGACATCATCAGCGTCGAGAGCCGGGGGCCGATGACGAGGTAGGAACGGTAGAGACAGAGATCGCCGAAGGTGAATCCGACCAGGCCGGAGACGGTGAGCCAGGCCCAGGCGTGGGGCGTGGCATCCACCGGCAGGGGACGGCCGCGGAAGAGCCATCCGGCCAGACAGAGGAAGCCGAACGCGAAGACCAGACGGATGAGGTTGACGGTCAGCGAGCCGATGCGGCGCGCCGCGCCATCGATGGAGAGGGCCGTACAGGCCCACAGGACAGCGGCCCCGAGCGCCGCGAGCTGGCCGGTCACGGCAGCGATCGGACGAACCCGGCCACGGCGTCCACCGCCTCCTGCAGGTTCTGCCGCTCGGTCCGGCCGGACGAGACCCGCGGCTTGAACGAGTGGTCGCCGTCTTCGAGCCAGACGATGCGGATCGCCGGCGAGAGGCGATAGCCGGCGACCTCGTCGGGAGTCCCGAAAGGATCGCGGGTCCCCTGTACCACCAGGGTCGGGGTGCGCAGATGCTCGAGATGTGCGGTCCGCGTCTGCTCGAGCTTGCCGGGAGGATGGAAGGGGTAGCCGAGGCAGACGAGCCCCCGCGCGCCGACCTCGTCGGCGATCCGGCTCGCCATGCGGCCGCCCATCGATCTGCCGCCGATGACCAGCGATGGGCCCCCGCCGAGCTCGGCGACGGCCGTCCGCCAGGTGTCGAGGAGGACCGGCTCGCGGTCGGGAGCCCCCCGCCGGCCGCCGGTGCGCCGGGCCTTCATATAGGGAAACTCGAAGCGGGCCACGCGCAACCCCTCGGCGGCCAGGCCTTTGGCCAGGGCCTCCAGGGAAGGCGAATCCATGGGAGCCCCCGCGCCGTGCGCCAGCGCGATGAGGGGTCCGTCTTCGGGGCCGTTCCAGAGCCAGTCCATGAAGGCGACTCTATACCGATCCGGCGTAGACCCTCACCATGGCTCTTGGGTAACCTACTCCCCTCGCCCGCTTGCGGGAGAGGGGCCGGGGGTGAGGGCTCCAATTGACACCCGCACGCGCTCCGGCTACCCTCGCAGGCAGCCGATTCAAGCTCATAGCGAGGTTCTGTGATCCCGACGCCCCAGCAGCTCGAGGAGATTGCCCGCCGGCGCGAGGGGAACCTCCAGGAGACCCCCTTCTCGTCTCTCCTCTGTGCCTTTGCCACCCAGAGAAAGACCGCCGTGCTGGAGATCCGGCGCCGGCAGGTCTGGAAGAAGATCGTCCTCGACGAAGGGGTCCCGGTCGACTGCCGCTCGAACCTCGTTCACGAGACCCTCGGCCGCTACATGGTCCTGGGGGGGAAGCTGAGCGAGGAGGACTTCACAGCCTGCCTCAGCCGCTCGGCCGCGCGCGGAGTCCTCCTCGGCGAGGTGCTCATCGAGGCGGGGCTGGTCAACGCGGTCGACCTGTTCAAGATCCTGCAGCAGAACCTCGCCAAGAAGCTCCTCGACGTCTTCACCTGGCGCGACGCGGAGTTCCACGTCGTCGAGGACGACCTGCGCAACAAGCTGTCGCTCAAGGTCAAGGTGCCCCAGCTCATCCTCACCGGCGTCACCAAGCTCGTCCCGCAGGAAGAGGTCGACATGTCGGTCGCCTCCCTGGTGGGCAAGCGGCTCGCCCTGCACCCGGCGCCGCTCTTCCCGCTCGACGACATCCGGCTGACCCAGCGGCAGGCGCAGCTCGCCGAGGCGATCAAGCCCGGCCGCCGCATGGGGGAGCTCGCGGAGTCGACCGGCCTGCCGGTCGACGAGATCACGCGCCTCCTCTATGCGCTGTCCATCCTCGGCGTGGTCGTTCCCGCGGACACCCTGCCCAGGGACGCGCCGCCGCCGGTGCTCAAGACCACCGGGAGCTTCCCCCTGGTCAGCAGCGGACAGGCTCCGGC
The DNA here is from genome assembly GCA_035637095.1 of Thermoanaerobaculia bacterium. Lineage (GTDB taxonomy): Bacteria > Acidobacteriota > Thermoanaerobaculia > Multivoradales > UBA5704 > UBA5704. The sequence goes on from DASPXX010000006.1 coordinate 2,210, forward strand.
AGCCGCGGTCCCCGCAGCGACCGCCGTCCCACCGGCCGCCTCTTCGGCCGCCGCGCCACAGCCGGCGGCCGGGCCCCAGGCTCCAGCCGCCGCCGACCTCGAGTGCCGGCGCAACGAGATCATGCAGACCTACCTCGACTACCGCCGGCAGGATTCTTTCGACCTGCTCGGCGTGCCCGAGACGGCACCGGCCGGAGCCATCGAGGAGAAGTTCCTGGAGTTCTCCCGCCGCTTCGCGCCCTGGGATCTCGAGGGTCCCGAGCTGCGCGCTCTGGAGGACCGCGCGCGCGAGCTCTTCCTCGCCGGCGCCCGCGCCTTCGCCGAGCTCGCCGACACCGAGCAGCGCAATACCCTGCTCTTCCGGCGCAAGAACTTGCGCGAGGAGCGGGCGAAGAAGCCGGGCGCGTTCGGCGGCATCAAGACCGACCTGCTCGACTCCGAGGCCCAGTTCAAGAAGGGACAGGCTCTCATGGAGCAGGGCAAATACAAGGACGCGGTCCTGTTGCTGGAGTTCGCCGCGGACTGCGATCCGCAGAACAGCCTCTACGCGACGGAGCTCGCGTACTGCCGGTTCCTCCACTCCTCGGCGCACGCCGACCAGGCGGTCCGGGAGCTGCAGGAGACCCTGCGGCGCGATCCGAGCTGCGGCCTGGCCGCCTACTACGCCGGCGAGATCAGCCGCGAGACCGGCTTCTACGAGGACGCCGAGAGCTATTTCCGCCGCGCGATCAGGCTGATGAGCCCCGACCGCCGTCCGATCGACGCATTGAAAAACCTGTCGACGGCGCGCAGGCGGTAGCGCGCCGCACCTACAGTGCTAGAGCCCTGTGGCGGGCTTGTGCTAGCATCGCCGGGCCATTGGAACGTCTCGGCCCCGGGACTGGCCTCGAAAGCCTCTGCTCATCCGCGCCGCGGGCCGTAACCACGATACAAGGAGGGGACGGTGAAACTCGGAGATGTCCTGAAGAAGGAAAGGGAGCGGAAGAAGATCTCGTCTGACGAGATGGCTTCCCGACTGGGTATACCGCAGGAGAAGTACGGCGAGATGGAGGGCGGGGGATCACCGGCTGAAAAGTGGGGTCCTCTCCTCGCCAAGATCGCCATCAAGCTCGAAACCCCCACCTCCCGTCTGCTCGCCGAGAGCGGCAAGTCGGCGGACACCAAGCAGGGACAGGCCGGCGAGCTGATCACCAAGCACCGTGAGCGGCGGCAGAAGACGGCCGAGCAGATGGCCGAGCAGCTCGAGATCTCGAAGGAGGAGTACGACCAGATCGAGGCCGGCCAGTCCGGCATCGAGGAGTACGGCCCGCTTCTCCTCCACTATGCCGAGGTCATCGAGCAGCCGGTGTTCAACCTCTTCTATCCCTGCGGCCTTCCGCTGGAGAAGCTCGACGACTACCCGTAGTCTCATGGTCGTTTCCGCGACGACAGCCCTCCGGCAGGAGGGCGGTGAGAGGGCTCCCGGCAGCGGCCTGCTTCGGCAGGCCGTTCGCGTTTCTGTTCCTTCTTTCAGGAGATGTGCATGATCCTTTCGCGCAGACTCGCGTTCCCTCTGGCACTGCTCCTCGCGCTGGCCGGCACCACCGCGGTCTCAGCCGCCGGCCGGGTGCTCGACGCCGACCTCTGGAAGGCCTACCACTGGCGCGAGATCGGCCCCTACCGCGGCGGCCGCGTCGCCGCGGTCACCGGCCTCGCGGGCGACCGGCAGACCTATTACTTCGGTGGAACCGGCGGCGGTGTCTGGAAGACGACGGACGGCGGCGGCACCTGGAAGAACGTGACGGACGGCTTCTTCGGCGGCTCGATCGGCGCCGTCGCGGTCTCGCCCTGGGACCCGAACGTGATCTACGCGGGCAGCGGCGAAGAGACCGTCCGCGGCAACGTGTCCGAGGGGACCGGCATGTGGAAGTCGACCGACGCCGGCCGCACCTGGAAGCACGCCGGCCTCGACGACTCCCGGCACATCCCGCGGATCCGCATCGATCCGAAGAATCCGGATCTGGTCTATGCCGCGGTCCTCGGCCACCTCTTCGGCCCCAGCGACATGCGCGGCATCTACCGCTCGAGAGACGGCGGCAAGAGCTGGGAGCGCATCCACTTCGTCAGCCGCGACGCGGGCGCCGTCGACCTGGCGATGGACCCGACCAACCCGCGGATCCTCTATGCCTCCTACTGGCGCGTGCTGCGCACCCCCTGGAGCATGGAGAGCGGCGGGGCGGGCTCAAGCCTGTGGAAGTCGACCGACGGCGGCGACACCTGGAAGGAGCTGACCCACAACCCCGGCCTGCCCAAGGGGACCCTGGGCATCATCGGCATCACGGTCTCGCCGAGCAACCCCGACAACCTCTACTCCATCGTGGAGGCGGAGGACGGCGGCGTCTTCCGTTCCAAGGACGCCGGCGCGACCTGGGCCCGCACCAACGAGGACCGGTCGCTGCGCCAGCGCGCCTGGTACTACAGCCGGATCTACGCCGATCCCAGGGACGAGGAGGTCGTCTACGTCCTCAACGTCCAGTTCCACCGCTCGAAGGACGGCGGCCGTTCCTTCTCGACGATCCGCACGCCGCACGGCGACAACCACGACCTGTGGATCGATCCCGCCGATCCCCTGCGCATGATCGAGTCGAACGACGGCGGCGTGAACGTCACGTTCGACGGCGGGCGCACCTGGACGCCCCAGAACAACCAGCCGACCGCGCAGATCTACCGGGTCTCGACGGACAACAACTTCCCCTACCGCATCCTCGGCGCGCAGCAGGACAACTCGGCCCTGCGCATCCTCAGCCGCTCCACCAGCGGGCGCGGCATCGGCTTCAACGACTGGCAGGTGACGGCGGGCGGCGAGAGCGGCTACGTGGTCGCCGCCCCCGGCGATCCCGACGTCGTCTATGGCGGCTCCTACGGCGGCTTCCTCAACCGGATCGACCACAGGACCCAGGAGTTCCGCGACGTCAACCCCGCGCCGGACGACCCGATGGGCTGGGGCGCCGCCGAGCTCGAGGCCCGCTTCCAGTGGAACTTCCCCGTCCTCTTCTCGCCGAACGACCCGAACACGCTCTATGCCGCGGCCAACCGGCTCTACCGGTCGACCAATGAAGGGCAGACCTGGGAGGCGATCTCCCCGGACCTGACGCGCAACGACAAGAGCAAGCAGGGACCCTCCGGCGGCCCGATCACCAAGGACAACACCAGCATCGAGTACTACGACACAATCTTCACCGTGGCCGAGTCCACCCTGGAGAAGGGGGTGATCTGGACCGGCTCGGATGACGGGCTCATCTCTCTCACCCGGGACGGCGGCAAGAGCTGGAAGAACGTCACGCCGCCCGATCTGCCCGAGTGGGCCCAGATCAACAGCATCGAGGCGAGCCCGTTCGACAAGGGCGGCCTCTACGTGGCCGCGACCCGCTACAAGCTGGACGACCAGCATCCCTACCTGTACAAGACGACCGACTGGGGCGCGACCTGGAGCCGCATCACGAACGGCATCGATCCGCAGCACTTCACGCGCGTCATCCGCGCCGATCCCGAGCGCCGCGGCCTGCTCTTCGCCGGAACCGAGCGGGGGGCCTACGTCTCCTGGGACGACGGCGGCCGGTGGGAGCCGCTGCAGCTCAACCTGCCGATCGTCCCGGTGACCGACCTGACGATCAAGCAGGGGGACCTGATCGCCGCCACCCAGGGGCGCGGCTTCTGGGTGCTCGACGGCCTCGCGCTGCTGCGCCAGCTGCCGGCCGACTCCAAAGCGCCCCACCTCTTCACGCCCGCCCCGGCCTATCGCCTCACCACGGTCTCCAACGGCGACGACGACGCTCCGCCGCCGAGCGGCCAGGGGGAGAATCCGCCCAACGGCACGGCGATCTACTACTGGCTCCCGGACGTCCGGCCGGGTGAGACCGCCCGCATCGAGATCCTCGACCACGACGGCAGCGTGCTCCGCACCTTCGAGGGGAAGGCCGAGGACAAGCCTGCCGGGGAGGACAAGGGAGAGAAGGCCAAGGAAAAGGCCGAAAAGGCGCAGGACCCGGCGCAGAAACCCGAGACCGGCAACCCGGAGAAAGATCCGGCGAAGCGGGAGAAGGAGAAAGCCGACGAACGGAAGAAAGAGGACGAGGAGGAGGCGAAGCCCACCGTCGAGAAAGGGCTCAACCGCTTCATCTGGGACCTGCGCCACAAGCAGGCCTCCTCGTTCCCCGGCCTCATCCTGTGGAGCGGCGACCCGGCGCAGCCCCGGGTCCTCCCCGGCGACTATCAGGTGCGGCTCACCCTCGGTGATGAGGAGAAGACCGATGGGGAGAAGACCGGCAAGGTGGAGACTGCGCCGCTCCGGGTCCTGGCCGACCCGCGGTCGAAGGCGACGGCCGCGGACCTCACGGCGCAGCACCAGTTCCTCCTGGAGATCCGCGACAAGCTCACCGAGATGCACGACTCCATCCGCCGCATCCGCGAGGTGCGAGGGCAGCTCAACGGCCTCCGGGACCGGCTCGAGGACGCGCCGAGCCCGCAGGGGAACCAGGAGCTGCTCGACGCGGCCAAGGCGCTCGACCGCAAGATGACCACGGTCGAGGAGGCGCTCTACCAGACGAAGAACAAGAGCCGGCAGGACCCGCTCAACTATCCTGTCCGGCTGAACGACAAGCTCAACGCGCTCGCCACCTCGGCGGGATCCGGCGACTACCGCCCCACCGACCAGCAGGTGGCGGTCAAGACCCGGCTGACCGCCGCGATCGACGCCGAGCTGGCGAAGCTCCACGAGATCTGGGACAAAGACCTGCCGGCGTTCAACGAGCTGGCGCGGACCCGAGGCGTCGCGGCGGTGATCCTCCCGGCTCCTCGGCTAAAATAGGGATGCCATGACAGTCCTCACCGAAAACAGCACCACCTATCAGCTCGGCCGTTGGGACCTCTCCGAGCTTCTCCCGGATCCGAGCGAGGCGGTGATCTCCCAGCGGCTCGCCGAGCTCGAGACCTCCGTCGCCGCCTTCGAGTCGCGCCGCGCGAGCCTCACGCCGCAGACGGACCCCGGGGAGTTCCTGGACCTCCTGCGCCATTACGAGAGCTTCATCGAGCAGACGCACGCGCTCTCCGGGTACGCCTCGCTCTGGTTCTACTCCGACACCAGCAACCAGATCGCCCTCGCCTTCCGCAACCGGGTCCAGCAGGCGACCACCGCGGCGTACAACCGGATCCTCTTCTTCACCCTCTGGTGGCGCGGCCTGTCCGACGAGGAGGTGGCCGCTCTCCTGCCGCAGGACGCCGCCAATCCCGACTTCCGCCATTACCTGAAGGACCTGCGCCGCCTCAAGCCCTATACCCTGGACGAAAAATCCGAGCAGATCATCAACATCAAGGATGACAACGGCATCGGCGCGGTCTTGACGCTCTACTCGATGATCACCAACCGGCTGGAGTTCACGCTGGAGGTGGACGGCGAGGTCCAGAAGCTCACGCGCGACGGGCTGACGAGCTACGCCTTCTCGCCGCGTGCCGAGCTGCGCGAAGCCGCCTATCACGAGCTGTACAAGCGGGTGTATGCCGAGGAGGCGACGATCCTCGGCCAGATCTACATCAACCGCGTGCGCGACTGGCACGACGAGAGCGTGGTCCTGCGCGGCTACTCCTCGCCCATCGCCGTGCGCAACACGGACAACGACATCCCCGACGCCGCGGTCGACGCGCTGCTCGAGACGACGCGCGAGAACGCTCCGCTCTTCCAGCGCTACTTCCGCCTCAAGGCCGGCTGGCTGGGCATGGACCGGCTGCGCCGCTACGACGTCTACGCGCCGCTCGCGCCGTCGGACCGCAACGTCCCCTATGCGGACGCGGTGCGCTCGGTCCTCGAGACCTTCGAGGCGTTCCATCCGCGCTTCGCCGCCATGGCCGAGCGGGTGTTCGCCGAGAGCCACATGGACAGCGAGATCCGCAAGGGCAAGCGCGGAGGAGCCTTCTGCTCCACGATCCTGCCTCGCTTCACCCCCTGGGTGCTGGTCAACTACGCCGGCCGCGTGCGCGACGTGGCGACGCTCGCCCACGAGCTCGGCCATGCGGTGCACAGCATGCTCGCCGAGCACCACTCGATCCTCACCCAGCACGCCTCGCTGCCGCTCGCCGAGACCGCCTCGGTCTTCGGCGAGATGCTGATGACCGACCGGCTGCTCCGCGACGAGCGGGACCCGCTGATCCGGCGCGAGATCCTGGCGTCGGCGGTGGACGACGTGTACGCCACGGTCCTGCGCCAGGCCTCCTTCGTCCTCTTCGAGCGGGAGGCGCACCAGGCGATCCTCGGCGGCTCCTCGATCGAGGACCTCTGTGACCTCTACATCGCCAACCTGCACACGCAGTTCGGCGACAGCGTGGACGTCGCGCCCGAGTTCCGCTACGAGTGGCTGAGCATCCCCCACATCTACCACACGCCGTTCTATTGCTATGCCTACAGCTTCGGACAGCTCCTGGTCCTGGCGCTCTACCGGCGCTACCAGGAAGAGGGCGAGAGCTTCAAGCCCGGCTATCTCGACCTGCTCTCCTACGGCGGCTCGGAAAGCCCGGAAGCCATCCTCGGCGAGATGGGGATCGACATGACCGATCGCGCCTTCTGGCAGGGAGGCTTCGATCTGGTCCGCGAGCGGATCGACGAGCTGGAGGCGATTGAGCTATAGGGCGTCCGCTCGAGGGCCTGGGTTGCTCGTCGAGTCTCCGGGGGCTCGGCTCTCGGCCGGCAGCCGCTCCTCCCGCTCGGCGTTCTCCAGCCAAGGATCGGGACGAAAGCTGACCGTGCCGTCCGGGTTGACCCAGGCGGTGAGATGGAGATCTCGCGTCTCGGGCTGGCGGCGGCAACGTTCCAGGTTGAACTCGATCTGGCGGACGCGGCCGGCGGCCGGCACGTTGAGCGCGGCCAGGGTCTTGTCGTCGACGCTCCCGGTTGCTTCCAGGCCGTGGAGCCGCTGGAAGCGGATCACGGCGGCGGCCACCGCCGGATCGTAGTCGTAGCCCTCGCTCTCTCCCGGCGACAGGCCGGGGAAGTGGCCCTCGGCGCGCAGGCGTTCCTTGAGGATCCCGACGCTCTCGCTGCGCGATCCCGGATGGAGCGGCTCGGCCGGTTGGAGCGTCGGCCAGCCGCCCCAGGCCGCAATCTGGCGATAGCAGGCCAGCGCATGGAAAAGCGACCGGGCGCCGCCCTCCTGCGGGATCGACGTGCACAGCGCGCCCGCGGGAGGTGGGAGCTCCGGCGCGACGCCCGGCTGCCCCTGGCAGCCGCTGAGCGCGAGAAGGGTCGGGATCAGGAACACCCGGAACAGTTGTGGCATCGATCGGAGCCTCCTCTGCCTCTTGCGAGCATCAAATGCCCAATGCCGGCGGCATCCAGATCCGTAGGCCGTCCAAGCGCACGCGTCCGCGCGCGCATCTCTCGGCACCTTCCAGGGACTCCTTGGCCCAAGCAAGACGGAGCCCCGCCAGCGTTTGATATCGCGCGCGGAGGTAGGATTCCACACCGAGGCGCCACTTGAAATGATGAAGTTCCCCAATGTCCAAGCAAGGCCTGGCCCTAGCCAGCCGATGGTGCCCGCTCAATAACTTTACGCCAGCCTGGACGACCGGGACCTTGTCGCAATTACCACCCAGAGCTCGCGTCAGATCACAGGCAAGCGGATAAGAAGCCTCGAGGCTGTATCCGGGAGAGACGAGGAGCCCGCTTTCAGCGACCCTGTCCACGAAGCTGCAGTGGGCGCCCGCGTAACCACCCCGGCCCAGTCGTAGGACAAGCTCAGGCAGTGTCGTCCGGTCCGGCAACCAGTAGAACTCGTCCAGGTCCACGACAACATGCCACGGACCGGGCAAAGTGCCCCGGATTCTCTCGAGCACAGTCGCCTCGAGCGGTCCGCAATAGTTTGCTTCGTCGCAATACCAGAAACGTACATCGACTTGATCCGTCCATTCCCGGACTTGAAGCCAGACTGGATTCTCGCGCCCATTGCAGAGTGCGCAGACGAAACGTGTGATGCCGAGCCGCCGGTAATAGGTCAGGAAGAACGGGAGCAGTGTGGCATCGTACTTGACAGGGAAGAGCAGGGTCAAGGTAACCTCGAGAATCGGAGGCGGTTCAGATCGGAATGCATCGATACCTTGAGTCTCATCGAGGGTGACCTTCGCGTGGAAGCGAGTGATTCTTCCTTCCTCGGCGTCGATGTTCGCTGCGGTCGCCCGCCCAAAATCACCTCGCCTTTCTTAGAAAGGCCAGCCGATCCGAAAGGTCATAGAGAAGCTGCTCGCAGGCCTTTTCGAGCTTTGTCATTTAGCCTGTCTCCTCGTGACGGCCAACGTGATTGCCCCTCACCAGCTGCGCCAGCAGTCCGGTGCAGGGGTTGGGTGCAGCTTCAGAAGGCGCTCCAGTCCGTCCCAAGAACTACGTATCGGCTCGCGCGCCCGTGGATCTGAAAGCATGGCCTCTTCAAGCGTGCACTCCATCCTCGCATAGTTGCAGGGTGCACACGTAACGACCAGGTTCCTCAAGTCGTTCTCGCCACCCCGGGAGTGCGGGATGATATGGTCATACTGCACCCACATGGCTTGTAAGGCCGCATGTTGCTCGCAGTTGCGTCTCCCCCAGATGGGGAGGTGCGGATAGCTCTGGCGAAAGTACTCTCGCACTCGTTTCCGGATGACCGGGATTCCACAGAAGCGGCAGTGGTAACCGTCTCGCCTATGCAACTCGGCTTGTAGGGCAGCGGAAGGTATCCGTGCCGCAGCTCGGCCCAACGATGGACGCGGCGGATGCTGCGGTTTCGGCGCGTACGGACTCTTGCTACCCCAGAGAGACTCAGTCCAAGCACGAACCGCAGGATTGTCAGCTTCACGGATCAGCGCGGCCGCCAGCTCGTAGTCGCCTGCCGCATGCGCATCGACCGCCTGATTGAGCAGCAACGCAGCCTCGGCGATCTCGGAAATCGGGTCCCGCAGACAGATCTTAAGTTGATTGGACGAGGAAACCATAAAGCCGCCTAAGTCCGACTTTGACAGCGCTGCGAAAGGGAGCATAGCGATCACAAGAACGAGCCCTACCAGGAAAGAGTACAGGAAGTCAAAGATCAGCACTCTAATCAAGAATGAGATCGTGTACGCGTCTCAGGGTACGGTGCCGGTTGCCTCGATGGTCCTTTCGGATCAGCCGGTTGCCTTGAGACTAGCTGACTTGCGCAGGCACGTCAATGACATCGCCAGGAACGCATGAGCACCGTTCCCCGCAGGCGTGCTTGAGGACGGTCGGCGGGCCAGCGCTTTTGTCGGTAAGCAGCCCACCTCGGTTCCACCTCCCGGCCCACTGTCTTGATGATGCCGGCGGGGGACACCGGCGGTCCCAGGGGCGTGTGCGCCGATTGACCGGCATCGAAAGGGGCGCGAGCTCGCCCACCACCGGTCGAAGAAGTCCTCTTTCCCGTCGTTCTTCATCGCCTCGGGCTCCACAATCTCCCGCTATGTGCCGGCTCATCTCACCCTTCGCAGCTGACTAGACCCGCCAGTTGCAAAGAGCCCTGAGTCGATAGCTTCCAAAGCCCCATTCCCAGAGGCTCCAAAGCCAAGGGGACTTTCCCCTCTGCCGCTGCATCTCACCAGGGGTGACCTCCAGAAAAGGCTTCTCTTGATGGAAAAAGCGCCTTGCGGGATGACGCGGGGGGCCGGCCCATCCGGCCCAACGGGCCGGGAGACTCCAGCCCAGGGATGAGGCCGCAGGCCGATTCCCTGGGTCAACGGGACCCGCAGTCTCCGCGGCCTGAAGGGCCGCGAGAACCTGAACCGAGGGCTGAGCCGACTCCGGCGAGAAACCTCTCCCGCTCTGCGGGGAAGAGGCCAGGGGAGGGGGCCTCCGGTACAACCGGATCACCGGCCCGTCCTGCGTTTCCGAGGGCACCCATTCGTGGACCAGCGGCCAGGAGCGGAAAATCTCGGTGTAGCGCTCCGCCATCTCTCTCTGGTGGGGCCGCGTCAGCGCCGCGGGATCGTGGAACCGGCCGTAGGCTGCGCTCGCCACCAGGACGTAGTCGAACCGCTGGAGCTCCGCGAGAGAGAGCCGGGTCACGAAGCGGCGGTGGAAGACCCGGTATTCACCCTCGGGGAAGTCCGGCGTGTAGGACTCCTTGGCGATGGAAGCCCCGCGCGGCACGTGCGCCCGGATCCACTCCCCGGCCATCTCGCGCGTGCTCGGCCTGGCCAGGGCCATCGCCTGGATTCCGGTCTGCCAGGCCGGCTGGACCAGGCAGACGGCGAGCAGAGCCGCGACCAGAACCGGCCGCAGACGCGCGCCCCACCGCGCCTCCCGGATCCGGCCGAGCCAGACCCCGATCCCGATCCCCAGCAGGGCCGCCACGATCGGCACCACCGGATAGAGATTGCGCCGCACCACCATGCTCATCGAGGTGATCAGCGCCAGATAGAGGATGGGGAACGGCAACAGCCAGAGCCAGCGAGACCGCTCCTCCCGGCGGATCGCCACCAGCCCGGAGAGCCCCGCGAGCGCCGCCACCCACCCGAAGCTCGCGAGGAGCGCCCGGGCGTAATACAGGGAGTTGCTGCGCGGAACAACTCCGAGCCATCCGCCCTGGCCGTACTGGCGGGCGCCGAACAAGATCCCGCGTCCGCCCAGGAACGCGGCCTGCGGAAAGACAAGCAGGCTGGGCATCACCGCCAGGAACGCGGCGACGGCCGCCAATCCGGCCCACAACAGCCCGAAACGGAGATCGCGGCGGGCCCACCGCCAGCGGATCCAGACCGCGATGATCGCCACCACCACCAGTCCTGCCGGGTACTTGCTCCCGGCGGCGAGGCCCGCGAAGAGCCCGGCCAGCAGGTAGTCGCGCGTCGTCTCCTCATCCACCAGCCGCGCTACGAAGAGCAGGCAGAGCGTGGCGAAGACAGCCGATGGGACGTCGCAGGTGTTGAGGTGCGAGCCATCGTTGAAGAGAGGCGAGGCGATCAGGAGCAACCCGGCCACGGCCCCGCCCGTCACTCCGGTGAGCCGTTCGGCGATGCGGTAGACCGGAACCACGGTGAGAGCGGAGAGCAGCGCCACCACCCCGCGCAGCAGCAGCCACGAAATACCGAGGGGATCGTTCACCCCCACCGCGCCGGCCCAGGCCTTCACTGCTCCCGGGAAGAGCGACGCCATCCAGAGCGCCACCGCATCCAGGTAGTACATCAGGTGCGGGTAGACGAAGGAGAGCCGGAGCATCCGCCCCGCGTTGATCTCGCTGGCGTGGTGGTAGTAGGTCCCCTCGTCCAGGTAGTAGCGCCCCTCGACCTCATGCGAGAGGCCGACGCAGCGCACCGTCAAAGAAAGGATGAGCAGGGCCGGGAGAACGGCCGCCGCTGCCAGAGCCCTCCCCCGCTTGCCGGCGAGGCGGCGGACCAGCAGCCGGGTCAACCAGACCGCGGTCGCTGCGAGGGCGAGGAGGACCGCGACGCGGGAGAGCGGCAGGGGAACGGAGGCTCCCCCGACGTCGATGCCCCAGAGGAGAAGGACGAGGAGCCAGAGGGCTGCGGCTGCAACCCACACCCCAACCCTCCCCCGCGCCCCCTTCACTCGCTGATGCGCTGCGCCGAGATTCCGGCGTGGCGGTTCCAGAAACCTTCCCACACCGCGAGCACGCCGTCGTGCGGGTCGGCGGCGAGGGAGGTGCGGTACTGGGCGTCGACGCGGAAGGTGCTGACGTTGATCTCTTCACCGATCGGCGAGCCGTCGCCGGCCAGCTCGTGACCGCGCACCGCGCGCGGGAAGCTGCTGTCCCACAGCATCCAGGCCGCGAAGTAGGTGCCGTGCGAGGTCACGACGATCGACGGGTCGTACTCGTACTCCAGGGCGCCGTGCGACACCTCGATCTCACCCCCGATGCGCTGCCCTGCGCTGTCGAAGCGCTGGCCGTAGATGCGGGTGCGGAAACGCTCGCCGGTCGCGCCCTGCCAGAGGACGAGGAAACCGGAGCCCGGGAGGAACCCCGCCGCCGGCCGGGCGCCCTGCCGCCCGATGGTCCCCGAGTTGACCCGCTGCACGTCCCCGAGGGCAACCCCCTGCGCGGTGTAGAGCCGGCGATAGACGCCAGGCGAGTTGCCGTCCGAGGCTTCCCACGCGACCAGCACCCGGCCGTCGCTGTCGGCGGCGAGCGCGGCATTGGCCGCGGCCGGGTTGGGGAGCACCGGGTTCACCCGGAACGCAGGACCGAGCGGCGTGCCCGAGGCGTTGAGGAAGCGCGCGAAGACACCGTCGCCCGCGGTCGCGCCGGCGACCTGGTCGTCCGACTGCCAGACCACGGCGATCGTCCCCGTCGAGGTGCGCAGCACGCGCGGCTTGCTCTGGAAGGGCGGCGCCCCTTCGCCGACGAAAAGGACAGGTCCCAGCGGAGCGCCCTGCGCGTCGAAACGGCGGGCGCGGATCTCCTGGGTGAGCACCTTGCGCGTCTCATAGAACGGCACCGACCGGAGGTACGCCCTCTCGCGCGACCAGAACACCCAGAAGCTGCCGTCCGCCTCAGAGAGCAGCGCCGGCTCCTTGTGCGCCACCACCACGCCCTCGCCCGGAATCGAAGGGAGGTTCACGTTGGGGAGCAGCGTCATCTCGGAGCTGCCCGCCGCGTTGGGATCGGCGAGCGACACCCGGCGGCCGAGGATTCCGAGGCGTGTGTTGGCCCAGACGACGAGAGCTCCGCCGTGCCCGTCGAGCGCCGCGACCGGATAGCGCTGGCGTGGCGTGTCGTTGGTGTTGATCCTCCACTCGTTTCCGACGCGGCTCGCCGCCGTGGCGAGGCTCGCACCGAGCGCCACAAACAGCAGGAAGGAGAAGGCGATTCGACGCACGGGAACCTCCTGGGGCCAAGAAAATCAATGGTCCTACCGCATGCTAGGGCCGCCGGAGAGGGCTGTCAAGGATTGCAAGGACTTCACAAGGGCGTCGCTGCGCTCCCGCCTGCTAGACTTCGCCTTTCTTCGGCGGCGCCCCGGGGTCATCCGGGGCGCGAGGAGCTCTCGATGCGTATCCTGGTGGCCCTCGGCGGCAATGCTCTGTTGCGCCGGGGCGAGCCGATGACGGCTGAAAATCAACGCAGGAACGTCCGGATCGCGGCGGAGGCGCTCGCTCCGCTCGGACGTGAGCACCAGCTCGTCATTTCGCACGGCAACGGCCCGCAGGTCGGCCTGCTCGCCCTGCAAGGTGAGGCGTACTCGGAGGTGAGCACCTATCCGCTCGACGTCCTCGGCGCCCAGACCGAAGGGATGATCGGCTACATGATCGAGCAGGAGCTCGGCAACATCCTCCCCTTCGAGCAGCCCTTCGCCACGATCCTCTCGATGGTCGAGGTCGATCCGAACGATCCGGCCTTCCAGAATCCCACCAAGCCCATCGGCCCGGGATACACCCGCGAGGAGGCGGATCGCCTGACCGCGGAGAAGGGGTGGGTCATGGCGCCGGACGGAGACAGGTTCCGCCGCGTCGTCGCCTCGCCGCGCCCGCAGCGGATCTTCCAGATCCGGCCGGTCCGCTGGCTGCTCGAGAAGGGCTGCATCGTGATCTGCGCCGGCGGCGGCGGCATCCCGACGATGTACCGTCCGGGCCGCAAGCTCCAGGGCGCCGAGGCGGTGGTGGACAAGGATCTGGCGAGCTCGCTCCTCGCCCGCGAGCTCGCGGCGGACCTGTTCATCATGGCCACCGACGCCGACGCGGTCTATCTCGACTGGGGCAAGCCGAGCCAACGGGCGATCCGGCGTGCCTCGCCCGCCGCCCTGCGCGAGATCGAGTTCCCCGCCGGCTCCATGGGCCCGAAGATCCAGGCTGCCATCGAGTTCGCCGAAGCCACCGGCAAGGTCGCCGCCATCGGCGCCCTCCGGGACCTCGTCGCCATCTCCGAAGGGAAAGCCGGAACGACCGTCACCGTCGAGGCGGAGGGGATGGAGATCTACTGAACGGAGACGCTCATGGCCTGGGATATCCGCGGCAAGACCATCCTGATCACCGGCGCGACGAGCGGCATCGGTCGCGAGGCCTCGATTGCGCTGGCCCGGCGCGGCGCCCGGGTCGTCCTGGTCGGCCGCGACCGCGGGCGCACCGAGGCCGCCGCAGCCGATGTGAAGGCGCGAAGCGGTACGGCCGAGGTATCGCACCTCCTCTGCGACTTCTCCTCGCAAGCCGACATCCGCCGGCTCGCGGAGGCTGTGCTGGCCCGCCACGACCGGCTCGACGTCCTGGTCAACAACGCGGGCGCCGTGAACAAGGAGCGTCGCCTGACGGTGGACGGCATCGAGATGACCTTCGCCGTCAACCACCTCGGCTATTTCCTGCTCACCAACCTCCTCACCGATCTGCTCGTGCGGAGCGCTCCGGCCCGGGTGGTCACGGTCGCCTCCGAAGGCCACCGCCACGGCACCCTCGATTTCGCCGACCTCGGCTACGAGCACGGCGGCTATCGCATCATGCGGGCCTACTCGCGCTCGAAGCTCGCCAACATCCTGTTCGCCAACGAGCTCGCGCGCCGCCTCGCCGGCAACGGCGTCACCTCGAACAGCCTGCATCCCGGAGTCGTCGCCACCAACATCTGGTCAGGGGCGCCAGGGTGGGTCAAACCCATCATCTATCTCCTGCTCCGGCCCACCATGGTCAGCGCCGAGAAGGGCGCCGAGACCATCGTGCAGCTGGCCGCAAGCGCTGACCTGGAAGGAGTCACCGGCAAGTACTTCGAAAAAGGCAGACCCGTGGACCCGGCGCCGCTCGCCCAGGACGAGGTGCTGGCCAGGCGCCTCTGGGACGTGAGCGCTCGGATGGTGGGCCTGTGACCCTCACCCCCTGACCCCATAGGGTTAACTTACCGGTTGCTGGGGCCTTCCCCCGCCCGACCTCACCCCCTCAATCCCCCTCTCCCATCTCCCACCCAACCGCCGGGAGAGGGGGAAGCTTGTCTTCCCGTGCTCGCGAGGGTCGGGAGGGGGCGCCCCTCTCCCGGGTGGATGGGTGGGAGATGGGAGAGGGGTCGGGGGTGAGGTCGGGCGGGAGGGGGGAACTTACGGCACGACCGGCGCCAGCCCCGCCGCGCGCACCTGGCGGTCGAAATCGCTCAAGGGACCGCTCGCGAAGGCCTGCCATGCCGCCAGGGCCGCATCCAGTTGCTTGCGGTAGGTTGCGAAGACTTCCTTCTGCGGCCCGGTGGGAGCGCAGTCGCAGGCTTCGAGATCCGTAGCCAGCGAGTTGAGGACGTCGGCGGCAGCATCGGGGCTCTCCTCGGATGCCTCGCCCTGGAACCGGCCGGCGCGGGTCGCCAGGCGCCGGGCCGTCTCGCGCAGAGCCGCGCGGCCGGCGAGCTCCTCGTCGAGGCTGGTCAGACGGGCCGCGACGGCGCTGATCGTCTCCTGGGCCGCCGTGGTCTGCTCCAGTGCCTTGGTAACCTCCTGATAGAAATCGTGTTGCGCCGCGAGGTCGGCCGGTGTCGCCCGCACCCGCGGGTCCATCGCGACGGTCAGTGGACGAGTCACGGTGCGGCCCCCCACCGTCAGGCGGACCTCATAGGTTCCCGGTGGGACGAAGAGGCCTTGCGGCACCTCGGGCGTGTCCACTCCGGGAACGGCGGCAATCGAGAAGTCGTAGCTCGCGGCGCGCGGCCGGGGCGCGCGCAGGTCCCAGACGAAACGGTTGTGTCCGGGGCGGGCCGGCAGCGGCGCCGGAGGCTGCAGCCAGTCCTCGGCGAAGTATGCCCGCGCCTCCGGTCGCGCCGGCGTCTCGTCGCTGCGGAAGCGGCGGACCACCTGCCCCTGGCTGTCGGCGATTTCCAGGACGACCGGTCCCTGCGTCGCCGCCGGCAGGACATAGTCGATGATCGCGCCCGCGGGTGGGTTGTGCGCCCGCGGCTCGTCGAGAGGCAGCGGCGTGTCGCGATTCTGGTTGGCAGCCATCCGGAAGGCGGTGGCCGGCGGGATGAGGATCTGGTCCGCGGCGGTCTCTCTCCCGAGATGGCGCAGCGGCGTGAAGTCGTCGAGCACCCAGAGCGCCCGTCCCTCGGTGGCGGCGATCAGGTCGTTGCCGTGGATCGTGAGGTCGTTGACGCCGGACGTCGGCAGGTTGAGCTGCAACGGCTGCCAGGCGGCGCCGTCGTCGAAGGAGACGTAGACGCCGCGGCTGGTGCCCGCGAACAGCAACCCCTCCCGCACGGGGTCCTGGCGGACGACGCCGGCCCAGGCGCCTTCCGGCAGGCCGCTCGTGGCCGCGCGCCAGGTCTTGCCGGAATCGTGCGTGACGTAGACGTAGGGCCGGAGATCGTCCATCCGGTGGCGGTCCAGAGCGGCGTAGGCGGTGGCCGCCGAGGTCGGCGAGGCGTCGATCTGGGCGACGCGGCTCCACTCGGGCAGCCCGTGCGGCGTCACGTCCTGCCAGGTCTTGCCGCCGTCCCCGGTCCTCTGGATCAGCCCGTCGTCCGTCCCCACCCAGACCAGGTCCTTTTCCAGAGGCGACGGCGCGATCGTCGAGATGGTGCCGTAGCCGCAGGCCTTCGCATGCGCGAGGGGCACGTCCCCTGTGCAGCCCGGAAGGCCCGGGACGGCGCCGGTCAGGTCGGGGCTCACGGTCTCCCAGCTCTGACCGCCGTCGGTCGAACGGAAAAGCACCTGCGTGCCCACATAGATGGCATGCGGCGGCACGAGAGAGATCGCCAGCGGCGTGATCCACGAGGTGCGGTAGCGCGCTTCCGACGGCCGTTTGCCGTAGCTCGACACCGGCCAGGGCGCGACGTTCTGCACCTGCCCGGTGCGGGCATCCCAGCGCGACAGGCGCCCGCCGAGGCCGCTGCCGTAGACGACGTCGGGATCGCCGGGGAACGGAATGTCGTAGTCCCGCTCGTCGCCGCCCACCGGATGCCAGTCGCGGAAGGTCAGCTGGCCGTAATCGCTCTGGCTCGCCACCGCCACCGTGCCGCTGTCCTGCTGGCCGCCGTAGATCCAGTACGGGAAGCGGTCATCGGTCGCGACATGGTAGAACTGCCCCGTCGGCTGGTTGTACCAGGAGCTCCAGCTGGCGCCGCCGTTGACGGTGACGACGGTCCCCTGGTCGCTCGCCGTGATCATCCGCTCGGGATGATCGGGATCGATCCACAGGAAGTGATAGTCGTCGCCGCCCGGGGCGCCGCGGACGGCCGCGAAGGTCTTCCCTCCGTCGGTCGAGCGCCGCAGCGACTGCCCCGTGACCCAAACCGTGTCCGGGTTCTTGGGATCGATCGTGAGATTCGCGAAATAGGAGCCGGCGAGGCTCGACGTGGGATTGACCCGCTGCCAGGTGCCGCCGGCGTCGTCAGAGCGATAGAGGCCGGACGGCCCGCCGGTCCCGGCATCGATCGTGGCGTAGACGCGTGCGCCCTTGCTGCCCGGCGCCACGGCGAGGCCGATGCGGCCCAGCGGTCCGGCGGGCAGGCCATGGCCGGAAAGCCGCGCCCAGGTCCTGCCGCCGTCGGTCGACTTGAAGATTCCGCTCCCGGGCCCGACGTTGGGCGTGAAGTAGGACAGCCAGGGATAGCCGCGCACCTGCCAGAAGGCGGCGAAGACGACATCGGGGGCGGACGGGTCGACGGCGAGGTCCGTGGCGCCCGTGCGCTCATCCACGAACAGGACCTTCTGCCACGTCCTGCCGCCATCCGTGGTGCGGAAGACGCCGCGCTCGGGATTGGGACCGAACATATGGCCCAGCGCGGCCACCAGCACCGTATCGGCGTTCCTGGGATCGACCCACACCCGGCCGATGTGCCGGCTGTCGCCGAGCCCGCGGTGCTCCCAGGTCTTGCCACCGTCGCCGGACCGATAGACGCCGTTCCCGGAGGTGATGTCCCAGCGCTGAGTGACCTGGCCGGTGCCCACGTAGAGGACCGCCGGATCGCTCGGCGCGAGAGCCAGATCGCCGATCGACGCCGTGGTCTCGCGCTCGAACAGTGGGCTCCAGGTACGCCCGGCGTCGGTGGTCTTCCACACTCCGCCATCGGCCGCGCCGAAGCAGAAGGTCTCCGGCTGGCCCGGCACCCCAGTGGCTGAAGTCCCCCAACCGGCGCGAAGCGGACCGACCAGACGCCAGCGCAAGCCCGAGTACGCCTCGGGTGGAACGGCGGGCGCGGCGTCAGCCGCAGCGGCCAGGACGAGGATCGATGCAAAGAAAACGAGACGGCGGGCGGTCATCAGGTCTCCTCCCCGAAGTCATGCTCGCGGCAGAGCCTATACCGCGAGGGACCGGGAGGACAGTCACGGAAAGTCCGCCACAGCCTTCTACTCGCGACGACGAAATGCGGCCAGAAGAGGACTTCGGTGGTAGTCTTGATCTCGAGGAGGCACTGGATGGCGAAACCTTATGTCCTTACCGGCACGCTCAGGGACGACCAGACAGTCGCCTTGGATGAACCCTTGCCCCTGAAATCCGGGAGAGTCCGCTTGACTCTGGAGGCCCTTCGGCGCGAGCCTCGGAAACCCTACCGAGAAGTCCTGGCCGAGATTCGCCTGCGGCAGTGCGCTCGCGGTCATCGGCCCCGGACCCGAGAAGAAATCGACGCATACTTGAAGTCCGAACGGGAAAGCTGGAGTCAATGACCTGTGCGCATCTACTTGGACAGCGCTGTCATCATCTACGACGTGGAGCAGGTCAGTCCTTATTCAGAGCTCCTCGACTCACGGCTTTCGGCCGGCGACCTCGTGATCGTGACGAGCGACTTGACCCGGCTCGAATGCCGAGTGAAGCCTCTAAGAGATGAGAACGCCGCACTGCTCGAGGACTTCGACGATTATTTCGAAGAAATCGTTGAAGTCATGGTTCCCTTGTCTCGCGAAGTCGTCGATCTGGCTACTGGAGTTCGTGCGCAATACGGCTTCAAAGCTCCAGATTCCCTACACCTCGGTGCCGCGATCTGGTCAGAGTGCGACGCCTTTCTGACGAACGACCATCGTCTCGATCGGTTTCAAAGGATTCCGATCGAGGTGGTCAAGCCTTGAAGCGCCGGAGCGCGACTGGTCCCGACGGCGCTTCACTCCGCCACAGCCTGCCTACACCGCGACGGGCCGGAGAGGACAGCCGCGCAGCCGTCAGGGCGTGCCCGCCGGCTTGCCCGGCGACGCATCCCAGAAGCCGGCCTCGCGGTGCCAGCCGGTGCTGTTGTGCTCCATGAACACGGCCGTCTGCTGCGCGACGTCGTGGCCGAAGTAACGTTCGACGACGCGGAGAGCCAGATCGATCCCGGACGTCAGGCCGCCCGCGGTGGCGATCCGGGGGCCTTCGACATAGCGCACGTCGCGGAGCACGTGGACGTTCGGGAAGTAGATCTCCAGCCGGTCGAGATACTCGTGGTGCGTCGTCGCGGACCGCCCATCCAGGAGCCCGGCCTGCGCCAGGACGAACGCCCCGGTGCAGACCGACATCGTCAGGTCCGCCTTGCCGGACGCCGCGCGCAGCCACTGGAGCATGGCCGGAGTCGCGCTCTGGGCGGGGACCACGATGACCTTGGGAGAGGGCGCGTCGTCGAAGGTGTAATCGGGCACGATCCGCAGCCCGCCGCTGGCCTGGGCCGGGTCCCGGGATGGCCCGACCGTATAGAGGTGA
>DASPXX010000007.1:0-14865 GCA_035637095.1 Thermoanaerobaculia bacterium
GTGGGGAAGAACGCCGCTAGGAACCGCCCGGCCGCCTCGTTGATCGTGCGGCTCGGATGGAAATGGCCGTGCACCGCCTCGTGGAGCAGCGAAAAGATCGTGTTGTTCACATAGGAGAAGGCCAGGGCCGCGGCGATCCGCCACCCCCAGGATGGGGTGTGCGAGGCGAAGGCGAGGAGACCCAGGGCCGCGGCCGGAGCGGCCACCGCCAGCGCCAGGTTGAGCGCGCCGGGGATCGGCTCGGCCTGCGCGGCCCGGGTCTCCACCTCAGGCCCTCCGCCGCCGGCCGATCGCCGCGCCGAGCAGCGCGCCGGCCAGTAGACCCACCACCAGGCCGAGGCCGCCCCACTTGACCTTCGCCCCCTGCTTCGCCCGGTCCATGATCGGATTGTCGAAGACGTTGGCCGAGGAGTGGAAGGCGGTGATGAGCCACTTGCCGTTCTCGCGGACCAGGGCGCAGGTCCAGCGGGTGTGGACGGGGAAGTCCAGCCCGTTGTTGAGCGTGTAGTGATCGTTCGAGCTGCCGAACGCGAGGCCCGTGTCGCCGTAGAGATCGGTCAGGCGGTCGACCTCGACGTCCAGCCGGACGTTCTTCACGATGGCGTCCGGTCCCTTCAGCATCTTGTCGAAATAGGCGCGGATCTCCTGCGGACCGCGGCAGACCTGGCCGTTCATGGCGGTGAAGACCACGTTCGGATGGAGGTACGGCATGATCGCGTCGTAGTCGTTGCGCTGGATCGCGGCGAGGACGTCGTCGCGCAGCTTGCGCAGCTCGTCGTGGAGTGCCTGGGGAGACGGCGCGGCCTGCACAGGAGTCTGCGCGGCAGCGGCGGTCGCCAATCCCAACAGCGCGACAACGACGGGGAGAGCTCTCATGCGAAACCTCCTCTTCGGGTCAGGGGCGGCAGGCCGGCCGCCGCCGGATTGTCCGCGCGCTCGCCGTCTTCATTGTCCTCATCGAGCGGCAGCTCGCGCAGATACTGTAGGAATGTCTGTAGGACGGGGTCGGACGGCCCCGCCGTGCTCGGGTGGAACCGCATGTCGTCCATGAAGGCGACGTCCTTGCGGATGAATCCGGAGAAGAGAGCCCGGGCCGCGCGCACGCGCAAGCCGGCGAGCGGGCCGGCCGGCACACCGAAGACCGGCGTCACCTCGACGCCTTCGCCCCCTGCGATCACCGGGCGCAGACAGAGCAGCAGAGCGCTCCGCACCCGGCCGAGATCGCTCTCCACAGCCACGGCCATACCGCCGGAGCAGGTGACCGTGAGCCGCACAGAGTCGCGGGAGAGCCACTGGATCGCCTTGTCCTCGAATCCGCGGCCGGTGACCCGCGACTCCAGCCGCATGCGCAGGCGCCACGCATCGAGCCGTTCGAAGACCGGCTCGCTCCGCAGCTCGCGCCCATGGACCGTCCGCATGTGCTGCATGTCGAACCCGTTGCACGCGACCGCGACCCAGGGGCACCGCAGGCGGACGGGCGCGCCCGCGAGCGCGACGAAGTCCCCATCGTCCCCGAGCTGCGGCGGGGGATGGCGGGGAACCGGTCCATTGAAGAGGAAGACCGACCCCTCGACCTCCGCGACGGGGAACGCGCGCTGGCGCAAGCCGGCCGGAGAGGCTCCCGGAACGGCCCGGCAGGCGCCGTCGCCTCCCCACTCCCAGTGATGCAGCGGGCACCGCAAGCCATCGCCCACCACGGTTCCGAACGCCAGATGTGTCCCCATGTGGGCACAATGGGCGACAACCGCATGGACCCGCCCGTCCTCCCGCCCGCGCCAGACGGCGAAAGAGCGGCCGGGCAGGTCCCAGCGCAGCACCCGGCCACGGGCCAGCTCGCGCGATCCGCACACGCGGTACCACGCCTGGAGGCGGGCAGGGGGGCGCCAGAGGTCGAGAGGGTCGTCGCTCAAGGGTCGTTCTCGCGAGCTGCGTTCATTTTAGTCCCGATGGGTGGAAGGGGGACAGCGCCAGCGGCTTCACATCTCCCATCCGTTGCCCCCGCTTCCGGCAGTGCTCCAGATACCGCGAGTACGCGTCCTTCTCCAGCCGCTGGACCCGCACCTCCGCGAGCTGTCCGAGCGCTCGGCACAGCCGGTAGTGCGGATTGGCGGAGAGCTCCTCGTCCACCATCCGGCCGAGGTCGGCGAGCTGAGTGTCCTCTACCTCTATATATAGGGTATAGCCGGTCGGTCCCCCTTCCGCTGGCGCCAGCATGGCGAAGCGCGGGGCGATCCCGGTCGTCTCGAAGACACGCGCCAGGGCTCCGGCCACGAAGCTCTCGTGGAGCTTCTCCCCCCGGAGGTCTGAGACGTGCCCTTCCTTGCCCAGAAAGCGCAGTGACGGCGTCCTCTCCACGAAGCCCTCGACGCGCACCCGGTCCTGGAGGCGGTAGCGGTAGAGGCCGCCGCCGGTGGTGAGCACCACCGAGTAGATTCCTCCCTCCTCGAGCTCCCAGGCGAAGCGCGGATCGCCTCCATCCTCCGGGAGGAATTCGAAAAAGTGGGACCGAATCGCCAGAGGCCATCGCCCGGCGAAGGGGATGGTCACGAACCCTTCCGTGGCGAGCAGACCCTTCGGCTGGATCTCGACTCCCGGAAAGGCCCGCGCCAGCTCGGGCAGGGAGAGGGCGGCGTGGGCGTCCCCCCAGCAGCTGATGAGGCCCAGGCGGGGCCAGATGCGGGCCGGGGCGTCCGGAGTCAACGCCTTCAGCTCGGCGGCGCGGCGGGGCGTGCCGCGCTCGACGTCGCGAAGGAGGGAATCCCAGAAACCCGGCAGAGCGTCCATCAGCAGAGTGAGAAAGCTCGGATGCCAGACCGAGATCAGGGACAGGTCGCGCCGCCGCAGCAGGAAGAGCAGCGTCACGTAGCGGAAGGCGTCCGGATCGCGGACGTACCGCACCGCCCCCGGCACGGCCAGCGTCGCATCGACCAGCCGGCGCCAGAATCCGCCGCCCAGATATTCGGCGTCCTCCTCGAAGCCGACCGGCACGGGTCCCCCGGTGCTCTCCTCCTCCAGAGCGAGCGGGGTGATGGACCAGTAGGCGGTTCCGCGGGCGAGCCGCGGCCGGCGCGCGTAGAGGTCGCCGATCCAGGGCGCCACGGCCCGGCGGATCTCCCGCTGCAGGTCCGCCGTGTAGGGGATCAGCTTCGCCGCCGCCGAGGAGCCGCTCGTGGGTTACAGGGTCCGCACGGGCGAGCGGGTGAGGACGCCCGCCTCTCCGGCCGCGATGCGGTCGACCCAGGGGGCCATGTTCTCCCAAAGGGCGAGGGGAACGCGCTCGCGGTACTCCTCGGCTGTGCGAATCAAGGAAAAACCGTGTGCCTTGCCGAAGGTAGTGGCGGCGTTGGCTTGGAGAATACCGGCCGAGGAGGGCGCGTTGGGACCTCTCCGGGTCGGCAAGGGCCTGCCGGAAGCGCAGATATCCCGGGAGATTGGCGGGGGGACGTCATCCTCTCATGGTCCTGCATCGCCTCTCCTCCCGCGTTCCCTCAGCCCTCCAGCGGCAGCATCCGCTCTCCCTACGATCTGCTGCCTCTCGAGATCGAGGAAGCCCCGGTTGCAGGCCTGCCTTCTCGCCTACCGAGCCCGGCGCCACGCTCTCGATTACAGCGCCTGCTGTAGCCCCCTCCCGCGCTTCGTTCGTCAGCTCAACCCCATGCACCCGCACGTCTTGCTGCGGACCGGAAACCGAGAGAGCGCAGCTGCCCAGGAATGCTGCCCAGACGACCATCCGGATCTCTCTCATCAAGTCCTCCCTGCTCCTTGCACTTTGCGATCCGTTCCCTTCCCTGCTTCATCATAACGGTAAGTCGTCGCGGATAAGCTTATCTGGCCGGAGATAAGCTTACATGGCGGCGCGCTAAGCTTATCTGCCGCGAGATAAGCTTATCCCGGGCCAGATAACGGTAAGTCGTCGCAGAAAAGCTTATCCGGCGAGAGATAAGCTTAAGTCGCGGCCCGCTAAGCTTATCTGCCGCGAGATAAGCTTACGTCGGGTCAGATAACGGTAAGTCGTCGCAGATAAGCTTATCTGGCCGGAGATAAGCTTAAGCGGCGGCGCGGTAAGCTTATTTGCCGCGAGATAAGCTTATCCCGGGCCAGATAACGGTAAGTCGCCGCAGATAAGCTTACCTGGCCGGAGATAAGCTTAAGTCGTGGCGCGCTAAGCTTATCTGCCGCGAGATAAGCTTACCGGCGGCGGTCACTCCTCCGTTCCGCTGACTCCGGCCGAGATCCCCAGCCTCTTCGCGTAGCGATGAAACGTCTCCACGGCCAACTTGTCCTTCGTCATTTGCCCAACAGAGGCTTCAGGTCGAGCACCATCCGGCAGGGGAACTCTTCCGCGAGACGCGTGAAACCGAAGCGCTGGTAGAACTCCGCTGCGGCCTCGTCAATCGCGTCGGTCACGAAAAGGCGGAACGCCACCGGGCCCCTGTGCGCGAGTTGGAGGGTCAGCCCGAGAGCCTCCTCGAACAGGTACCGGCCGAGACCTTGCCCCTGCACACGCTCGTCGACGGCGAGACGCGCGAGCAGCACGGCCGGGATCGGGAAACCGGGCAGCCGATGGAGGGATTCCATCGAATCCACCGTACTCCGCTCCACGCTGGCCGTAGCCAGAGTGAAGTACCCCGCGAGGCGTTCCGCTCCCGCCGCACCTTCGATGGCAAGAAACGTGCGGGCGAGGAGGTCCTTCTCGGCATGCCGCAGTGCGAAGCGTCGAAGGTAGTCGACGAGAGACCGGTGCTGGTTTCGGAAGTCCTCCAGCAATGCCCGATGCTGCCGCCCGAGCACCTCGATGCGGAGGGGCATGGATCAGGCCACGGTCTCTTTCCAATGCAACCGCGGCGGCCGGCGCTTCGGGTCGGCGAGCCGCGAAAGCGCCTTGCGGAGAGCAGGGGTCGGAGAGAAGCCTCGGCCAAGAATCTCGGCGAGCCGCTCGACTTCGGCGTCCGTCAGCTCGATACGCCCGATGGGACCCTCGGCTCGCTTCCGGCTCAACCGCTCGATGGCGGGACTCCGGAGGGTCTCGACATCCCGGCCGTGGCGTGCCTCGATCCTGCGCCCGGCTTCTGTCTGTCGAATCACCCAGGCCGCGAGCGCAGCGATCTCGCGCAGCAGGTCAGCCTTTTGGTTCTCCCGTAAGCCGAGCCGCTCGCGCAAGTCGGAGAGCTCCTCATCGAGGGTCGCGGTGGTCTGGGCTTGGAAACGAGACATGGCAGGCTCCCTTTCGCTGAGTAACATACCACTCACTTCTGGTCGAGGCAAGGACACCCTGCCGCCCTCTTGCGCGTGGGTCAATCCTCCGTTCCGCCGGCTCCGGCCGAGATCCCCAGCCTCTTCATGTAGCGATGAAACGTCGCCTTGCTCAGCCCCAGGCTCTCCCGCGTTGCCTTGACGCTGCCGCCGTGGTGCTCGAGGCGGGCGAGGATGAGCTCGCGCTCGAACTGGCGGACGGCGTCGCGGAAGGAGAGGTCGGACCAGAGTAGCGGGCCGGCTTTGGGATTGGGCGACTCCTGCAGGATCTCCGGGAGGTGTTGCTGGAGGAGCGCGAGGTCGATGGAAGCCCCCGGCTGCGCATGAATCACGAGAACCGCGCAGGCCCGGGCGAGATCCCTCACGTTGCCGGGCCAGGCGGAGGAGGCGAGGGCGCGCAGCGCTTCGGGGGTGAAGCCCAGGGTCCGCTTCTTGTGCTTGCGCTCATGGTGGCGGCGGAAGTGCTCCAGGAGGATCGGGATGTCCCAGGGGCGCTCCCGTAGCGGCAGCAGGCGGATCTTCAGGGTGCGGAATCGATCGTGGAAGTCGTCCCGCAGGGCGTGTGTCCGGACGGCTTCTTCCAGATCCCGGTTGGTCGCCAGGAGGACCGCCACGTCGACCGGGATCTCGCGGGTCTCTCCGACGGGCGTCACTGTATGGCTTTCGAGCACGCGCAGCAGATGGGCTTGCGCGCGCGGCGACAGCTCGGCGACCTCGTCGAGGAAGAGGACCCCTCCGTTGGCTGCGCGGAAGAAACCGGGCTCGTCGGTGATGGCGCCGGTGAAAGATCCCTTCTTGTGACCGAAGAAGCGGGAGGCGGCGAGCTCGTCGGTGATCTCGGCGCAGTTGACGACGACCAGGGGACGCTTGTGGCGTGCGCTGAAGGCGTGGAGGTAGCGGGCGATCAGGTCCTTGCCTGTCCCCCGCTCGCCCAGGATGAGGACCGGCTCTGGATGTTCCACCTCCAGAGCGGGGATGTACGTCTCGTGCAGCACGCGGCGCAGCGCCTGGGTGTGGGCCGAGTCGCCCAGGATCTCCGGCGCGTCGTCGCTCGCCGCGGCAGTTTCGAGACGCTCGCGGAGCTCGCGCTCCTGGCCTTCTTTCCGGAAGTGGAAGCCGAAGACGCGGCCGACAGCCGTGGCGTACCCTTCCAGCCAGGCGCGATCGTCCTCGCCGTAGGCCTCGGTCAGACCGCTGTTCTGGAAGTAGACCACGGCGAGCACCGCCTCGCGGAGCGGATCGCAGATCGGCGCGCAGAGGACGCTGAAGTGGCCCCCTTCCAGGGAAGGAGTCAACGATGGGGCGGCCTGAAGGCGAGGATCCTCGATCAGCTCCGGCTTTCCGGTTTCGATGACCTTGTAGATGACCGACGGGCTCACCCCGCGGACCGACTCGCCCCTCGCGCAGGCCTCGACCTGCTCCGGCGTGAGCTTGCCGAGGACGTGGACCGCGCGCAGCTGCAGCGGTTCCCGTTCCTCGACGAGCAGGAGGAGCGCCTTCCGCGCGCCGAACCCGCGGGCGGCTGCCTCGAAGGAGGCGCGCAGCGCGGCCTCCTGATCGCCGTCGCTCGACAGGACCACGAGGAGCTCGTTCATTGCCCCGAGGAGCTGGGTGTAGTCGCGGCCCTGCGGCTTCAACGTGACGGCTGACATAGCCCATACGGTAGCAGACGCGCGAAATCGTGGTACTTTCGTTCCAACCGAAAGGAAGCGCCCATGGGAACCAGGGACCCCCGCGTCGACGCCTATATCGCCAAGGCCGCCGAGCTCGCCCGGCCGATTCTGAGCCATCTCCGGGACGTGGTGCATGCCGGTTGCCCGGAGGTCGAGGAGACGATCAAGTGGGGCTTTCCCCATTTCGAGCACAAGGGCGTCCTCTGCAGCATGGCCGCGTTCAAGAGCCATTGCGCCTTCGGGTTCTGGAAGGGGTCCGTCCTCGCTCAGAAGCACCCGGAGCTGGCCGTGTCCGAGGAGCCCGCCATGGGGCAGCTCGGCCGCATCACAGCCTTGTCGGACCTGCCGGACGACGAGACCCTGCTCCTCTACGTCCGGGAGGCCGCCGCGCTGAACGACCAGGGCGTCAAGGCTCCGAACCGGTCGAAGCCCAGGAAGGACCGGGGGGAGCTGGAGGTCCCGGACGATTTGATGGCCGCACTGCGGGCGAACCGAGAGGCCCTGGCGACGTTCGAGGGATTCAGCCCGAGCAACAAGCGGGAGTACGTGGAGTGGGTCACCGAAGCGAAGAGCGAGGAGACCCGCAGACGGCGGTTGGACACCGCCGTCGAATGGATGGCCGAGGGCAAGGTGCGGAACTGGAAGTACGTCAGGAAGTGAGGGCTCACGCCACCGAATACCGTACGATCACCACGAGATCCTGCAACGCTTCCGGATCGAGCCGCACAGTCTCTTCGTCGTCACCGGGCAGCCAGGCGTTGAGCGTCCATGGCCCCGGCGGCGGCCCGTCGGCGTAATCCCGGGACGTCCGCAACAGACCGTTCCACGGCGCGAGAGTGAGCAGCAGGGTGGCATCGGCTGCTACGTCTGCGGGTGTTGGCGCCGTCAGGCCCGGCGCCAGCGTCAGCTGGAGCGTGGTCTCGTTGTGGGTTTCCTCGAAGCCGTCCCGCACCCGGAGGAACAGCTCGATCGCGGTGATGGTGATGGGGCGCTGGGCGAACAGGAAGGGGAACCGTTCCTTGCTCAGGGCGAGCGGAAGCGCCTGGACGCCCGGAGCGTCGGCCGGCGGGTTGAGGAAGCGGTACCACTCCGTCGGCATCTCGTGGCGCAAGCTCACGATCTGGGCCAGCCCCTGCTCGCCTTCGCTGCGGACGAATGCGTCGAGCGCGATCTTCAGCTCGTTGACCGCCTGCTGCTTGAGCGAGCCGCCGCCCTCGCGCGCCGTGTAGCCGGCGTGCAGGATGACGTCCGCAATCGTGTCGTAATCGAACTGGCGGAATTCCGCGGGCAGCTCGATCTGCCACTCGCTGATCACTCCCGCGCCTTCGAACGGCAGGAAGCGCTCATCGTGCAGGTTCGACTCGAACAGGCCGCGGTCGTCCCGCGCGCTGCTGGTGACGATGGATTGGATGGAGCCCAAGCTGTCGGTGAAGCGGGGATCGCCTTCCTGGCGCCCGTGCTTGCCGCCGAGCAGCGTGTTGCCGTGGCGCACCGAGCTCTTGAGGAGGGTCAGCGTGCAGGGGACGCCCGTGTAGGGCCCGGTGACGCACGGTATGCTCACGCCCACGGATTTGATACGCCGCATGTAGTGGCCGGGGAAGTCCAGATCGAAGAGCGCCTCCGGCAGGCGGACGATGCAGGAGCCGGTCTGGCGGAGCTGGATCAGAGCCAGCGGATCGAGCTGGGAGACGGAGACGTGCCGGGTGATCTCGTACTCGCGCCGGTGCTGGTCGAGATAGGCGGCCTCCATCCGCTTCAGATCGAGGAAGAGGCGCTCGCCCGCGAGCAATCCCTTTTTCAGGCTGTCCCAGTAGCCGAACTGGATGAAGCTCGAATCCTTGAGGCTCAGCTCGTGGCGGAAGGAGCGCTCGGCGCGCTTGGCCAGGTCGTAGGCGAGCTGGTAGCTCTGGAAATAGACCGTCGCCAGCTGGCCGATCATCCAGCCATAGAGCTCCTCGTTGGTGTACTTGTCGCGC
This sequence comes from Thermoanaerobaculia bacterium, assembly GCA_035637095.1. Classification (GTDB taxonomy): domain Bacteria; phylum Acidobacteriota; class Thermoanaerobaculia; order Multivoradales; family UBA5704; genus UBA5704. Next base: position 8,903 of record DASPXX010000007.1, read on the forward strand.
AGCACGTCCTCCACCTCGCGCGCGTTGTCGATCTGGCGCCGGTGGTTGGCGAGCTCCTTGCCGGCGATCTCGATGCGCAGATCGGCGGCGAGGATCTGCTGATCGATCTGCATGATCTCGCGCGCGGCGAGGTTGCTCTGCAGCAGCCAGTCGTGGGCCCGCAAGGCATATTGACCGAGCTTCGCGGCGCGTCCCGCCTCGTACGAGGCATGCGCGGAATCGGACCGGAACCGGTTGGCGAAGGCGCCCAGCGCGAAGCCGACGAACTGCCCGCCATATTCGCCGCCGACTCCGAACGGAGCGCCCTTGATGTTGGGGATCAGATGGGCGATGTTCGCGCCCAGCTCGAAGTCCGAGGCCGTCGACTGGCCGCTGTCGGCCTGGGCGAGCCGGTCCATCTCCTCCTGCTCGTGCGGGATCATCTTGACGCCGCCCTCGTCCTGGATGGCGATGTGCTGCGACGGCGATCCTTCGGGGAGCGGCTGGCCGACGTCCGGCACCTGCGGGCTTTGCACGCCGAGCAGCTTCTGGTAGTGGGTGTAGCGGCTGGCCGCGGTCTCGCGGGATTTGATCAGGGCCTTCCTGTTCTGCTCCGCCTCGTCGATTTGCAGCTTTTTGACCTCTTCGGCCCGCGCGAGCAGGTCCGCCTCGTGCGTGGCGCGCAGCAGGCCCAGGTGCTCGGCGTCGCGCTTCTCCAGCGCCGAGAGCATCCCCTGGCCCAGCGACTTGAGATCGCCGCAGAGCTCCGTCGCCTTCTGCGCCAGAGTCTGGAATCGGTAGTGCGGCAGGGCGGCGCTGACGTCGTTGAGCACGCTGCCGAAGTCGACGCCGGCGGCGGCGGCCTTGACCAGGAGCGCCGGATCGATGGGCGGCTCGAACAGCGGGAGCTGGCGCACGATGCCTTCGATGTTCATGCAGTGGCGGATCTTGAACAGGCGGTCGGCGACCGTGTCCCAGTAGGAGAGCAGCTTGTCGTTCTTGGGGATGCAGAAATAGAGCATCAAGGGCAGCGACGGCGACGGCTGGCCCGGGTCCACGACGGCTTCGTCACCGGCGGACGGCGAGACGAAATCCTCGATCTGAACCAAGGCGTTCGAGAAGGAGTCCAGCTGCGGCGCCAGCGAGTTGTAGGTCTCGACGCGCGGGGTGGCGCGCGGCGGCACCTCGTCCGGACGGCGGCCGAGGATCTCGGCGGCGAGGACGTAGAGCTGCGTGGCCTCGTTGATCGATTCGATGGTGTCGCGGCGGAACAGCTGGTCGCCCCAGGCGATCAGGTTGTCGAGGTATTTCATCACCACCGTCTTCTGATAGGCGGTGGTGCGCAGGCGCGCGATCAGATGCGGCATGAAGGGGTCCTTGCGCCATGCGGACACGGCCTTGTCGAAGCGCGCCAGGTCTTCCTGCTCCTCCGGGCTGAGCTGGTCCTGCGTCTGGGGATTGGAGCCTTCGGCGAGCAGCCTGATGATGTACTGGATGCGCTCGCGCTGGTATCCCTCCTTCGTGCGCTCGAAGAACGGCCGGGTGTGCCAGTAGCGTTGCGGAACGTCGAGGCTCGACGTGTCGGTGGGATCGAAGACGTAGTGGAACCAGCTCTGGGCATCCTCGTAACGCTGGTTCTTGCTCAGGCGGTCGGCGATCAGCAGAGGCACGTGGAAGAACAGCTCCCAGTTGTAGAGGGCATACGCGCCGTCCTCGAGGAAATCGACGTCCTCGAGCGGATACGGCTCGGTCACGACCGGATGGCTGACCTTGTGCGGCTCGTAGACGGCCTTGAAATCGAGCGGCGCGACCGCCTGGCCGGAGGGCGTGCGGAGCGCGAAATCCTCCGGATGGATCTGCAGCCGGCGCTGCAGCAGCCCGTCCACTCCATCGCGGTTCAGCTCGCGGACGAAGGAACAGAGCCAGGGGTGGTAGAAGGTCTGGAAGCGGAAGCGGCTCTCGGTCCTGTACTCGTACCAGCCGTTGCCGAGCCCCGCGGCGGGCTCTTTGGAGAGCAGCTCCGACGCCCACTCGATGGTGCCCGGCAGCGTCATGGACTTGGAGATCTCCGATCCACCGCCCAGCTCCATCGCTTCGGGAGCCGCGGCAGCTTCGGCGACGCCGAGCGTCTTCTGCATCTGGCCGCCGATGCCTCCGATACCTCCGATGCCGCCCGCCTGTGCTCCGCCGAACGAGACTCCGACGTCGCTCACCGCGAAGGAGGGATCGAACATCCAGGGGTCTTCCGGATCGACGATCGGTCCGATGGGATCGGGAAGGATCTGGACCTCGTCCCAGACGATTCCGGGGATCTCGAGGTTGCCGGGATCCGCCGCGACCCAGACCTGCACCCGGACTTCCGAGGGGATGACGAAGAAGGTGCGCTTGTCGTCGGCGAAAAAGAACGGATGCGAGGAGAGGCTGATGCCGTCGGCGTAGGGGAGGAGCCGGAAGGTGCCCGGGGTCTTTTGGAGCGCCGCCGTGTCGGTGGGCGCCGGCAGGTAAAGCTGCTGCTCTCCATCCTCGCGGCGGAACATCCGGTCGAAGCCGGTGCCGGTGATCTCTTCGACGAAGACGTAGAGGAGATCTGTCGCGGGCTCCGCGCGGCAGCCGTCGAAGCGGAACGTATTGGTCCAGGAGTAATAGTACGTCTCGATCATGGACCCGTAGAGCGCGGAGACATAGAGCGCGTTGTTCTCCGGGCCGATCACGGTCCTGAAGAAGAAGTCGGACGTCGAGTTGGTGAAGGGCCCCTTTTCAATGTGACACGACTCGGTGGAAACCCGCTTGTTGGTCCACTGGCCCTGCTTGCGCTCGCTCCAGGCCAGCTTGATCTCCCAGTCGACCACGGGGTTGTTGCCGCTCATCGTGCCGCCGCTGACCTGGACGTTGAGCGGCTTCGGTTTTTCCGTGAAGACCGGCCAGAACAGGTACAGCCGGCGGTTCCAGACGACCGGGACCAGGTGCTCGCCCTCGATGTCCAGATCGAGCCGTTCCCACGCCGTCCAGAAGGCGGAATCCACGCGCCGGCGGTAGAAATAGACGTGCGGCGTGCCGGTCGTGCGGGCGAAGACGTGCAGAATGTCCACCGCGGCCTGGCCGACGGAGTCCTCCTCCACTTGATGGTAGATGGCCACGACCTCGAGGCGCGCCACCTGGTCGAGATTCTCCAGGTAGTGCAGCAGGGCGTCCTCGGCGCTGTCCATGGTGAGGTCGCTCTGCAGGAGAGCGCCCTCGAGCTCGACGAAGAACGGCGACTTGTCGTCGCGCAGCTCCGGCTCGATCCAGTTCTCCGGGTAGAGGAAAACCTTGCGATTGGCCTCCCAGACGCGGTAGTTCTTCATCCATTTCCATTCGCGCCACCGGACGTCCACCTCGGCGCTGGCGGCCACCTCCGGCTCCAGGCTCATCAGGCACCGCTGCACGAAGAGCTGCACCGAGCTCAAGGCCTGTTTGATGCGCGAGGTCATCATGCACGGGTCCATCTCGACGTCGATGAGGAACCAGGCGTAGAGGTCGTTCGAGTCCTGGAGGCCGGGCAGATTCAGATGAGCCACCAGCCAGGCGACCAGGGCGGCCCGCTGCTTCTCGCGCAGCACGTCCTGGAGAGGCTTCGCGAGGTTGAGCCATTGCGCCTCGTCGTACCGCGCGCGGACGGCCTGGCGCACCCCGCGCGCCACGCTCTGGCTCACGGTGGCCGCGGTCAGATCGGCCGCCTGCTGCGCGCTCATGCCCAGCCGCGTCAGCAGGCCGAAGGACTCGCGCAGGCGCAGGAGCAGCTTCTCGCCGACGTAGCCGGCGGGGAACGCGGCATCGAACAGGCCCTTGTCGGTGGGATCGTCCGCGGCGCCGAGCAGCACTTCCAGGTCGTCCTGCTCCCAGCGGGTCCAGCGCAGCGCGGCGTCGAACCAGGCCGCCTTGGTCGCGGCCGCCAGCAGCTCGTCCAGGGCTTTCTCGCCCTGCGGCAGACCGCTGCGCAGCCGGACGAGGTCGGCCAGGCGCAGCCAGCCGTCGATGCCCGCGGCCGGTTCTTCCGCAGCGGTGGGCAGGGCGTTCAGATCCAGCCAGCCGGCCGCCGGCCCGTAGGTGAACAGCCAGCCGAGCTGCCGTGCGGTGAGCTTGAAACGGACGGCGACGAGAGCCGCCTTGTGGAGGCGGAGGAAGATCTTGTACTGGCGGGGAAACGCGGCGGGCGTGATCTGGACATTCGGATTGCTGTCGGCGAAATCCGGATCGAGCAGCTCGTCCAGGCAGCGCCGCGCCGGGTCGACTGGCGAAGTGAGCCACGTGCGCAGCAGCGCATCCGCCGCGCGCGCCTCGAGCTGCAGCGCCGCGACCGTCTTCTGCACGGCGAGCTGCTCCCCGAGGATGCGGCGGAGAGCGGGCAGCAGCTTCGCGAGGACGAGCAGGAAGCGGTCGCCGGGTGCCGTCGCCGTATCGAAGAGCGCGGAGATGTCGGCAGGGATCAGGAAGGTATCGGACGCGGCGGGAATGAAGTTTCCGGCCTGATTCCAGAGATCGGCGACCGCCGCCTGCCAGGTCGAATCTGCGGAGAGGGCGAGGAGAGCACTGTTCTCGGCGTCGCTCATGACGCCCAGGCAGTGCAGGCGTCCGGCCTTGGGCTCGAAGAAGATCTTGCGCCGGAAGGCCTTGGGGATCGCGAGGCCGGCCGGCAGAGCCGCGAGAGGCGTGACGAAGTCATGGACCGAGAATCCGCGCAGGGTCCGGAGGACGAAAGCCCGGGGCGCGCCGTAGAGGCTTCCGACGGCGCCCTGATAGGCCGCGTTGTTCGAGGCCGCGTTCAGAAGGTCTTTCTGGGCGTTGGTCAGTGGACCGGTGCAGGACAAGATCCCGCGCCCGGCGTCGTAGGTCGCCAACCTCTGGAGCAGATCTTCGGCCCCGTCGGGCAGCTCGGTCAGCGGTGCTTCATAGACGAGGGCGCCGGTGAGCGTGGCGATCACCTGATCGATCAGGGCCGGATCCCAGTTGAGCAGCGCCAGCTTCTGCCGCGTCAGGGTGCCGTCGAGGTCGACGGTCGGACCGGCGGGATCGGTGGGGTCGGTGCGGAACGTGTTCTCCGCCTCGATCGCCTGGAGGCCGGTGCGCAGCTCGTCGAGGAATGCCGCGATGGTCTCGTCACGGGGCGCGACCGGGACGTCGGGCGTGGAGACGTGGCGCAGCAGGTAGCTGAGCTCGGCGAAGGTGAAGCCGGCGGCGCGCACCCGGGCGACCGTCTCCACGAAGAGCAGCGTGTCCGTGGTGGTGGTGAAGGGCGTGGAATCGAGGATCGACAGGGCGGCCAGATACTCGCGGACGGACAGACGCAGGGCCCGGGCGAGCGAGGCGTGGCGGTAGAGTAGCGACAGGTTCTCCAGGGTCAGGGCGGCGTCCTGCGGCACGACGTTCGGATCGGCCAGCAGCCGAGCGAAGTCTGCGGCGCTCAGACGCAGGGCGGCGGTGATGGCGCCGGAGTGCGCGGAGAGCGTGCCGGTGAGGTCCGCCGGGTCCTCGGTGAACGCCGGGTCGAGGGGATTCACCGCGGCGCGGTTGCGGAAGAGCTGGTCGTAGACCGAAGCGGCCCGCGGCTGTCCGGATGCGCCGTGGTCCAGGTAGAACGCCGTGTCCAGGTCCGACCACCAGGCGAGCAGCCGCGGCACCGGCACGTCGAGCGCGTCGTGCAGGCGCCGGACGTGGGAGAGCCGGACGAGGAAGTCGTCATCCAGATCGGCGGCGAAGGCCGTGACGGCGCGGTCGAGATCCCGCGCGCTCCACCCGAGGGCGCGCGCCAGGCGGACGAAGCGCACCGTGCGCGCCGCGGCCTCCTGATCGAAGCCGTCCAGGACCAGCTTCTCCGTCTCGCAGGTATCGGGGTTCTCGGGGTCGGTGGAGACGATGCGGATCGCGCGGCCGGGATTCACGAAATAGGTGCCCAGCAGCTCGAGCATCTCCCCGTAGCTCAGGGCGGACCGGCGCAGGAATTCGTC
>DASPXX010000008.1:0-46558 GCA_035637095.1 Thermoanaerobaculia bacterium
CACGCCGAGCCCGCTGACCCACGCCGCTAGGAGGCGGGCCAGACGGCCGGGCGTCAGGGGACGCGGTCGCGGCCCACCGGCGACGACCGCCTTGGCGGCGGCGACCAGGTTTCGGAATCGCAAATTGCGGCGGTTCCCGCGCCAACCTACCAGATCGAGCGATTGGATCTCTCCGAAGCCGAGCGGCTCCTTGACGCGATCGATCCGCACCGGAACAAGCACGCCCCGAGCCTTCGCCCGCCCGGCCTCGTCCTGGACGAACTCACCCAGAGGACCGACCGAGATCTCGCTCCAGACGACGATCACACAACGAGCAGCCTCCAACTGCTCGCTGATTGACTGGCGCCAGGCCTCTCCGCCCGAGATCTCGCGATCCCACCAGACCGAGAGCCCCGCACCCCGCAGGCCCTCCACGATCGGTGCGACCCGGGCCTCGTCCTCGCGTTTGTAGGAGATGAAGATGTCGGTCATGGCTTGGCCTTCTCCGCGGCGGCGATCCGCTTCCGCAGGTCGTCGATCATCCAAGCGTCGCTCGAAGCCAGACTACCCTGGCTCTGAAGGTCAAGGGCAATTCTGAGCGCCTCACTCCAGTGGCGCTTACCTCCAGGCAGGTCACCGAGCTTCGCGTGGCTGACGATCAGGTCGCGCTGGGCCAACGCGCTTCTCGGGTTCGACGCCGCCAGTCGCTCGCGAATCGTGAGGCTCTCCTCGAACCGGGCGCGCGCGGCCGCCAGATCACCCGACTCGTACAGCGCATCTCCCAGTCTGTCCAGGCTGACGCTAAGGTCGCGCTGTGCGTCGGTGCTGCTCGGGCTCGACACCGCCAGCCGTTCGGCAATTTTGAGGCTCTCTTCGAAGCAAGCCCCCGCGCTCGCCAGATTTCCCGATGCAACCAACACGTCCCCGAGCTTGATCAGGCTGACGCTGAGGTCGTGCTGGGCGTCCGCGCTGCCCGGGTCAGACTCGGCGAAACGCTCGTCAATCTTGAAAAACTCCTCGAACCGAGAGCGTGCCCCCGCCAGGTCACCCGCCGCGACCAGCACGTCTCCCAGTCTCATCAGGCTCAAGCTAAGGTTGCGCTGGGCGTCCGCGCTGCTCGGGTTCGCTTCCGCCAGACGCTCATCGATCTTCAGGCTTGCCTCGAACCGCGCGCTCGCACCGGCCAGATCACCCGTTGCGACCGAGACATCGCCAAGCTTGATCAGGTCGAGGCTGACGTTGCGCTGGGCATCTTCGCTGCTCGGATTCGACCGCGCCAGACGCTCGAAGGTCTTGAGGCTTTCCTCAAACCGAGCGCGCGCCCCAGCTAAATCACCCGATGCGACCAGAACGTCCCCAAGGTCGCTCAGGCCTATACTGAGATAACGCTGTGCGTCGGCGCTGCTGGGGTCCGCCGTAGCCAGCCGCTCACGAATCTTGAAGCTCTCCTCGAACCGAGAGCGCGCTCCCGCCAGATCACCCGACGCAATCAGCACCCTCCCAAGCTTGTTCAGGCTGATGCTGAGGCCGCGCTTTGCGTACGCGCTGCTGGGGTTCGCCGCCGCCAACTGTTCGCGAATCTTGAGGCTTTCCTCGAACCGAGTGCGCGCTCCCGCCAGGTCACCCGACGCGAGCAGCGCATCGCCAAACTTGCTCAGGCTCTCGCTAAGGTCGCCTTGTGCGCCCGCGCTGCCTGGATTCGTCTCCACCAGACGCTCAAGAATTTTGAGATTCTCCGCAAACCGTTCGCGTGCCCCTGGCAGGTCACCCTCAGCAACAAGTACATCCCCGAGGCCGCTCTCGGCAACGGCACGGTCCCGATCGCTCTGCGAGTGCGTCAAGGCCTGCTCCGCCGCGCGGCGTGCATCCTGCAGGCGGCCGGCTTCCTGATAGAGCTGCTGCAGCTCGATCCAGCCCCAGGCGTAGTCGGCGTCCATGGCCTGCGCCCTTTCGTAGGGCTTGATCACCTCGGCAGTTCCTATCTCGCCTCGGTCCTTCCGGTCCTGGGCGAGCGCGGCGATCTCGCGCCAGCCGGCGGCGACCGCTTTCGTCTGGGCTTCTTGAATCTCATAGAGGTCGTCATAGCCTTCGGCGCGATGTCCCTCGGCATAGCGCTTCAGAGCTTCGCGCTTGCGCGGGTCCGGAGAGTCGGCGATCGAGGCGACCTGGCGGCGGTATTCCTCGATCTCGGCAGCGAACTGGCGGTCGCGGCCGGCGATCTCGTCGACCAGGCGCTGGCGTTCCGTCGTGACCTCGGCGAGCTCGGCTTGCGCCTCCTTGCGGGTGCGCTGCTCGGCACGCAAGCGGCGGTCCTTTGCGGCGAGGTCGAGGAAGAGCTGCTCTTCCCGTTCGTCGGCGATGCGCTGCACCGAGGCGACGGCCGCCGCACGGTCGAGCACGAGGCGCTGGACGAGGGCGCGGTTCTCGGCGGCGCGGTCTGGTGGGGGAACCTCGCCTCGAGCTGGGGCCGGCAGGATGCTGCTCGCGAGGAGAGTCAAGAGGATGAGTAGGGGCCGCATTCCGTGCTCCTTGCTGAGCCTGGACCAAGCCAGCCACAAGATAGGAGATGTATCTGCTGAACTATAGCATGGCCGGTGTTGAGAAGCGTGGGAGAGATGCTACACGCCGAGTTGCCGGCGGATCAGCTCGCAGAGGGTGTCTTTGATCTCGGTGTGCCGACTCAAACCTCCACCTCGATGGCTCACCGGACGCCGCACCGGCATCAGAGGAAGGTAAACCCGGTTGTTGCAAAAGTAGACCCTCGGAGGCTCGTGAATGCCGGCCCAACGGGCCGGGAGAGTCTAGCCCAGGGCTGAGGCCGAAGGTCGATGCCCTGGGTAGTAGAAAGGCGATCAACGACCGCGGCCTGAAAGGTCGCGAGAGTTTTTCCGCCGGAGCCTCGGCTCAGATTCTCGCGGCCTTTCAGGCCGCGGTGCTGCGGGGATCTGTAGACCCAGGGCATCGGCCTTCGGCCTCAGCCCTGGGCTGTGCTCTCCCGGCCCGTTGGGCCGGAGGGCCGGTTCACCCACGTCTTTACCTTCCCGCTACGTTGCAATCCCGCCACCCAGCGCTCGTTCATGGCTTGGGCTTCTCCGCGGCGGCGACCTGCTTCCGCAGCTCGTCGATCATCCAAGCATCGCTCGGAGCCAGTCGGCCCTGGCTCTGCAGGTCGAGGGCGATTCGGAGCGCTTCTCTCCAGTGGCGCTCATCTCCTGTCAGGCGGCCGAGTTTTATGTGGTCGATGATCAGGTCGCGTTGAGCGGCTGCGCTGCTGGGGTTCGGCGCGGCCAGCCGTTCATCGATCTGCAGGCTCTTCTCGAAGCGAGTGCGCGCGCCCGCCAGATCCCCCGAGGCGACCAGCACACCACCCAGTCTCTCCAGGCTGACGCCTAGGTCTCTCTGAGCGTCTGCGCTGCTGGAGTTCGCCGTGGCCAGCCGCTCGCGAATCTTGAGGGTTTCCTCGAAGCGAGTGCGCGCGCCCGCCAGATCCCCCGAGGCGACCAGCACGTCCCCGAGCTTGATCAGGCTGACGCTGAGGTCTCTCTGCACGTCTGCGCTGTTCGGATTTGCCACCGACAAGTGCTCGAGAATTTCGAGGCTTTTCTCGAAGCGGGAGCGTGCACCTGGCCGATCCCCCACCGCGACCAGCATGTTCCCCAGCTTGATCAGGCTGATGCCAAGGTCGTGCTGTGCGTCTGCGCTGGTTGGGTTCGCCGCCGCCAGCCGCTCGCGAAGCTCGAGGGCCCTCTCGAAGCGGGCGCGGGCGCCCGCTAGGTCCCCCGTTGCGACCAGCACGTTCCCCAGCTTGCCCAGGCTGACGCTGAGATCGCGCTGTGCTTCTGCGTTGGTCGGGCTTGCTGTCGCCAGCTGCTCGAGAATTTCGAGGCTTTTCTCGAAACGGGTGCGCGCACCTGGCAGATCCCCCGTTGCGACCAGCACGTTCCCCAGCTTGTCCAGGCTGACGCTGAGGTCGCGCTGTGCTTCTGCGCTGGTCGGATTCGCGGCCGCCAGCCCTTCGGCCATCTCAAGGGCTTTCTCGAAGCGGGTACGTGCGCCCGCCAGATCGCCCGTAGCGACCAGCACATCCCCCCATTTGTTAAGGATACTGTTGAAATTGCGCTTTGCGTCTGCGCTGGTCGGGTTCGCCGTCGCCAGCCGCTCGCGAATTTCGAGGGCTTTCTCGAAGCGGGCGCGCGCGCCCGCCAGATCCCCCGTTGCGACCAGCACGTTTCCCAGCTTCTCCAAGCTGATGCTGAGGTCGCGCTGTGCTCTGGCGTTGGCTGAGTACGTGGCCGCCAGCTGTTCAGCCATTTCAAGGCTTTTCTCGAAGCGAGCGAGCGCGCCCGCCAGTTCCCCCGACGCCGCCAGCACGTCCCCCAGCTTGCTCAGGCTGACGCTGAGGTCGCGCTGTGCGTCTGCGTTGGTTGGGTTTGCCGCGGCCAGCCGTTCGGCCGTTTCGAGGTTTTTCTCGAAGCGGGTGCGCGCGCCCGCCAAATCCCCCGACGCTACTAGCACCTCGCCGAGCTCGTACTCAGCAGCGGCCCGGTCCCGATCGCTCCGCGCGTGCGCCAGCGCCTGTTCCGCCGCGTGTCGTGCATCCGGCAAGAGGCCAGCCTCCTGGTAGAGTCGCCGCAGCTCGATCCAGCCCCAGACGTAGTCGGCGTCCATGTCTTGGGCCGTCTTGTAGAGCGAAATCACCTCGGCGGTTCCCATCTCGCCTCGATCCTTCCGATCCTGGGCGAGAGCGGCAATCTCGCGCCAACCGGCGGCGACAGCCTTCGTCTCGGCCTTTTGAATCGCGACCAGGGCGTCGAACGCCCCCTTTCGGTCGCCATCGGCATAGCGCTTCAAGGCTTCGCGCTTGCGCGGGTCCGGAGAGTCGGCGATCGAGGCGACCTGCCGGCGATACTCCTCGATCTCGGCAGCGAACTGGTGGTCCCGGGTGGCGATCTCGTCCACCAGGCGTTGGCGCTCCGCCGTGACCTCGGCGAGCTCGGCTTGCGCGTCCTTGCGCGTGCGCTGCTCGGCCCGCAAGCGGCGGTCCTTCGCGGCGAGGTCGGCGAAGAGCTGCTCTTCCCGCTCGTCGGCGATGCGTCGCTCCGAGGCGATGGCCGACGCATGGTCGAGACTGAGACGCTGGACGAGCGCCCGGTTCTCGGCGGCGCGGTCTTCACCGTAGGCCGGAAGGGACAGGAAACTGCTCGCGATGAGAGTCAAAAGGAAGACCGAGGGCCGCATTCCGTACTCCTCCCTGAACCTGTAAGAGGCGCCGGTCATGGCTTGGCCTTCTCGGCGGCGGCGATCCAATTTCGCAGGGCATCGACCCGCCGAGCGTCGTCCGGAGTCAGGCGGCCCTGGCGCTGGAGGTCGAGGGCGATTCGGAGGATCTCCTCCAAGTGACGCTCACCTCCAGGCAGGAAGCCAAGCACCATGTGGCTGAGCATCAGGTCGCGCTGTGCCTCCGCGCTGCTCGGGTTCGACTTCGCCAGACGCTCGGCAATCTCGAGGCTCTCCTCGAATCGAGCACGCGCTCCCGGCAGGTCACCCGATGCGAACAACACGTTCCCGAGTCTGTACAGGCTGACGCTGAGGTCGCGCTGTGCCTCCGCGCTACTGGGGTTCGCCGCCGCCAGACGCTCGCGAATTTTGAGGCTCGCCTCCAACCGGGTGCGCGCCTCCGCCCAATCGCCCGATGAGACCAGCACGCCCCCCAGTTCTTCCAAGCTGATGCTGAGGTCGCGCTGTGCCTCCGCGCTGCTCGGGTTTGCCGCCGCCAGACGTTCGGCAATCTTGAGGCTCTCCTCGAATCGAGCACGCGCTCCCGCCTGATCACCCGCTGCGACCAGCACGTTCCCCAGGAAGTTCAGGCTGACGCTGAGATCGCGCTGGGCTTCCGCGCTACTCGGGTTCGCCGTTGCCAGACGTTCGCGAATCTGGAGACTCTCCCGGAATCGAGCACGCGCACCCGCCAGGTCACCCGAGGCGACCAGTACGTTTCCCAGTTTCTCCAGGCTGACGCTGAGATCGCGCTGGACGTCCACTCTGCTCGGGTTGGCCGCCGCCAGACGTTCGTAAATTTTGAGGATCTCCTCGAACCGAGCACGCGCCCCGGCCAGATCACTCGATGAGACCAGTACGTTTCCCAATCTTTCCAGGCTGACGCTGAGATCGCGCTGGGCTTCCCCGCTCGGATTCGCCGCCGCCAGACGCTCGTGAATCTTGAGGCTTCCTTCGAACCGGGCGCGCGCCCCCGCCAGATCGCCCGATATGACGAGTACGTCACCGAAGCCCATCTCCGCAGCGGCGCGGTCCCAGTCGTTCTGCGCGTGCATCAGGGCCTGCTCCGCTGCACGGCGTGCATCCGGCAGTCGGCCGGCTTCCTGGTAGAGCCGCCGCAGCTCGAACCAGCCCCATGCGTAGCCAGCGTCCAGGTTTTGGGCCGTCTCGTAGAGCGGGATCACCTCGGCGGTTTCCATCTCGCCTCGATCCTTGCGGTCCTGAGCGATCGCGGCGATCTCGCGCCAGCCGGCGGCGACCCCTTTCGCCTCGGCCTTTTGAATCGCGACCAGGGCGTCGAAGCCTCCGGCCCGGTCGCCTTCGGCATAGCGCTTCAGGGCTTCGCGCTTGCGCGGGTCCGGAGAGTCGGCGATCGAGGCGACCTGCCGGCGGTATTCTTCGATTTCGGCAGCGAACTGGCGGTCGCGGGCGGCGATCTCGTCGACCAGGCGCTGGCGCTCGGCCGTGACCTCGGCGAGCTCGGCTTGCGCCTCCTTGCGCGTGCGCTGCTCGGCGCGCAAGCGCCGATCCTTCGCGGCGAGGTCGGCGAAGAGCTGCTCTTCCCGCTCGTCGGCGATGCGCTGCACCGAGGCGACGGCCGCCGCACGGTCGAGCACGAGACGCTGGACGAGGGCGCGGGTCTCGGTGGCGGCGTCGGGAGAGGGAATCGCGCCCTGGGCCGAGGCTGGCAGGATGCTGCTCGCGATGAGGATCCAAAGGAGGACCGAGAGTCGCATTCCGTACTCCTCACTGAGCCTGGATCAGGCCAGCCATGAGATGAAAGTGTATCTACTGAACTATAGCATGGCCGCTGGGGAGGGGTGCGGCTCTGGATCGGATCATGGCCTACGAACGCGAGTGATGTCCCGATCGGCGATAGCCAGGCATCCCTGAAGGCCTTCGAGCGGTTGTTCGGCGAGTACGCGGCGGAGGACATACAGCACCGCAGCCCGGCTGTTGTTGCCCGCTCTTACGAGCAAGATTCCGGGATGGCTGCCGGGTCGAAAGCGGCGGATATCGCTGAAATCCAAATCCAGCGTGATCAGGAATCGACCCTCGGCAACCACCTTCGCCCAGAGATCCGGATCCTTGGCCCCGGAGATCCCCTCGTCGTGGACTCGGTCGGTATCGTAACCATGTTCGCGGAGGAGCTCCGCGTGGAGTCGCCCCAGATTCTCATCGAGCTTGACGAGGAAGCGGCTCATCTCAAGGGAACCAGCTCCTCTTCACGTGCCAGGGTCGCCGCATAGGAGAGCGCAGCTTGGACGTCCTCCAAGGTGAGGGGGGGATAGTCGTCCACGATCTCTTTGGGAACCAGACCTTCCGCGAGATTGTCCAGAATCACCGAAACCATGATGCGGGTCCCCCGGACGCATGGTTTTCCGTGGCAGATCTCCGGGTCTGAATGAATCCGATCCCGCCAGTCTGTCATCCTTCGACTCCTTTCGCTCCTCCGACTCTTTCGGCAAAAGTATCACCACGAGATGTTTCAGGGTATTTGCTCTTTGAGCACCAGCTCATAGGCGTCGCGGATGTTCTCCTCCAGCTCTGTAAGGGTCTCTCCCTGGCTGAAAACGCCGGGGACTTCCCGCAGTTGCCCGACGTACCAGCCCTCGTCCTGCCAGTACTCCAGAATGAATGTTCTCCGCATGGTGTTTCGCCTCCCCGCAACGAATTCTAGCGCATGTACCGCAGGTCCAGCCAGGGCCGAGGCGAGGGTCGCTTGTAAGAGATGAAGACATCGGTCATGGCTTGGCTGCGGCGGCGACCCGCTTCCGGAGGTCATCGACTATCCACGCGTCTCTCGGAGCCAAGCGGCCCTGGCTCTGGAGGTCGAGAGCGATTCTGAGCGCCTCTCTCCAGTGGAGCTCATCTCCCGTCAGGCGGCCGAGCTTTGTGTGGTCAACGATCAGGTCGCGCTGTGCCTCCGCGCTGCTCGGGTTCGATGCCGCCAGACGTTCGTCGATCTTGAGGCTTTCTTCATACCGAATGCGCGCCCCCGCCAGATCACCCGAGGCGACCAGCACGTCTCCCAGTCTCGCCAGGTTGAAGCTGAGGTTGCGTTGTGCGTTCGCACTGCTCGGGTTCGCCGCGGCAAGACGCTCGCGAATCTTGAGGCTTGCGTCGAACCGATCGCGCGCTCCTGCCAGATCACCCGAGGCGACCAGCAAATCCCCGAGCTTGTTCAGGCTGATGCTGAGGTCGTGCTGTGCGTTCGCGCTGCTCGGGTCCGCCGCAGCCAGACGCTCGCGAATCGCGAGGCTTTTGTCGAGCCGATCGCGCGCTCCCGCCAGATCCTCCGAGGCGGCCAGCACGCCTCCCAGACTCTCCAGGATGGCACTGAGGTCGCGCTGTGCGTCCGCGCTGCTCGGGTTCGCTGCGGCCAGACGCTCAGCGATCTGCGTGCTTGCCTCGAACCGCTCGCGCGCGCCCGCCAGATCCCCCGATGTGACCAGCACGTCCCCGAGACTGTTGAGGCTGTCGCTGAGGTCGCGCTGTGCGATCGTGCTGGTTGGGTTTGCCTCCATCAGACGCTGGCTGATCTTGAGACTTGCCTCGAAGCGCGCACGCGCTCCCGCCAGATCACCGGACTCGACCAACACGTTTCCCAACTTGTCCAGGCCGATGCTGAGATCACGCTGTGCCCGCTCGTCGCTTGGGTCAGATGCTGCCAGACGCTCGTCGATCTCGAGTCCTTCTTCGAACCGTTCGCGTGCGCCGGCCAGATCTCCCGAGGCAACGAGAACGTCTCCGATCTCGACTTGCGCAGCGGACCGGGCTCGATCGCTCTGCGCAGAGGCCAGGGCCTTTTCGGCCGCGCGGCGTGCATCGGGCAGGCGGCCGGCTTCCTGATAGAGCCGCCGCAGCTCGATCCATCCCCAGGCGTCCTCGGGGTCCAGGCTCTGCGCCTTCTCGTAGACGGCGATCACCTGGACGGTATCCATCTCGCCGTGGTCCTTGCGGTCCCGAGCCAAGGCGGCGATCTCGCGCCAGCCGGCGGCAGACCTTTTAGCCATCGCTTTGGGCGCCGCTTGGTCTTCCGTCTCTTGGAGATCGGTCAGAGCGGCGTACCCTCCGGCGCGGTCCCCTTCGGCGTAGCGCTTCAAGGCTTCGAGCTTGCGTGGGTCCGGAGAGTCGGCGATCGAGGCGACCTGGTGGCGGTATTCCCCGATCTCGGCAGCGAACTGGTGGTCACGGGCGGCGATCTGGTCGACCAGGCGCTGGCGCTCCGCCGTGACGTCCGCGAGCTCGGTTTGCGCCGCCTTCCTCGTGCGCTGCTCGGCCCGCAAGCGCCGGTCCTTCGCGGCGAGCTCGGCGAAGAGCTGCTCTTCCCGCTCGTCGGCGATGCGCTGCACCGAGGCGACGGCCACCGCGCGGTCGAGCACGAGGCGCTGGACGAGGGCGCGGGTCTCGGCGGCGCGGTCGGGTGGGGGGACCTCGCCCTGGACCGGGGCCGGCAGGAGGCTGCTCGCGATGAGGACCCAAAGGAGGACCGGGAGGCGCATTTCCACTTTCCTCTCTGTCTGGAGCAGGCCAGCCACAAGATGGGAGCTGTAGCTACCGAACTATAGCATGGCTGGCGTGGCCGCCTTTGAGGAGTGCGGGAGAGATGCTACACGCCGAGTTGCGGCGGATCAGCTCGCAGAGGGAGTCTTTGATCTCGGTATGTCAAGGGATGGGGGCTGCGATCTGGCCTTCACCGCTCCTGCGGCTCCTCTTCCTTTGGCAGGACTGGAAACGCCTGCTGGAGCTCCACCGGGATGCGCAGCGGGCGCCCGGTCGCGGTGCTCACGAAGACCCACTGCGTCTCGCCGCGGACGAGGGTCTTGCCGTCCGAGGCGCGCAGGAAGCGGTAGCGGCGCAGCGAGAGCGCGCGGTTGAAGTTGGCCACCCAGGTAAGGACCTGCAGACGCTCACCGGCGAAGGCGGGGAGGAGGTATTCGACGTTGTGCGAGCGCACCACCCAGGCACCGCCCGCGGTATGCATCGCAGCCCGGCCTCCGACGGCGTCGAAGTGGCGGGTGGCCACGTCCTGCATCCACTGCACGAAGGCGACGTTGTTGACGTGCCCGTTCTCGTCGATCGCGCTGTCGGGAACGGTGATCTCTTCCCGGTAGATCGCTGCTGGTGTCGTCTTTACTTCGGTGCTCATGGTCGAAGAATTGCCTGCGAAGAATGGCACGAGCGATGGTGGACGGCAAGTGTCGGCAGAGCTTGCCGCCAGTCCCACTTGAGCGATCCCGCGCACCTCTTCTCAGTAGAGGCGTCGTTGCACCAGCTTCTGGAAGGAGAAGACGATGTGGCATTCGCTGCTGCGGGCTCCCGTGGCCCTTCTCACGGCCGTGGTCATTCTCTGGGTACCGCTCTCCCTCGAAGCCCAGCAACCGCTGGTCTGTCAGACGACTCCCGCCACGCAGACCGACAACCGCGACGGGTACTTCGTCAATCTGGAGGAGGGGCCGGTCGTGCCTCTCGCCCTGCTGTCTGACCGCAAAGAGGTGTGGGCGGTCAATGTCAGCGACGCCAGTCTCACGGTGTTCAGCGCGGCCAACCCGTACAGCCTCGTGCCGAGGGCGACGATCAAGGTGGCTCTCGGGCCGGTCTCGGTCGTCGTGCGGCCGCCGCTGACCGGGCCGGGCGAGGTCTGGGTGGTCTGCCAGTCGTCGAATGCCGTCGTGATCGTCGACCGGGCGAGCCGGCGGATCCTCGACAGCATCCGGCTGACCCAGGAGCCGTCGGGGCTGGTCTTCAATGCGGCGGGGACCAAGGCGTGGGTCTCCCTCGCGGCGTCCAACCAGGTGGTCGAGATCGATGCGACCACCCGCGCCGTGGCCGCGACTCTGCCTTTCAGCACACCTTTTCCGGACCCGACCTCACCGCTCGTCCACGTCGAAGAGCCGCGCTCTCTGCTGCTCGACGGCTCGGACCTGTATGCCTTGTCGTTCGAGGGAGGCAATGGGACTTTCGGCCTCACTGGCGGCATCTTCGACGATACGATCCTCAATCTGTGGCAGTTCTATAATCCAACGGGGACCCCGCCGATCCCGCCGCCGCCGGACCGCGACGTGCTGCGCTTCACCGTGCCGGGAGCGAATCCTGCATCGGTGGCGCTCTGGCGCACCGGCTCGATCAACTTCGACCTCGAGAAGGACAATGCCGGAGAGCTGTGGGTCTCCAACGTGGACTACAACAATACGTCGGTGGGGGAGTTCCAGTTCCCGGGCGGCGGTATCGCCCGGCATCGCATCACTCACGCGCCGCCCCTCGCACCGGGAGCACCCGCTCCCACCACGCCGCCGGCGAGCATCGATCTCAATACCGCCGTGCTTCCCGCGCTCGCCAGCCAGGGCTATGCCTGCGCGCTGCCCAACCAGATGGCGTTCTCGTCCAGCTTCTCGACCCTTTACGTGGCGTGCAACGATACGCACAACGTGGCGGTTCTCGACGTCGCCAGCCAGCAGGTGATCGCCGAGCTGCGCGGTCTGACCAATCCGGCCATGGGGCTCCACCAGAATTTCGGGGTGCGTGGCGTCCTTCTCTGGGAAACCGCCGGCGCGCTCTACACCTACAGCCGCGATCACCGGCTCCAGGTGTACCAGGTGCCCGTGGCCTCCGGCACCGTGAGCACCCCCGTGCAAACGCTGGCGATCGGTTTTGACATCGCCCAGCCCCTGGTCCGCGAGGGGAGATTCCAGCACATGAACGCGCTGCGCTCCCAGAGCAAGCTGCAGAGTTGCAACACGTGCCATATCGACGGCCACCTCGACCGGATCGCCTGGAACCTCTCAGATTTCACCGGCGATCTGCCGGCCAACCCCGTTCCCCGCGTTGCCAAGGGCGCCAAAGTCACCATGTCCCTGCGCGGCATCGAAGAGACGCCGCCGTTCCACTGGCGCGGCGATCGCGGCGATCTCTCCGCGTTCAATCCCGCGTTTGTCGGCCTGCTCGGCGGCACTCAGCTCACGGCGGCGGAGCTGGCGGCTTTCGAGGCGTTCGTCTTCTCGTTGTCCTATCCGCCCAACCCCAAGCAGCCGCTCGACCGCACGTATTCGAGCCTCGCGGTGCAGGGCGCCAACGCCTTCCGCTGCGTCTCGGCGCACAACGTCCGCTTCGACAACAACCCCGCGGGCCCCCTGATCCAGGGAATCTCCTGCCAGTTCTGCCACGGCATGGCGGGCTCGTCCGCGACGAACGATCAGGTCAACAACGACATCAACGGTCTGCTCGCCGATGACGCAACCCAGCTGCGCGGCCTGTTCGACAAAGAAAGCGATACGGTCGACTATGCCACCGGCTACGGTTTTCCCCCGCCGAACGACAAGCTTCCCGCCACCGGCTGGGGCTTCGGCAACACGGGCAGCTTCGCGGACACGGTCACCGATTTCGTCAACCTCGGAGTGTTCCAGGCGGGCCAGTTGACCCAGACCGACCGCGACAACATCGTCCACTTTCTGGATGAATTCGACAGCGGCCTCGCGCCGGCCACCGCCTATGCCTGGACGCTCAACCGGACGAGTGCCGGCACGACCAATCAGCCGTTCAACACCTTGCTGCAGAACCAGGCGAATCTGGGAAACATCGACCTGGTGATCCGCGGCTGGATGTTCGTGGGCACCGTGGCGCGCAACATCGGCATGCTCTACAACCCGCAGAGCGGGCTGTTCGACACCGACACGACCGGCGTGGGGCCGTTCTCCTACGCGCAACTGGTCCTCACGGCGTCTCAGGGGAAGGGCGTCTTCCTGCTGCTGGGCGCGCCGGTCAAATCGGGCTACCGCCTCGGCCGTGACCAGGAGATGGACTTCGCGCTCGACGGCGACGAGGCGGCGGCCGGTGCGGTCGTGGGGGTCGCCGATACGGACAACGACCGTTTCCCGGACGGCTACGAGATGCGCCTGGGCTCCAATCCGGGGAGCGCCACGAGCCTGCCGCCCGCCGACACGGCAGCCCCCGTCTTCACGGTGGCGCCGCAGGTGGCATGGACCAATTCCAAGGTCGCCAAAGTGCGCTGGCAGACGGGAGAGGAGGCGACCAGCCGGATCGAGGTCCAGCCGGCGGGCAGCGAGTCGAATCCACCCCTGGTGATCAGAGAAGACCTGCAATTCAAGAAGGATCACGTCCTGGTGGTGCGGGGACTGCAACCGGGGCAGAGCTACGATTTCTACGTCAAGTCCACCGACCCGGCGCTGCCAGGCAACACGGCGACGCAGACCCTCGCCAATGTCACGATGCAGGGTTTCGATTTCCAGTCGGCGCATCTCGCGCAGACCGGGCTGACCGCGGCGTCGACCTCATGCGGCAATCCGGTTGCGTTGACCGCTACGTTCCAGGTGGACGACGAGACCGGCGCCGCGGTCAATGGAGCCACGGTCACCTTCACCAAGGTGGAATGGACCCCGGGAGGAGGCAATCAGGTGACGCCGAATCTGACCGCCGGACCGACCGCGGGCGGCGTCGCCACGGCATCGATGAGCTCGACGCTGACCGCCTGTACCTCAGGGGCGAAAGTCGAGGTGTTCGTCACGGCCGTGACAGGAGTCAACCGGCTCTACTTCCACCCGCTCGACGGCGCGTCCGGCTTCTGGGCGCAGGTGACTCTGCCCTAGGCGGCGGTGGGGGAGGAAAAAAGGGGAGCCCGGCCGCAGAGCTGGTAGTATCGCTCCGCGGCCCTCGAGAAAGGAGCTCCAATGGAATTTCAGATGCCGAACGTACGCCAGTTCCGCCCACCCCGCCCTCCGGGGCGGATCGTCGTGCGGGTGATCGTCCTTGCCGTCGCCCTCGCCGTTGTTTTCACAACCTGGTTCACCATCGATCCCGAGGAGGCGGGTGTCGTCCTCCGCTTCGGCCGCTTCGTGCGCCAGGTCTCCTCGGGTCCGCACATGAAGTTTCCCTATCCGCTCGAGACTGTCGTGAAGGTTCCGGTCGAGCGGCAGCTCAAGGAGGAGTTCGGGTTCCGGACACAGGAGGCGGGCATCCGTACGACCTACTCGCAAGAAGACTTCACCGCGGAGTCGCTGATGCTGACCGGCGACCTGAATGTCGCCGTCGTCGAGTGGACGGCGCAGTTCCGCGTGCGCGATCCCTACAAGTACCTCTTCAAGGTAAGGGAGGTTCAGAAAACGTTCCGTGACATGAACGAGACGGTCATGCGCGAGGTGATCGGTGACCGCAGCGTCAATGAAGTGCTGACGGTCGGCCGCCAGGAGGTCGCCGCCGAGGTGGAGCAGCGTCTGCAGGTGCTCTGCGATCAATACGAGACCGGGATCAAGGTCGAGCAGATCGTGCTGCAAGACGTGAATCCGCCGGACGCCGTCAAGCCGTCGTTCAACGAGGTCAATCAGGCGCAGCAGGAGCGGGAGAAGCTGATCAACCAGGCGCGCGCCGACTACAACCAGATCATCCCGCGCGCCAAGGGGCAGGCGCAGCAGACCCTCGAGCAGGCCCAGGGCTTCGCCACCGACCGCGTCAACCGGGCCCGCGGTGATGCCGATCTCTTCATCCAGGTCCACGCCGCGTATCAGCGCGCGCCGGAGGTGACGCGGCGCCGCATGTATCTCGAGACGATGAGCGCGATCTATCCCAAGGTGAAAAGGAAGATCGTGATCGACGACAACCTGAAAGGCGTCCTCCCGCTCCTTTCGCTCGAGAACCAGAAGGAGGTGAAGCCGTGAAATTGACCAGGTTCGCAGTCGCCGCCGTTGTCGTGCTCATCACCGTCGTCGTTCTCTCGAGCGCTCTGTACACCGTCAACGAGACGGAGCAGGTCGTCCTCACACAGTTCGGCAAGCCGGTCGGAAAACCGATCACCACACCGGGCCTCAAGCTGAAGATGCCGTTCGTCCAGACGGTGCACGCGTTCGAGAAGCGCTTTCTCGAATGGGACGGCAATCCGAATCAGATCCCGACCGAGGACAAGCGCTTCATCTGGGTCGACTCCTACGCGCGCTGGCGCATCACCGATCCGTTGCTGTTCTTCCAGCGCCTCCACGACGAGCAGGGCGCGCAGTCCCGGCTCGACGACATTCTCGACGGCGAGACACGGAACACGATCGCCAAGCACCAGCTGATCGACCTCGTCCGGTCGACCAACCGGCCGTTCGTCGTCGCCGAAGACGTCTCCGAGCTGAGCCAGCCGGAAGCCGCCGAGCGGGTCGAGCTCGGCCGTGACAAGCTCACGGCGGAGGTGCTCCAGAACGCCCGCCGCCGCACCGGAGACCTGGGCATCGAGATCCTCGACTTTCGCATCAAGCAGATCAACTACGTCGACGAGGTGCGGCAGGAGGTCTATGCGCGCATGATCTCCGAGCGCAAGCGGATCGCGGAGCGCTATCGCTCCGAGGGCGCGGGCGAGGCGGCGCGCATCGCGGGAGAAAAGGAGCGCGAGCTCCAGGTCATCGAGTCGGAGGCCTACCGGGCTGCGCAGGAGATCCGCGGCAAAGCCGACGCCGAGGCGGCCGACATCTATGCCGCCGCCTACAACCGCGATCCCGACTTCTACCGCTTCCTCAAGTCGATGGGAACTCTCGAGCAGAGCTTCGACGGGGATACGACGCTCCTGTTGTCGACCGACGGCGAGCTGCTGCGCTATCTGAACGCCGCAAAGTGACCGACTTGATCGAAAGTGCCCGCGCCGGCCGGCTGCTGGCCTTCTGCGGCTCAGGAGTCTCTGCCTTGGCTCCGAGCAGCGCGCCGACCTGGTGGGAGTTCTACGCCAAGATCGTTGCCGCGCTCGAGCGTACCGTGCGCATGGGATTCCCGGAGTACTCGGGGCGGCTCGACACCCAGGCGCTGCTCGACCAGTGGACGACACAACAGATCGCCGATCTGGTGATCCACGGATTCGCCGGCTCCACTTTTACCGAGCTGGTGAGGCTCCTCGATCCGGCGCAGCCCAACGAGAATCATCACATCCTTGCGTCGCTCGCGGAGCATGGATGCCTGCGAGGCCTGGTGACGACCAATTTCGATACGCTGCTCGAGCGGGCGATCGCCATGAGGGGCGGCACGTCCACAGTGATCATTCCCTCCGTTCAGAGGGCGCATCGGCGCGCGAGCTCGAAGGCGCGTCGCATCGTCAAGCTCCACGGATCGGCGGTCGAAGCGCTGACCATCGCCGAGGCGTTGCAGGTGAAGCTGCAGCTCGGCACTCTGACGCTGGGCTCAGAGGTGGAATCGATGCTCGGCGGCGCAGACCTGCTGGTGCTCGGATTCGGCGGCTGGGACCTCGCGGCTGGAATCGTCAAGACGTTCTTCGACCGTGCCGATGCACACGGAGGCGAGGTGTTCTGGCTGCACCTACCGGACCGCCGTCCCACGATTCCACACCCGATCGCGGCCAAGGTGAGATGGCTCGAAGGACGTCTCCCCGACGCGCTGCGCCGGCTGGCCGCCGCGCTGGAAGTGAAGGCGCCGGTGCCTTCGGACGAGCCGCCGGCGGTGGAGCCTGCGCGCACGCGTCTCGACGAAGCGATCGATCGCTGGGTCAACGAGCTGCACATCGGCCGGTGGGCGGCGCTGGCGTTTTTTCTCGAGAGTCTGCCGGTAGACGAGGGCCGGGAGCTTTTCGACTTCGCGGCGGCGACCCTCGCGGCTGAAGAGCGGCGGTTGCAGGCCGGCGTCACGCTCGAGCTGGACGACCTGGCGATGGCGGTCGCGTGCTCGAAGCTGGTGACGCAGGGGATCCGGCGTGCCCGCTTCGATGACGCGGAGCTCATCGGCCGGCTCGAGATCCGGATCCTCGAAAGCTTCCACGCCGCCGCCACGGCGGATGGGCCGGAGGCGCGGCGCGAATACCTGATGAATACGTCCTCCGCCTACACCAACCTGGCGCATGTTCACCTCATCAAGGGAGAGATCGAGCGCGCGATCGAGGAGACGATCGGCGCGGCCGTGCGCGCCTACGAGGGGCGGCAGCTCGGCAACCTGCTGCTGTCGCTGAACAATCTCGTCCACCACCGCGACCAGGACAAGCGCATTCGGGCGTCCCTGGCTCTGACCACGGCCCTCTCGACGCTGGCCGAGCGTGAGGGGCTGCTGCAGGTAGCAATCGAGGCGGGTACGCTCGCCTGCATGTACCACGCGATGCGCAATGAGGTACACCAAGCGCTGGCG
Source organism: Thermoanaerobaculia bacterium (assembly GCA_035637095.1). GTDB lineage: Bacteria > Acidobacteriota > Thermoanaerobaculia > Multivoradales > UBA5704 > UBA5704. The sequence goes on from DASPXX010000008.1 coordinate 17,368, forward strand.
GGCCTGACGCGGGTCGAGCGCCTCATGTCGCTCTCGCCCACCTCGGATCTCACGGCGATCCACCGCGTGCTGCGGGCGGATCGCCACCTACGCACCGGGGACGTGCGCGCGGCGCTGGAGATGATCGTCGAGGCGAACGAACGCTCGCCGCAGAGCGCGACCTTCCACCGCGCGGCCGTCGAGCTCTCCGAGCGGCTGGCGATTCTGGGACTTCCGCAGAGCTTCAAGTTCGGGCTCGACGTTGACCGGTCGCAGATCGAGCCCACGCTGCAACGGGTCGAAGAAGAGATTGGCGCATCGCGGCGCTCCGGCGAGCCGCCGTTCCAAGGGCAGCTGTTCAGGCTCTACGACTCGGCGGGAGTAGATCGTGATGACCTGCACCTGCTTTTCTGGCTGGGCGTGGCGGACTTCACCGGCGATGCGGCGACACGCACCGGCGTGTCACTCGAGCGCTGTCGGCGGCTGGTGGCCCGAGGCGAGCTTCAGGAGGTGCTATGGAGCGCCGAGAACCTGCTGGCGTCGCCGGGCGTGGAGCCGCTGGCGCGCGCCGACGCGCACACATATGCCGCGGAGGCCCTGGCGCAGCTCGGCAGGCATCGGGAGGTGGATGCGCATCTCGACGCCGCTCGGCACGCGGTAGACGCCGCCGGCGCCGGACCGAGCGCCCTTCTGCTGGAGGTGAGTCTTTGGCACGCAATCCAGAGCCGGCGCTGGGAAGCGGCGGCGGCGATCGCCAGAGAGCTCGGTGGGCGCATGGCGACCATGGAGAACGGAGCGGATGCCGGGCGCACGCTCTTGCTGAGGATTGCCACCTGGGGAGACGAGGGCCGCCCGGTGGCCGCGGCGTTGAGCCTTGGAGCGTCCCGCGCCGGGCTCGACTTCGGATTGGATCCCTATTGGGAAGAAAGCTTGCCGGGCGAGCCCTGGCGGCGGTTTCAGGCCGCATTGCGTCTGCATCCCGAGGCCGAGCCCCAGGTCGCCCTGTTCAGAGAGGCAGAGCGGTTGCTGGCGGAAGACAAGGTCGACGACGCGCTGCGCAAAGTGGACGAGATTCTCGAACCGACCGGCGGCGATCTCCCCGAAAGCCTGTTGGGCCCATTGCTGGACATCCAGGTGACGGGTCTGACGACGAAGATCCCATGGCTGCAGGTGAGTGAAGGGTTGGGTCGGTCGCGCGTTGCGCTGCTGAGCACCGGACGGTTCTCGGCGCTCGCCCAGTTGGAAGGTGCGCTGCTCTTCGCTGCGCTAAAGGATACGTCGAGCGACGCCGTTTGGCCTCTGCACTGGCCAGTGGACTACGTGGCGGATCTCGCGGCCGACCAGCGGGCGGCGGTCTGGCTGCGTTTCTGCTCGGCAATCCTCGAAGCGAGGCGCGGGAATCTGGAGGGGTTCGCGTCGCGGTGGGGTGAGGCCGACGGGTTTGCGTCGTACTACGGTTTTCCACTGCTGGCGGATCTCGTCCAGGTGACAAGCCGGTGGGCGGAAGCGGATGCGGCGAGCACGGATACCAGGACCGAGCTGGACGCGGAGGAGAGCGAAGAGCGTTTGTTGGAGGCGGTGTCAAAAGCGCCCGATCATGGAGAGGTCCGGGCGCTCCTGCGGCGCGCGCGGCGTGCCCTCGCAGGTGCCCCTGACGCGTTAGCGCGCATCGAAGGGCAGGTGGCCAACTGGCTGCTTCAACAGGCGCGGTACCGCGCCGCGATCGCCTGGTATGCGCGAGCCGCCGCGACCTTTGAGCGGCTCGGCCGGCTCGGCGAGCTCATCCTGGCCTTTGCCGGCAGCGCCCGCTCACGGACGCGCATGGGACAGCCCGAGGAGGCCGTTCGGCTGTTCGACGCGGCCCTGGAGAAGGTCGGCGCACATCCGGGTCGTGCGGATCTCCTCCGCGGCCGCGGCTCCGCGTGCTTTCAGGTGGCGATGCAGGAGGGGAGGGAGGACGCGGAGGCATGGCTCGAGGATGCGCAGAGAAGCTTCGAGAAGGCGACCGGAGTTGAAGGCGCGTCGCTCAATGACCGTGCGCGGGCGCGGCTCGGCCTGGCGTGGGTGCTCGGCTTGCGCGGACGCCAGCAGGATGCGCTCGATCAATTCGACGAGGCGGTCGCGGCGTTGACGCACCTCAACTCACCTCACGCGGGCCAACTACTGAAGGCGCGGGAGCTCGTCGCCCGCGGGCAGTGGGAGGTATTGGGGTTCTCGTGAGACGGCGATGAATGCTCGCCGACGTGGTCCTCGACGGCAAGGTCGGCCTCGACGGACGACTCCAAGCCGAAGATGTCGTGGTTGCACCCGGTAAAGAAGCTCAAGGGCCTGACCAAGCGGCTCGGCCGGCATTGAAGGCAGGGCTGGGCCTGATAGAATCGCTCCGAAGGTGCTTGACCCCTTGGAGGTTTCTCCCATGAAGGGAATCTGGTCCTTGACGGTTTTGTGGATCTTCATGCTCTCGGGTGCGGCGGCGCAGGGTGCGCAGATGGTGGAGCGGGGCGACCTCATTGCGCAATGGAAAGTCGCCCTTCGAGAGATCGACCACGAGCTGGCCAGTGGCGAATTCTCGCGCGCCCAGCGCGAGGCGAGCCGTTTAGCCGACGAGATGGCGCAGGAGATGGGAGTCGGTGGCGGCAGCGCGTACACGCTGGCGCTCGCGTGTGCTTTCCGGGCCATCGCCGAATCCGGTCTGGGGCATGACGATGATGCCTTGTGGCATTGGCGGGTTGCCAATGCTCTCGATCCCACCATAGAGAAAGTCGATCTGTCCTCCTACGGTGCGCCGGCAGCCCGATTGCGGGATACTCCCTTCCGGAGTAAGTTCCAGAGCACAGCCTCCATGGATCCGGAAGTGAAAAAGAGGGTGCAGCCTCCTGTCGTCAAGAAGAAGCCGATGCCACGCTACCCGGAGAACATGCGGAGGATGAAGGTGCAGACAGCGTATGCCTTCGATGTCGTCATCGATGAAAACGGGCACGTGGAAGAGCCTTTGGTCCTGAAGCCGGTCCAGGAACCAGGTTTCGTCTACGTCGTCCTGGAATCTGTGAGAAAGTGGGTTTTCCAACCTGCCATGTTGGACGGAAAGCCGATGGCTGTGAGGTATACGCTGACCGTCGATTTCAAGGTCAAGGATTGAGACTCCACTCCGCCATCGGGTCCGTCGAACGGACCACATGCGCGCCCGCGGCGGCCCAGCGCTCCAGGGCCTCTTCGGCCTGGGGAGTGAAATCGAACACGAATTTCCCGGGATGCTCCGGGTCGGGGACGGCCACGGCGGACATGCAGTCGGCGAGGATCCAGAGCTTGCGGGCGAGCTCCGGGTCGAGGGCGGCGATTTCGACCAGGAGGTCGTCGACGGAGCTCCTCACACAGTGGCTCGCGGCCTGCCCGGCAATGACCGAGGCGTCGGCCGTGAGGAGGGTCTGGATGAAGCGGGCGTTGCGGTAGGCGATCTGCCGGCCATCCCAGGTGAAGAGGACCTCGGGGCTCAGGACCGAATAGTTCTCGGTCAGCGGATGGCTCCCCTTGATCTCGATTCCTCCCTGGGCACCGCGGGCCCAGGCGTGGAAGAGGCGGGCTTCGTGGATCACGCCGACGAGGGGATGCCCGTCGCTCCCCAGGAGGCAGTGGGGCGGCCAGAGGTAGAGCTTGTACTTGCCGGCTTTCTCCAGCTCCTGGCAATAGAATTCCACCTGCTTTTCGAGCCAGGCTTCGTCGATCCCGGGCTCCACCCAGGCGACGACGTCCGGATTGGGCCGCACGCGGCCGGCGCGGATGTCCTCCGTGGTGATTTCCTGGTGGGGCGCCGGGGGCTCGCCGTTCGCGTCGAGCCAGAAGGACGGGGAGAAGATCTGGAAGGGGAAGTGGGTGTCCAGAGTGCAGGTGACGTCCGTGAGGTTTTCGAGGTTCCTGTAGATGAATCGCGCGATGCGGTCGCTGTCGTCCATCGCTCCGGTGCCGCTCCGGCCGCCGACGTAGAGCGTCCCCCGCGGAAAACAGAAATCTTTCTGACCGTCCACCACGAGCAGGTGGATGCGCCGGCGGTCGGCCGAGGCCGGGCGTAGCCCGTGCTCCTTGCGCCAGGCGCGGGCGGCGAGGAAGAGAGCGTGCTGGTCCGGGGCGTAGCTCCAGTCGCGGGCGTTCTCGGAGCGGTAGAAATCCGGAATAGGGAGGTCGTGCAGCGGCGCGGGATCGTCAGGCCGGCTCATGGTGATCTCCTCTCCCGTGCCCGTCGTGGGCGTGGACGAGGCCGCGGGCTTCCAGGATGAGGCGGGTCTTCAAATCGAACAGCCCCAGCTCGAGTCCGACCGGGTACTGGTGCGGGTTGACGAAACGCTTGATTCCGGGGTGAAAGTGATCGAGCTGCGCCAGGGTGCGCGCGCGGACGTCCTGGAGCGGTGGCGGATCGTAGACCCTCCGGCCCTGGCGGAAGATCGGGACGAGCAGCTCGTGGAACCGGGTGCCCGCAGGAATCTCGCGGCGGCGCGTCATGTCCTTGGGATCGACGATGGTGGGCTCCTCCGGCGGCGGTCCCAGGAGCTCGTCCCAGATCATGTCGGCCATGAATTCCCCCTCTGCATCGAGACCATACCCGTACCGGCGTACCTGGAGGAGGCCGGGCGTGGTGATCTTGACCACCTGCTCCGAGAGCTTGACCTTGTGCTTCCAGGCGCCGCCCGGATCGCGGATGGCGGTCAGCTTGTAGACCCCGCCCAGAGCAGGGTCCTCGTCGCCGGTGACGAGCCGGGTTCCCACGCCCCAGACGGCGATCCGGGAGCCCTGGAGCTTCAGGCTCTCGATCAGGTGCTCGTCGAGCTCGCTGCTCGCGAGGATCTGGGCGTCGGGGAAGCCCCCCTCGTCGAGGATGCGGCGCGCCTCGATGCTCAGCCAGGCGAGGTCGCCCGAATCGAGGCGGATGCCCGCCATCTCGTGTCCCCGCTCGCGCAGCTTCCTGCCGATCTCGACCGCGTGCCGCACCCCCTGGAGCGTGTCGTAGGTGTCGACCAGGAAGACGCAGTTGTTCGGCATGGCCCGGGCGTAGGCGTCGAAGGCTTCGAGCTCGCTGTCGAAGGAGAGCACCCAGCTGTGGGCGTGCGTCCCCTTGACCGGGATGCCAAAGAGCTTCCCCGCCAGCACGTTCGAGGTCGCGGAGCACCCTCCGACATAGGCGGCACGGGAGGCCGAGATGGCGCCGTCGATCCCCTGGGCGCGGCGCAGACCGAACTCCAGGACCGGCTCGCCGCGGGCCGCGAGGCAGACGCGGGCCGCCTTGGTGGCGATCAGGGTCTGGAAGTTGATCAGGTTGAGCAGCGTGGTTTCCAGGATCTGCGCCTGGAGGAGCGGTCCCTTGACGCGGAGGAGCGGCTCGTGAGGGAAGACCGCGGTCCCCTCGGGGATTGCATCGACGTCGCAGGAGAGCTCCAGGCCGCGGAGAACGTCCAGGAACTCCCGCTCGAAGAGGGGGCTTCCGTCGTTGCCCGTGAGGCTCCCCAGGTACTCGAGATCGTCCTCGGCGAAGCGGAAGCGTTCGAGGAACTCGATGGCCGGGGCGAGGCCGCAGGCAATGGTGAACCCGGAGCCGAACGGTGGCTTGCGGAAGTGGTGGAGGAAGACCGCCTCGCGGTTCCAGGTCCCCGACTTCCAGTAGCCGTAGGCCATGGTGAGCTCGTAGAGATCGATCAGCAGCGCCAGGGGTGTCGTGCCGTAGAGCTCGCTCAGCATGGCCGGAGCGTCCTCATTCGGTGGCCGCCGCCACGATCAGGCGGACCAGGGCCTCGACGTCGCGGAAGTCCGAGATCTCGACCGGCGAGTGGGAGGAGCGGCCCGGCCACGAGAAGGGGATCATCTCGACCCCGTTGGGAAGGAACGCCACGCCGTCGCTCATGCCTCCCGTGAAGCCGTACTGCACCGGGATGTCGTTCCGGGCGGCCAGAGCGAGATAGCGATCGATCAGCTCGCGGGGGAGGAGGGAGGCGTTGTCCATGGTGCGGAGCACCGCGCCCTGGCCGAGGGGTGCGTAGGCGTACTGGCGGGTCTCGCGCGGCGTGTCGGAGGAGACGAAGGTGTCGACCGGGAAGACCCGGGTGAGGTCCTTCATCCGCGTCGCCAGGTCGCCCGAGCCCACGAGCCCCAGCTCCTCCTCGACCACCCAGGCGAAGGTCACCTTGCGGCGGAGCTTCGCCGGATCGATGCGCTGGAGGGCGAGGAGGAGGGCGGTGCAGCCGTTGCGGTCGTCGAAGGCGCGGCCGGCGCCGCGGTGCCGGCCGAGGCGGAACATCTGCTTGGGGCTAGTGACCGTGCTGCCCACCTTGACCCCCAGGGCCTCGGCCTCGCGGGCGGAAGAGACGCCGAGGTAGACCGTCGGGGGATTCGGCAGGGATTGGTGCTCTGTCGTGCTCCAGTCGTCCCGCGGCTCGAAGACTGCCGGAACCGGTCCGCGCTCGCCGTGCACCTGGGCAGCCTGGGCCTCCCAGACGTACGTCAGCATACCGCCGCGGGTCTCCAGCTTCAGCCGGCCATCGGGCAGGATCTCGGCGACGCGGAACCCCACCTCGTCCATATGGGCCATGAAGAGGAGGTGCTCGTCTCCCTGCCCGAAGGTGACGAGAAGGTTGCCCTTGGCGTCCGTCTCCGGGTGCGCCCAGGCGGGGAGGCGCTTGCGGACCTCCTCGCGGACCGGTCCCTCGGCACCGCTGACCGCCGGGATCGCGATCAGGGTCGCGAGCAGGGAGGCAACCTCCTCGTGGCCGCCGGCGGATGGAGCGAGCGCGAGCGGGGGAGGGAGAGCCGGCAGGGAGGGCGGGCTGCCGGGTTTGCCGCCTCCGAACACCACCAGTGCGTCGGCGAGCCGGCTCACCTCCTGGATCGCGATCGTCTCGACGGGGGTATTGGGATAGAGGGCCGTGAGGCCGAGCGCGCCGATGCGGGCAGCCCCTCCGGACGGGATCTCGACAACGCGGCCGAGCGGTGGGTAGGGGGCTTCCCGGGCTGTGATTCCCGCGGGGATCTGCCCGGCGCTCAGCAGGCCGCTGCCCGGAACCGGCAGAGGCTGGGGGCGCGGACCTTTGTCCTCCAGGCTCCAGCCGAACAGCGCCCGCAGGGAGACCACCTCGTCGAACGGGCCACGCTCGCGGACGAGAAAGGTCAGCGCCGCGCCGTTCACCAGGTCGTTGGCGGTCCAGGCGAAGACGGTCGTGCCCCGGCCCGGGTGCGAAGACAGCGCGCGAGCCGCCTCGATGGCTGCCACGCAGGCCCCCTTCGCGCGGGCGGATGGTCCGGCGATCAGACCTCCCGGGAGACGGACGGGCCGGCGGATCAGCGACACGGGGTCGAGCAACCGGATCCCGAGCTCCGCCACCTCGGCCGCCGATTCGGCGCCGACGTCGACGTACGCGTCGCCGATCCCGAACGGTTTCGGATCCGGGGGTCCCGGAACCTGCATGAGGTGGGCCGAGCGCAGGGTCACCGCGCCGGGAACCAGGCCGCGGGAGCCGCCGATCATGACCATGTTCCCTTCGTGAGACTGCTCCCAGAGGGAGCCGGCCGGGTCGCCATTCATTGGGAAGAGGCGGAGGTACCCGTCCGGCTGGATGCCGGAGACCACGAACCCGGGCTCGCCGAGGGGGCAGGCCACGAGCTTGCGGGGCGACCCGGAGCCGACACTCAGCACCACATTGCCGGCCTTGTCGGTCTCGACCGGTAGCCCCGGCAGGAGCTGGCGGGCGAAATCGCGAGCCGGCTCCTCCCGTCCGGCCACGGCCGGAACGCGGAGGAGAGCCTCGACCTCATCCGCGAGGTCGACGGCCAGGGTGGGGGAGGGGGCGGCCGCGAGGAGGCCGGCTATCAGATAAGGAAGGGTGCGGGGGGGCATGGGGGGATCTTATACCCGCGGGCAGCCGGCTTCGCCGGGACCCCTCTCCCCCTGATCCTATAGGCGCAAATTTCGTCGCCCGCCAGGGATTGAAATCCCTGGCTACCCTGGAACAACCGACCCCTGAAGGGGGCGGAGCGGGGGCGTCGTCCCCTCGGGGCCGACCTTTTTTCATGGTAGCCAGGGGTTTGAACCCCTGGCGAGCGGCGCACACGCCCCCTGGGACCGCCGGCGTCCCGCCGACATCATCAAGACAGTGGGGCCGGGAAGCGGAACCGAGGTGGGTTGCTTACCGACAAAAGTGCTGGCCTGGCCCCCGTCCTCGAGCATGCCTGCGGGGAACGGCGCTTATGCGCTCCTGGCGATATCATTGACGCACCTGCGCAACTCAGCTATTCTCAAGGCAACCGGCTGATACGAAAGGACATCGAGGCAATCCGGCCTCGCGCCCTGACGACGCTTACACGACGGAACATCGACGTCCAACCAGCCGAACTGAGCTCAGGCCGGGCCTGGTTTATACGGGAAGGGTGCGGCAGAGGTTATGCGTGGAGCCTCGGATCATGACGAGCGAACACACCAACTCGGTTGACGAGTCCCTTGCGAAGCTAAGGGCTGTGATTCGTGAGGAACTGGCAAGTGAATCTGCGCAGCGCTTGGCGAGGGGCGATCAAGGCGGCTCCAAGTTTGCGCGTATTTCGCGGCACCCCTTGGTGGCAATCTTTGTAAGCTTTGCTCTTACTGCGGTAATTGGATCCGCTCTATCGTATTATTACAGTACTCGACAGGCGGAACGTGAACGCGATGCTATCCAGAGGGCGGCTACGCGGGAATCACGGGCAGTACAACTTGAAAAACGTTTAGAGGCAATCCGGGGCTTCTCGAAGTTAGTGTATGGTCGACACACTCGCGGTACTATGCTTGAGGCTGCACTCCATAGGCGAGCCAACGTGGACGAACTCAAGGACCGGAAGCGTCTCTACGATGAATCCTTCCTGGCGTGGGGAGAGAATCTCCAAGCCAATATGCTTATGATCAGGCAGGCAATGGGGTCAGTCCGTTTTAGTTCTTTCGAGGGGTACGTACAAAACTCGTATATTCCAATAGTGCGTCCCTATGATTCTTGCGTGACAAGAGCATACGATCTGGCGCTTCGGGAAGAGAACCCTGAGGTCGCTTTCACGAATTGCAAAATCAGGGTGTTGCGCAAGGCGCTTCTCGATTGCAGCTATGCTATAACGAGCGGCCTCTATATCCTCGTGATGAGTGAGGAGACCGGTGATGACCAGGAGCAAGAAGCGGCACATGTACTTGTTGAAAGAAGTATTCCAAAGGGCTGCACCGTCCCGGGAGTAAAATGAAAGTATGCGATCGGATGAAGAAAGCTAGACTTAGAAGCGCATACCGGACGGCTGGCGCCGCCGGTGAACTTACAGGGGCGTTCTGCGCAAAGGAAAGCAAAGGCTAGTAACTCCAGGCAAACCATGAGAAAGGACATTAAAAAGCTCTCGGCAGTTCTGTTGTTCACCTCTGCCTGTATTTCCTGCGCGCCTGAGCAACAGGAACAACCTGGGCCGCGGGTTGGCCCCCCAATAGCTGTTGATCGGGCTCTGGCCTACCGGTCATCCAGCGCGAGGACATCAGTTCCCGCAGCCGGAACAGGCTGCGTGCCTTCATCTATTCGCCCGCAGAGTCTGTCGAGGCCGGGATCGAGACCAGCATGAAGGCGGCATTTGAACTTCGGCAGAGCACCGGCTGTGATTACGTCAAGGTGTTTCACCTGATCGCGCCTGACCCCAACCAGATAGGAACGGCAACGTATTATGTGGATCTGTCCTATGCGCCTGACGGCTTGGGAGTGGATGGTGAGTCGCCCCTTCGAAACCGAACCTGGGAGGCAATGGTTACCGACCAAGTTGTGGATAGTCTCACTCTTAAGGTGGGAAAGCTTTGGTGGAGCAACCGCGACAGGTTTCAACGCGACAATGGCTATGGTGGAAGGGAAACAGATGAGAAGGCTTTGAAGGAGTTCATCGCAAAGCAGCTAAACGTCGAGCATAAATCTGTGAAGATGGCTACTCTCTTCCTAAGCCCGTATCCCTGAGATTCGAGCAGTGGAAAAGATCGGCTATTGTGGTTGGGCGCAGAACCCCGCCGATCGAGCGGATGGCAAGCCGCCGCTCATCGGTATCCTCGTTTTCCGCCCGGGTGCTGTAGTGCTGCTTGACTCCGGCATCAGGAAAGACGACAGCTTCTTCCCTTCGTCGATGGCCTACCGGCGCACAGGAGGACTCTATGGTAATCTCGGAACCCCAAGCCGGCTCTCCGCGAACTCCGCTCCGCTGGGGACGGATCGCCCTCGCAGTTGTGCTGATAAAGCTTGGCGTGCTCGTTCGCGAGATCGTGCTGGCTTTCGCCTTCGGGCTTCTGGCCGGCGGCAAATTCGAAGACTACGCAGCTTTCAAAATGAAAAACTCCGGCTGGCTGGGGCCAGTCTTCGCCGGTCTACTCTGCTTTTTTGCCTCATGGTGGGTTGCGAAGGGCGCGCGGGGACGGCAGATTCTTCACGGCACTGTCGTCGGCGTCGTTGTACTGCTGATTGAGATAGCGTTCGGCGCACGCTTTCGGACTTGGCCGGACTTCCTGGGTGAGGTCGGGGTGGTGATCGGTGCGAGTTGGCTGGGCGGCTGGGTTGCGGCGCGGCGAGCTGCCCAGCAACAGCTTTCTTGAAACCCACAATTTCATGATCCCGGTGACAACCTCTTCGTCCAAAGTGAACAGAGGGTTCTTGAAAGCATAGCGCATGGAGGGTGGGTCTGGGTGGCGCCCAACCCAGGCAGTCGAGCGGACGGGGCGCGAGCATCTTGGTGTGCGGATTGATGTACCGAAAGACTTCCTCCATGTTCTCGAGGAGCTGACATGAGTACCTTGAGCCTCAGATTGCCGGACTCCTTGCACAAGCGCGTTCGCGAGCTCGCTCAACAGGATGGGATATCGATCAACCAGTTCATCAGCACTGCCGTGGCCGAAAAGCTTGCGGCCCTGATGACGGAGGAATATCTGGAGGAGAGGGCGAAGCGCGGCAGCCGAGAATCTCTGGCCGTCCTCGCCAAAGTGCCCGATGTTCCACCCGAACCGGGAGACGAGGTATAGGAACGTGCCTCAGGCGAAGGACCAGGATGCCAGGGGACGAGGGGCAAGCAAAAGCCGCGCCCCCGCCTGTTCAAAACAGCTCTTTCGGAAAACCCGCAATCGAGGCCGCTGCAACCCGGGTTGAAACCCGGGTCTACGAGCCTGCGCCCCAGGGGGCGCTTCCCCCGACGCCCCGCTCCCTTCAGGGATCGGTTTTTCCTTGCTGGCCTGGGGTTTCAACCCCTGGCCGAGGGGTGAGGGTACAATACCCCCATGGCCACCGCCCCCCCCGCCCCGCTCATCGCATCCTCCTCCGCCGGACCCCGCACCGTGCGCGCTCCGCGCGGGACGGCTCTCTCCTGCCGCAGCTGGCAGCAGGAGGCTGCGCTGCGGATGCTCATGAACAACCTCGACCCCGAGGTGGCGGAACGGCCCGAGGAGCTGGTGGTCTATGGCGGGTCGGGCAAGGCGGCGCGCAACTGGGAGTGCTTCGAGGCGATCGTCGAGACGTTGCGGCGTCTGGAGGGGGACGAGACGCTCCTCGTCCAGTCGGGGAAGCCGGTGGCGGTCTTCCGCTCCCATCCGGAGGCGCCGCGGGTCTTGATCGCCAACTCGATGCTCGTCCCCCACTGGGCGACGGCGGACGAGTTCCGGCGCCTCGAGGGGATGGGGCTCACCATGTACGGCCAGATGACCGCGGGATCGTGGATCTACATCGGGAGCCAGGGCATTCTCCAGGGGACTTACGAGACGCTCGCCGAGTGCGCCCGCCAGCACTTCGGCGGCTCTCTGGCCGGCCGGCTCACCGTCACCGCGGGGCTCGGCGGGATGGGCGGCGCCCAGCCTCTCGCGGTGACCATGAACGAAGGGGTCTGCCTGGTGGCCGAGGTCGACCGGACGCGCATCGAGCGGCGCCTCCAGACCCGGTATCTCGACACCCTGGCGGCCGGGCTGCCGTCCGCGGTCGAGCAGGCGCTCGCCGCGCGCGACCGCCGCGAGGCGATCTCGATCGGCGTCGAGGCGAACGCGGTCGACCTCCTGGAGCACCTGATCGCCGCGGGGATCGTGCCGGATGCCCTGACCGACCAGACGTCGGCGCACGACAACCTCGAAGGGTATGTGCCGCACGGCATCCCATACGGCGAGGCGCTGCGCCTGCGCCGCGAGGACCCGAAAGGCTACGTCGCGCGCTCCATGGCTTCGATGGCGGCCCATGTGCGCGCCATGCTCACTCTCCAGGAGCGCGGCGCGGTCACCTTCGACTATGGCAACAACCTGCGCGGCCAGGCGCTGGAGGCGGGCGTCGAGCGGGCGTTCGACATCGGCGGCTTCGTGCCGCTGTTCATCCGGCCGCTGTTCTGCGAGGGGAAGGGACCGTTCCGCTGGGCGGTCCTGTCGGGCGATCCGGAGGACCTGGCGGCGACCGACGAGGCGATCCTGGAGACCTTTCCGGAGGACAAGGCGCTGGCGCGCTGGATCCGCCTGGCCCGCGAGCGGGTCGCGTTCCAGGGGCTGCCGGCGCGCATCTGCTGGCTCGGTTATGGCGAGCGGGCGCGGGCGGGCAAGGTGTTCAACGAGCTGGTGGCGACGGGGAAGGTCAAGGCGCCGATCGTCATCGGCCGCGATCATCTGGATTGCGGCTCGGTGGCGTCGCCCAACCGCGAGACCGAGGCCATGCGCGACGGCTCGGACGCGATCGCCGACTGGCCGATCCTGAACGCCATGATCAATGCGGTCAACGGCGCCACCTGGGTCTCGGTGCACCACGGCGGCGGGGTGGGGATCGGCTATTCGCTCCATGCCGGCATGGTCATCGTGGCCGACGGCAGCGAGGCCGCGGCGCGGCGGCTGGAGCGGGTGCTGACCAGCGATCCCGGCATGGGCATCGCGCGCCACGCCGACGCCGGCTACCCGGAGGCCATCGAGTTCGGCCGGCGGCACGGCGTCGACCTGCCGATGGCCGTGAAGTGACGCGCTTCCTCTTCCTGCTCGGCGCTCTCGCGGCGCCGTTCCTGCCCGCGCCGTGGTCTCTTCTGGCGCTCGCCGTCGCCATTCTCACCTGGCTGCGCTCGCGGCCGGCCCGCCAGGAGGCGATCGTCGCCGTCCTCTTCCTCGGGCTGGCAGCCGCGGCCCTGGGGATGCGCTGGGGGGCCGAGCTGGGGGCGCGGGCGCCCGCGGGGACGCAGATCGAGACGGCGCGCCAACAATATGCGCGGCTCTGGGACGGCCTGCAGCGGGAGGCCGCCCGGGCCGCGGTCGCGCTCAGCAAGCCGCCCCTGGACCGCCGGAGCCGCCTCGCGGCTTTCCGCATCCTCGCCGACATCGAGCCTGCCAGCGGCCGCGGCCGCCGCTCCCTGCTGCTGATCGACCCGGACGGCACGGCGGTGGCCTGGTCGGGCGAGGGATTGCTCCACGAGCTCACTCCCGACCAGGTGCCGCGCTCGGGGCTCCACTACCAGGCGAGCTTCCGGGCGGTGACCCTCCTCGCCGTGGCGCCCCTGGACGGCAGCCGCCGCCCGTGGCGGCTGGTCGCCGGATCGAGCTTCCCGACCTACACCCTGCCGTTCCCGGCCGACGTCTCCATCCGGCGCTGGACGCTCGTCGACCGTCCCGAGCAGGCGCGTCCGGGGACCCTTCTGGTGCCGCTCTCCGGGGCGCCGGCCCTGGTGCTCGAGCGTCTGCCGGCGGGCGCGTCGCCGCCCTGGCCCTGGGTGCCGCGTCTGGTCTGGGGCGCCATCGCCTTCGCGCTCCTCGCGCTCGCGGTCATCCGCGCGGTCGGTCTGGTCCTCTCTCTCGATGCGCCGCCTGCGCCGCAGCCCGAGCCGCGCTGGTGGACCTTCCTCTTCTTTCTTGCCGGCGTCTTCGCGGCCGGGATGGCGACCCAGCTCGCGCCCGTCCACCTGGGGCTCTTGGTGACCGGCCTGGGGCTCGCCGTGGGAGGGCTCTTCGGCCGGCGGGCCGGACCTTCGCCCAAGGCCTGGGTGGTCGCCGCGCGGGGAGCCGGCGCGATCCTGGTCCTCGCCGGGGCCGCCTGGGCCGCTCAGTCGGAAAATGCCGGACGGCCGCCGCTGGACCTCGCGGGGGATCTGATGGCGGGCGCCGAGGTCCTGGCCGTGCGCATCGCCTTCGCCGCCGCGGCCCTCGGCCTGCTCCTCCTCTCCGGCCGCCGGGCCGGGGAGGGCGCGCCGCCCGGCGACGCCTGGACCTGGGCGGCCTGTGGCGCGCTCCTGGCGGGCGCCGCGGTCTGCGACGTCCCCGCCCTGTCCCTGCCGCTTCTGGCTGCCGCCGGCGCAGGGATCGCGCTCTACGCCAACGGCCAGCGTCTGGAGCGCGGCCTCTCACTCGTCGTCCTGGTCGTCCTCGCGGCCGTGGCGGCCTCGGCCGTCTGGGAGACCGCCTACCGGCTCCGGCTGCGCGATTACGCGCGCGACGAGGTCCTGCCGTTCCTGAATTCTCCCGCGCCGGAGACGGTCGGCGCCCTGGCCGGAGAGATCCACCGCGACTTCGCGGCGCTCGACCTCGCGGCGATCGTGCCGCGGTCCCCCGCCGGGCTGGACCGCAAGGACCTGGCCTATACGCTCTGGCGCCGCTCGCCCATGGCCCGGCCGCACACCCTCTCGGCGATCGTGATCGAGCCCAGAGACGGGCTGGAATCGTCCTCGTTCTCGTTCGGCATGCCGCTGACCGAGCAGGGGCGGGTCGTCGACCCGGACGACGCGCGCTGGAAGGCGCTGCTCCTGCCGGGCTGGGAGCGGTCGCTGGTCCGCGGCAGCGTCGAGCTCCGCGCGAACGGAGCGCCGTGGGGGACGGTCTCCTACTGGCTGCTGCCGCGCCCCGGGTTCGATCCGCACAACGAGCAGCGCCTGCGCGACGTGGAGGCGGGGCTGTTGCGCGGCGGGCCGGCGGCGGGAGCGGCGGGCGACCCGGGCGGCAAGGTGCTCTTTGCCATCTACGAGCCGGATGGCAGGTCCGTGCTCTCTCCGTGGGACGAGGAGCCCTCCCTGCCCACGGTGCTGCAGCGGCGCCGCGGGGGCGTCTCCACGGCCCTGGTGCAGACTCCGGCCGGAGCGGCGCGCGCCTACGCCCGGTACTCCAACGCGGGCTGGCAGGTGATCTACCTGCCGATCCCGACCGTGCTCGAAGCGGTGGAGCGGACCGCGCTGGCCGCCCTCGGCGTCCTCCTGCTCGCGCTCCTCGCCGCACCGCCGGTGCTCCTCCTCGGCCTGCCGCGGACCGCCTTCCGGGACCTGCTGCGGCGCTCCCTGCGCTCCTACTCGAAGCGGCTGGTCATCGTCTACACGTTCCTTCTCCTGCTGCCGCTCGTCCTCCTCAACTTCGTCCTGGTCAAGGCGATGGAGGAGCGGCTCGAGCGGCAGCAGCAGGAGTCGGGCGAGGCGGCGCTCGATTCGGCGCAGCAGATCCTCGGCGAGCGCCTGCTCAACATGCCGCCCGGCTTCGGCGTCGACACCATGTTCGGCGACCGGCTGCTCATCGACCTGGCGGAGATCGTCCATCGCGAGGTGAACCTCTACTACGGCAGCAAGCTCAGCTCGTCGAGCAAGCACGAGCTGTTCACCGCGGGCCTCCTGCCGAACCGCATCCCCGGGGAGATCTACTCGCGGCTCGCCCTGCGCGGAGACGGCCTCTCGTCGCGCACCAACCGGGTCGGGGGGACGAACTACCTGGAGGTCTATGCGCCGCTGCGGCTGCCCGGCGTGCCGGTCGGCGAGTCGGGCCTGTTCCTCTCGATGCCGCTCCTGGCCCAGCAGGAGGAGGCCGAGGCCGTGCTGGCCAACCTGCGGCGGCACGCGATGCTGGCGACAGCCGCCCTCTTCGGCCTCCTGGTCGCGGTGGGGACGCGCCTGGCCCACAACTTCACCCGGCCGCTCATGGAGCTGGTGGACGGCACCCGCAGGATCGCCGCCGGCGCGACCTCTCTCGACCTGTCGCCGAACGAGCTGGAGCTCGCGGCGCTGGTGCAGGCGGTCGACGAGATGGCGCGGCGCATCGCCGAAGGGCGGGAGCGCCTGCTGCGCGAGAAGCAGGTGGTCGAGCGGATGGTCGAGAACATCACCTCGGGCGTGGTGTCGCTGGACGGCGAGGGGCGCGTGCTGATGCGCAACCGGGTAGCCGCCGAGATGCTCGGCGCGGAGGTGGGGGAGAGGCTGGAGCGGATCGTGACGGGGCAGGACCGCCTGGCGCCGGTGGCCGCCTTCCTCGGCGCCGTGGGAGGCGAGATGGCGCGCGAGACCGTGCGCCTGGCCGGGCCGGACGGCGAGCGCGAATGGTCGATCGTCTGGGTGCCGCTGCCCGGCGCGGGCGAGCCGGCGGCCCTGCTGGTCCTGGAGGACGCGACCGAGGTCCTGCGCGGCCAGCGCCTCCTCGCCTGGGCGGAGATGGCCCGCATCATCGCCCACGAGATCAAGAATCCGCTCACTCCGATCCGCCTCTCCGCCGAGCACATGCGGGAGGTCTGGCAGCGCGACCCGGAGCATTTCGACCGGGTCTTCGAGCGCTGCACCACGAACATCCTCTCGCAGGTGGAGGAGCTGCGGACGATCGCTTCGGACTTCTCGGCGTACAGCGCGCTGCTGGAGATCGATCCCCGGCCCGGGGACCTGGCCGCCGCGGTGTCCGACCTGATCGAGGGCTACCGGGCAGCCCCGCCGGCCGGCGTGAGCCTCGACTTGGACGTGGACGGTCCGCTGCCGGCCCGTTTCGACGCCAAGCTCTTACAGCGCGCCGTGCGCAACATCCTGGACAATGCCCTGCGGGCGGCGGGAGCTGGGGGAGGCCACGTGCTGGTGCGCGTCCACCGGGATGATCTTGAGACGGGCGCCGCGCGCATCGCCGTGCTCGACGACGGCCCCGGGGTGCGTCCCGAGAACCTGCCGCGCATCTTCGACCCCTACTTCTCGACTCAAGATACGGGAACGGGCCTGGGCCTCCCCATTGCCCGCCGGGTGGTCGAAGAGCACGGCGGCTCGATCACCGCGAGGAACCGGCCGGAGGGAGGGATGGAGGTGGCGATCACGCTGCCGGTGTGACCTCACCCCCTGGCCCCCTCTCCCGGGGTATGGGGGGTTGGGAGAGGGGGTCGGGGGGTGAGGATTCCATGCGATGCGGCCTGGCTTTCGAAACACCCTCTGAGGTTTCCTGAAGGCGTCGCCCGCTCTTGTTGCTGCCGAAGAGTGTTAGCAAGCTCAGGGAGTTCGGAACCGGTCGAAGAACAGATAGGCGACGAGCCATGTGGAAAGCAGAAGAGAAATCACGACCGGGATCCAGGCGATCGGACTCCGGAAGCGGCCACGAGCGACGTGAACCGACGCAAGGAAAAACGAGATTGCTGAAAGAGCAAGCGGACCAAGATATGCGAGAAACCATGACAATTCCTCGCCGTGAATGAAGTGGGTGGTTCTGGCCGAATAGAGACCCGCCAAACCCAGGCCGGAGAGGGCGGCGGCCACGTACCACAACGGTCCTATGGGGTGCGGCTGGTTCTGGTGCCCCTGCGCGCTGGCGGCATTCCTGCTTTTCCGGTCAGGCGACACTGATACTCCTGGGGCGTAGAGGGGCGGCGGAGGTCGGTGACGGACACTCAAGCGATTGTGCTAGGTCAGGGCCAAGCCTCGAATGCGCTCAACTTACGCCTCTTGCTTGATCGATGTCAAGGGCGAGTGCTGCCGGTCCTTAGCCGGCGATGCCCATCGCCCTTGCTCCGGCGCGATTCCCGTTCATTCGATCCGAGCCGCCTGATGCTGCAGCCAGTCGACGACAGCGGCCGACAATGCAATGCGGTGGTCGGCGAAACTGTGGTCGCTGTCGATGGTCATGCTGCTGACCTGACCCTTGCCCTGGGCGCGGATCGCGTCGGCCAGCGCTTTGTTCGGAGCACCGCCGCCATACGTCGCGCCGATCACCAGCGCGGGATGTGTCGCCAACGCCGGCGCCAGTGCCAGCAAGTCCCAGTCCTCGGCATGGCGCTCGATTTCGTCCGCCAGATGCGCCGGGTCGGTGCCGGCCAGGCTGTTGCCGAAATCGTCGCCGATCCCGGCGATGGCCGCGGCACGCGTTTCGGGATGGGCGCGCAGCTCCTTGCCGTCGGCGCCCACATTCCACGCATCGATCAGGACCACGCCCGCCACGTCCTGGTGCGCCGCCGCATAGCGCGCCGCCGCGAAGCCGCCCATGCTATGGCCGCCGATCAGAATGCGGCGCGTATCGACACCATACTTCGCGGCGTTCTCGGGCTGGCGCAGGAAGGCCATCGCCGCTTCGGCATCGTCGACAGCGCCGGCGATGCTGAAGGCGCCGGGCGAACCCCAACTGCCGCGATAGTGCATCGTCAGCACGTTCCAGCCGGCGCGCCGGATCGCCTGCGCCAGGTCGAGGTTCTGCTCGTTGCCGGGCAGGCCGTGCAGCAGCAGCAGCGTCGGTTTGGGACCGCTGCCGGCCGCCAGGAAGAAAAGCGCGTTCATGCCGCCGCCGCCGCTCGGGATCAGCAACTGGCGGTTGGCGGCCGGATGCCCGGCATCGCGCGCATTGTCCGTCACGACGGCGCGCGGCACCGGTGCGGTGGCCGCCTGCGCGGCAACAGAAGACAGCAGCAATGTCGCCGCCAAAGTATGAACACGCCACGCTGCTTTCATAGGGTTCCCCGATCGGAGCAATCGGCCGATTCTAACCTCAATACCGCCGGACAGGTGCCACCAATCCGCCATCGCCTGGCCCCCTGTCCTGGCAGCCCCGCCGCCGGGCACTGAGCGGCCTATCGCGCTCGGCCGTGGGCCATCAGTGCACGTCCAGATCGGCGACCGACGAAACAATGAGGACTCGTTCGGCGAGGTCGGCCAGAGTATCCAGGGAGTCGATCGCCTCGATCTTCCGCTGGACCCTCGCCGGCACTGCGCCGAAGCGTTGCTCAATCTGCCGGAGCACCACCCGCCGCATTCGCTCCAACCCTTGGGCGATTCCCTCCTCTCTCCCTCTCTCGATCCCCTTCTCCATCCCCCGTGCCTCGGCCTTTCCCAGCCAGGTCAGCTCCATGGTCTTGATCTCCTCGTTGCCTTCCAGGTCCAGCAGCCGCTGGAGCTCGAGGGCATCCTGTGCCGTTAATTGTACATAGGTCTCCACCCAATTCACCAGCACCTGCTTGCGCAATTCCGTCACGTCCGACTTCGCGATCCGCCGCAGGCATTGCAGCATCAGCTCCGCCCGGCTCCAGCTCCCAGGACGCATGAGCGCAGCGAACGCCCAGGCGAGCGGCTCGGGCCGAGCCAGCCATTCTTCCGCCTGGCAGCCGGAGAGCCCGAGCGCCCGATAGTGGAACAGGGCGGTCAGCTTCCCGTCGAAGTCCTCTCGCAGGGTGCCGCGGTGGACTCCCGGCCGGCCTCCCCGCAGGGTCACCAGGATCGGCAGCACCGGCAGCCGGTGACGCAGGCGGAGCATCATGTAGTACTCCCAGATCCGGAGCTCGATGCCGGAGCCGAAGTCGGTCTCGATCTCGACGTGGACCAGGAGCGGCCGCTCCTTCCGTTCCACCGGGACCTTGGCGAGGAGGTCCATTTCCCGGCGGCCGCCCGCAGGCCAGTCGGTGAAGTCCTCCTTGTCCAGGAAGGTGGCCTCCCCGGGCTGGAGGCGGGCAGTGAATTCAGGGTCGATGAGGCGCAGGAAGTCGGTGAAGAAGAGCTTGATCAGGCTCTTGGAGAGCTGGTCGTGGCTGGTCAAGGGCGTTCTCCGATAGGTCGGGCGCGGCCGGAGCCGCGCAGTGTGCCTATATAAGTCGGAAAACGCACCCCGATTCTCGCACTCGGGGGCAAAATTCCTCGCAGAATCTTTGGGGGGAGGCGGGCGCGCCCGTTCTTCCGCTCTATTCGTTCCGTGCCCCAGAGAATCGCCTGGTACCTCTCGACTGGCGGCGTGGGCTCGGCTTCGAATTCAAGTACAGCGACGCACCCCAGATCACCCGGTCGATGCACATCGCTCTCGCCGACCTGAAGCTCGACAGCCTCGACATGGCCCATGCCGGCCAGCACACGTTTCCTCTCGCGGAGAAGGTGCGGGCGCTGTCGTTGTCGCGAATCAATACGGACCTGGCGCCTCTCGCTGAATCCTCCTCATAACCGTCCGCCACGGACCCCCACGCCGTCACCGGGCCGAAACTCGAAACCGCCCGATGGCTCCTCCAGTGCTGCCAGCACGGGTACGAGCTTTGAACTCTGGGGCCGGCTTCCTGCCGGCCCCCAGATTCTTTAGCGAACTCTGCTCTTTTAGGTGGCACCTGTTGGGGGCACCTGTTGGGGCGGCACGCGTTTCGGGATGGGCTAGAGACTACATCATCGGATGGGGCACACTAATTCCGTACCCATCCGAGCGGCAACCCGACGTTCAGCGTCGCCAGCGCCGAGGATCTGCTGTTCATGCGGCGGATGGCTGCCGCCGCCAATCGTGAAATAGAGCCGATCGCCCGGAACGCCCTCGCCGCGAGGGCCGAACGAGGTCATGGTCCACCAGTAATTGCCGTCGCCGAGCGCATCAAACAAGGTGTAGGACGTTCCGGTTAAGCCGACGACACTGAGCCTGGAGACGCTGTTGCTCGTGTTGTCGTCGTACATGTTCACGTTAAGGTCGTAGCCGGTGGCGCTGGCCACCGACGACCAGGTGAAAGTCATCGCCTCGGAGAGGTCGGGTCCGGGGGGGCCGGAGTCGCCCGGCCGCCGCCCTAGAGGCGGCGGCGGAGAGCCCAATTTGACGGTGAAGCAGAGCGAATCGCTTGTCCTGTCGTCTCCTGTTATAACGTACCAGCAGTATGTGCCACCATTGTCGAGAACGCCTTTGGGGACGTCGTATCCCGAGTCCAAAGTGGAAGCGGTGAAGATGACGTTATCGGGGCCATAGGGGGCCTGGCTCACGTATAGGTCGTAGGTGACACTGTAGGTCTCATCATAGCTCCACCTCAAGCTCGGCGTGTCGGTGAAGATATCGGGTCCCGGGGCGGAGCCCCAGCCTGGCTCGTAGAGCTCCGGCGGCTGTAATAGTTGCGCGCTGGTACTCGTCGCAAATCCAATACAGAGCAGAAGAGTGAGCCGGATAAGCAATTGTGCAGGTGGATACGGCTGTGTTATCATCATCGCTCTCTCCTGAATATCACTAAATTATTTTAACGCTTGTGAGAGAATCTCCCCCACCCGCTCAGGTGGATTCCCCAGCGCTGCCGGGTAGGGTAGGGCCACTCAAACCTTTCGGCCCTCTTGGGCTGGGCCGGGTCGCGATCCACCGAACGATGATCTCGACCGCGCGGCCGACGCCGTCCTCGGCTCGGATCGCCTCGCCCAGGGCGGCGGCGCGAGCCCGCATCCCGGAATCCTCTACCGTTCTCCTATCTCCTACGGCCGCGTCGCGGGCGGTTGCTCACCTACCGCGATTCTGTGGGTCTCGGGTGCCCCGAGCCGTAGCACGACGCCGCCGCTCGGTATCAGCAACTGGTGGTTGGCGGCCGGATGCCTGGCATCGCGCGCAATGTCCGTCACGACGGCGCGCGGCACCGGCGCGGCAAGCGCCTCGGCCCCGAGGCCCCAGACCTTGCTTGGAGCAGCAGAACGTTCAGTTCTGGATTGTGTGAGCGGATTGTCCTTGAAATCTCGGTGGGCGACACAGAATTTTCAAGGTAGATCTTCAAAATTGCCTTGAAAACTCGGTAGTTGGCGCCGAGATTTCAAGGTATGATGGCTCCATGATCGAGCGGGCTCAGCATCTCCTCACTCTCGAAGGGCTCCTTCAGCGATTCCCGGTGGTCGCCATTCTAGGCACCCGCCAAACCGGTAAGACGACGATGGCCCGGCAGCTTCTGGCCCGCTACCCTGGGCCTACCACCTTGTTTGACCTTGAAGATCCGGCTGACCTTGCGCAGCTCACCAGCCCGATGCTCGCTTTGCGCGAGCTTCGGGGGCTCGTCGTCCTGGACGAAATCCAGCGCCGCCCCGAGATCTTTCCCATCCTGCGCGTGCTGGCGGACCGGCCGGGAATTCCTGCCCGTTTCCTCGTTCTGGGCAGTGCGAGCCAGGATCTCCTGCAACAGAGCTCCGAATCTCTTGCCGGGCGGATCGCCTTCCACCATCTCGAAGGTTTCACTCTCGCGGAGGTTGGGGAGGACGCGTTGCGCACCCTCTGGCTGCGCGGCGGTTTCCCCTGCTCCTTCCTGGCGCCATCCGACGTTCTCAGCGCCGACTGGCGGGATCAGTTCGTGCGGACTTTTCTGGAGCGGGATCTCGCGCAGCTCGGTATCCAGATCCCCGGGACGACCTTGGGGCGATTTTGGACCATGATCGCCCATTACCACGGGCAGATCTGGAACAGCTCTGAGCTCGCCCGCGCCTTCGGAGTCTCGGACACCACCGTGGCCCGCTATCGCGATATCCTCACCGGCGCTCTCGTCGTCCGCCAGCTCACGCCCTGGCATGAGAATCTTCAGAAACGCCAGGTCAAATCCCCCAAGGTCTACATCATCGACAGCGGGCTCCTGCACACACTCCTCAACCTGGAGACCTTCGCCGACTTGGCGGGCCATCCCAAGATTGGGGCCTCCTGGGAAGGGTTTGGCTTGGCGGAGGTGATCGCCCGTTTGGGCGCGCGGCCCAGGGAATGCTTCTTTTGGTCAACCCACAGCGGCGCCGAGCTCGACCTTCTCGTCGTGCGTGGCCGCCGGAGGCTCGGCTTCGAATTCAAGTACAGCGACGCACCCCAGATCACCCGATCGATACACATCGCTCTCGCCGACCTGAAGCTCGACAGCCTCGACATGG
This sequence comes from Thermoanaerobaculia bacterium, assembly GCA_035637095.1. Lineage (GTDB taxonomy): Bacteria > Acidobacteriota > Thermoanaerobaculia > Multivoradales > UBA5704 > UBA5704. The sequence continues at coordinate 40,153 of DASPXX010000008.1, forward strand.
TCCATGCCGGCCAGCACACGTTTCCTCTCGCGGAGAAGGTGCGGGCGCTGTCGTTGTCGCGGATCAATACGGACCTGGCGCCTCTCGCTGAATCCTCCTCATAACCGGAGCTACCGCCGCTTCACCCGCAGGTTCTTCCGCCCGCCGCCCATGGTGGTCCTGGGCGACATCTCGACGTAGGGCTTGACGCCGGTCACCGTGCAGCGGGGGATCTCTTCGCCCAAGGTCTGCTCGATCTCCTTGACGCGGGGTTTGTCGATCCAGGTGGCGATCGTCGAGACGAGGCCTTTGGCGGTGCCGCGGGCGGTGCGGCCGGCGCGGTGGATGTAGTCCTCGACCGTCTCGGGCATCTCGAAGTTGATGATGTGGCGCACGCGCGGGACGTCGATGCCGCGGGCCGCGATGTCGGTCGCCACGAGAATCCGGTGCTCGCCCTCGCGGAAACCCTGGAGCGCCTGGGTGCGCTCGCCCTGCGAGAGATCCGAATGGATGCGCTCGACCGGGTGGCCTTCCCGCTCCAGCACCCCCGACAGCCATTCGGCGTCCACCTTGCGGCGGATGAAGACCAGCGTGCTCCCCAGCTCCTGCCCGAGGAGCGCCAGGAGGCAGGCCTTCTTGTCGTCCGGGTCGACCATGTAGAGCCGGTGGCTGATCCCCGAGGCGGCTCCCCCTTCGGGAAGGATGTCGATCCGCACCGGGCTGATCATGAACTGCTGCGCCAGGCGCTCGATCGGCGGCGGCATGGTGGCCGAGAACATCATGGTCTGGCGCTCGGCGGGCAGCTCGCGCAGGATCCGCAGGACCTGCGGCATGAACCCCATGTCGAGCATGTGGTCGGCCTCGTCGAGCACCAGGTGATGGATGCGGTCGACCTTGGCGGTGCCGCGCTCCATGTGATCGAGGAGGCGGCCGGGCGTCGCCACCACGATGTCGGGCCTCAGGTGGAGCGAGCGCACCTGCGGCCCCATCTTGACGCCGCCGATCAGGCAGACGGCGCGGATCTTGTGCTCCTGGCCGAAGATCTCGAGGAAGGCCTGGGTCTGGAGAGCGATCTCGCGGGTGGGGGAGAGGATCAGGGCCGAGATCCCCTGGCCGTGGGTCAGCCGCTCGGCCAGAGGGAGGCAGAACGCGGCGGTCTTGCCCGAGCCGGTCTCGGCCAGCCCGACCAGGTCCCGTCCGGAGAGGGCGACCGGGATGACCTTGGCCTGGATCGGGGTCGGATGCTCGAAGCCGATGCGTCCGATGCTCTGCAGGATCGGTGCGCTGAGCCCCAGGGATTCGAACTCGATCTGTGTGGTTTCGACCGGATGCTGTGGGATGGCGACCGTCTGCATGCTCTTTGCTTATAGCCGATTCCCCGTCGCAGGACAAGGGTGTGCGGTCTGGGCGGACGGATCGCGAGGCTCGCGTGGAAGCGGCGGAGGGTTTAAACTATCCGCGCCTCGTCTTCCAATTGGAGCGCCATGATCGTCCAGGTCCCGGGTCTTCGCAGAGCTCTCCTCCTCGTCGCCGGCTGCGCGCTCGCCGCGGCCTTGCGGGCCCAGGCTCCCGAGGTTCCCGCCGGAGCCGAGGCCGTGTCCATGTTCGGCGAGCCGCTGACCGAGGTCCCGATGTCCGCCGGGGAGCGCCAGGAACGGGAGGCGCGCTATGCCGAGGCCCGCACCGCCGCCGCGGCCCGGCCGGACGACGTCGAAGCCCAGATCTGGCTCGGGCGCCGGGCGGCCTATCTCGGCCACATCCGCGAGGCGGTGGACGTCTTCACCCGCGCTCTGGCCCGGTGGCCGGACGATCCGCGCCTGCTCCGCCATCGCGGGCATCGCTACATCACCCTGCGGCGCTTCGATCTGGCGGTCGCCGATCTGGAGCGGGCCTCCCGGCTGGCCGCCCGCCGGCCCGACGAGGCCGAGCCGGACGAGATCCGCTCGCAGGCCCCGGGCGACACCCTGCGGTCGAACATCTGGTACCACCTGGGGGTCGCCCACTATCTCGCCGGGGAATTCGCGCCGGCCTTGCGCGCCGAGGAGCAGTGCCTGCTCCTGCCCGCGACGCCCGACCGCGAGGCGGCCGCCCGCTTCTGGTCCTATCTGGCGCTGCGGCGGCTCGGCCGCGACGTGGAGGCGCGCCAGACCCTGGCGCCGATCCGGCCGAACATGGCGGTCTTCGAGAACCGCGCCTATCTCCTCCTGATGATGATGTACAAGGGAGATCTCACCCCGGACGCCTTGCTCGCCCCGGGCGCGGCAGGGGACGACCCGCTCGATCCGGCGATCCTGCGCTACGGCGTCGGAGCCTGGTATCTCGCCGAGGGGAAGCGCGACGACGCGGTGCGGATCGACCGTGAGGTGCTCGCGCTCGGCCAGTGGCACTCCTTCGCCCACATCGCCGCCGAGGCCGACCTCCGGCGGCTGGGGGAGGGGGCTCACCCCGCCGCCGCCACCCGCTCGGGCTCGAGCTCGCCGGCCTTCTGACGCAGGATCAGGTCGCGGCACTCTCTGCCCGGGACCGGGCGGCTGAACAGAAAGCCCTGGACCTCGTCGCACCCCTGCTCGCGCAGGATCAACCACTGCGCCTCCTCCTCGACTCCTTCGCCGACCACCCGGATCTCCAGGCTGTGCGCGAGCGCGATCATCGCCGCCGGGATCTCGGCGCGGACGTCGCCCACGTTGAGCGAGCGGACGAACGACTCGTCGATCTTCAGCGTGTCGATCGGGAAGGTGCGCAGATAGGAGAGCGACGAATAGCCGGTGCCGAAGTCGTCGATCGCGATCCGCACGCCCAGGTCCTTGAGCGAGCGCAGCACGCTCAACGAGACCTCCGCGTTCTGCATGGCGAGCGTCTCGGTGATCTCGAGCTCCAGGAGCGGCGCGGGGAGGCCGGTCTCTTCGAGCACCCCCTGCACCCGCGCGACCAGGTCGGGCTGCTGGAACGAGCGCGCCGAGAGATTGACCGTCGCCCGCACCTGCACCCCCTCCTGCAGCCACGAGCAGATCTCGTGGCAGGCGGTGCGCAGGGCCCAGAAGTCGATCGGATTGGTCAGGCCGGACTGCTCGCCGATCCAGAGGAACTCGTTGGGTCCCATGAGCCCGCGCTCCGGGTGCTGCCAGCGCAGCAGCGCCTCCACCGCCTCGATCCGCCCGGTATGGCTGTCGAGGATCGGCTGGTAGTAGAGGACCAGCTCCTCGTTGGCCAGAGCCCGCCGCAGGTCGTTCTCCAGCGACAGCTGCTCGAGGGCGTCGGCGTCCATGCTCGGGAGGTAGACCTGGTAGCGGTCGCGGCCGACCTCTTTGGCCTGGTACATGGCCACGTCGGCCTTCTTGACCAGCTCCTCCGGCGCGTCGCCGTCGCCGGGAAAGCGGCTGATTCCGATGCTCGCGGTGACGACGATCTCGCGCGACTGCAGGGTGAGCGGCTGGCGGATGCGGTCGAGGACCTTCTCGGCCACCTTGACGGCGTCGAGATCGTCGGCGACCTCGGGCAGCAGGACCGTGAACTCGTCGCCGCCCAGGCGGGCGACCGTATCCCCCTGGCGGAGGCAGGCGCGGAGGCGGTCGGCGACGGTGCGCAGGAGCTCGTCGCCGCTCGCGTGGCCGAGGCTGTCGTTGATCGTCTTGAAGCGGTCGAGGTCGAGGAAGAGGACGGCCACCTGGCGCCCTTCGCGGGCGGCGAGCGCGATGGCGAGCCGCAGGTGGTCGAGAAAGAGGTTGCGGTTGGGCAGTCCGCTCAGGGCGTCGTGGTAGGCGAGATGCTCGATCTGCTCGGAGGCGGCGAGGAGCTGCTTGCGCTCCTCCTCGAGCAGGCGGATCACCATCCCCAGCCCCATGGTGGTCTGCAGGAGCAGGTCGGTCATGGCCATGAGCGGGAGATGCGCGAAGCTGCGGCCCGTGATCATCTCGACGACCGACGTCACGGCGTAGTGGGCGTGCTCGGCGCCATAGAGAAAGAAGGACGCGCCGAGGATGCGGCGGCCGACGCCCAGGGGACGGCTGCCGCGCCGGAAGACCAGGTACGAAGCGGTCGCGAAAGCCGCCGCCGCGAGGAGGCTCCGGAGGCCGAGGCGGAGGTTCAGCCGCAGCTCCGGGCTCAAGGGGACGGTGAGGAGGACCAAGACCCAGGCCAGGCCGGCGAGGAGCCCCAGGGCCCGGCGCACCCGCGACGGCGGAATCGTCTCCCCGGTGGCGACCTCCCAGGTGCCGAAGAGCACCAGGGCCAGCTGGCCGAACCCGCCGGCCAGGGAGAGCGTGGAGGTCATCACCCGCAGGACCGCCGAGGGGGGCATGCGCGGCGCGAGGAAGAGGCCGAGGGCGGCGCCCGCGAGATAGAGGAAGAAACCCCACCAGCTCCAGGCCCAGTGGCGGAGGAAATCCCGCCGGTAGTGCCGGTGGAAAGCCTCCAGCACCGCCGCCAGCAGGACCGCGCCGACGGCTTGGGCCAGGTACCCGTAGAGCACCAGGGGCAGGTTGGAGGCCATTTGTCAGCAAAGAATAGCAGCTTTGATAGACTCGCGCCGCGGACCAGAGGTCCGGGAATCCTATGGAACGTTCATTGCGCTTTCTGTCGCCCATCCTCGCCCTCGGTCTCCTCCTCGTTTCCGCTCCCTGCTTCGCCGCGCCCGATCTGGCCGCCATGACGAAGAAGGAGGGGCTGCTCACCTTCTACCTCGACGCCAAGGCCGGCAAGGTCTGGCTCGTCGTCCCGCCGGCCATCGGTCCGGGAGGCGCGTCCGGGACCTTCATCTATGTGGACTCGCTCCTGACCGGCCTCGGGTCCAACCCGGTCGGCCTCGATCGCGGCCAGCTCGGCGACACCCGGCTGGTCACCCTGCGCCGCGTCGGCGGGCGCCTCCTCGTCGAGCAGCAGAACCTGCGCTTCCGCGCCCTGTCCGAGAACCCGGACGAGCAGCGGGCCGTGCGCGAGTCGTTCGCCACCTCCGTCCTCTGGGGGGGCGAGATCGCCGCGGTCGAGCCGGACGGCCGCGCCCTGGTGGACTTCACCGGCTTTCTGGTCCGCGACGCCCACGACATCCCGGCGCGCATGCGCCTGGCCGGCCAGGGGAGCTGGTCCCTCGACGCCTCGCGCAGCGCGGCCGACCTCGAAAACTGTCTGGCCTTCCCGGACAACGTGGAATTCGAGGCTCTGCTGACCTACCAGTCGAGCGAGCCCGGGGAGCTGGTGCGGCAGACGGTCCCCGCGGCCGGCGCCGCGACGTTCATCCAGCATCACTCCTTCGTCCGGCTGCCGGACCCGGGCTACCAGCCGCGGGCGTTCGATCCGCGGGCGGCCTCGTTCCCGGTCACGTTCGCCGACTATTCGGCGCCGCTCGCCGCGCCGATCGACACGCGCTGGATCTCGCGCCACCGCCTGGAGAAGGTCGATCCCACGGCGGCGCGCTCGCGGGTCAAGAAGCCGCTCGTCTACTACGTGGATTCCGCCGCGCCCGAGCCGGTGCGGAGCGCCTTGATCGAGGGGGCGAGCTGGTGGAAGACGGCGTTCGAGAAGGCCGGGTTCATCGACGCCTACCGGGTCGAGGTCCTCCCCCCGGGAGTCCATCCGCTCGACGTGCGCTACAACGTGATCCAGTGGGTGCACCGCTCGACCCGCGGCTGGTCCTACGGCGGCGGCGTCATCGATCCGCGCACCGGCGAGATCCTGAAGGGGCATGTCACCCTCGGGTCGCTGCGCGTCCGCCAGGACCGCCTGATCTTCGAGGGGCTGGCCGGCACCGACAAGACCGGCACCGGCGCTCCCGACGATCCCGTGGTCCTCTCGCTCGCGCGCATCCGGCAGCTCGCGGCGCACGAGGTGGGGCACAGCCTCGGCTTCTCCCACAACTTCGCGGCGAGCACCTACGGCCGCGCCTCGGTCATGGACTACCCGGCGCCCCTGGTCGACATCTCCCCCGACGGCAACCTCGAGTTCTCGTCCGCCTACGCGGTCGGCGTCGGGGAGTGGGACGACTGGGCGGTCCGCTATGCCTACGCGCAGCTCCCGCCGGGGACGGACGAGCGGGCCGCGCTCCGGGGGATGCTCGACGAGGCGGTCCGCCGCGGGCTGGTCTTCCTGACCGACGAGGACGCCCGGCCGCCGGGCGCCGCCAATCCCCGCGCGGTGCTCTGGGACAACGGACCCGATCCCGTCGAGGGGTTGCGCCACGCCCTGGAGGTGCGGCGCATCGCCCTCTCGCACTTCGGTGAGCACAACATCCAGCCGGGGCAGCCGCTGGCCCTCCTCCAAGAGGTGCTCGTTCCCCTCTACTTCCACCACCGCTACGAGCTCGACGCGGCGCTCAAGATGGTCGGCGGCGTGGACTACACCTATGCGGTGCGCGGCGACGGCCAATCCGGCCAGACACCGGTGGAGGCGAAGCGGCAGCGGGAGGCCTTACGGGTCATCCTGGAGGTTCTCGATC
>DASPXX010000009.1:0-20245 GCA_035637095.1 Thermoanaerobaculia bacterium
CCGAGACATCCAGAGGACCCGTCAACCGCAGGCTCATCTGGAGGACGTAGACCCCCGAGCCCGGGGCATACAAGGTATGAAAAAGCATCGCCTGCTGAATCGGCGACAGCTCGTAGATGAGATCGATCTCACTAGGGTTCAAAGCGTTTTTCCTTAAAATCCGGCACCACCCGAGCGTGCCCTGCAGCGCGCACGAGGAGAGTTTTCGAAACGATCAGCGATTAAGAGATGGTAGAGTCGCGCGATAGCGAGCAAACCAACTGGTCTTATCAAAAGTGGATTATAGCAGCGAAAACGGGACAGTGACGGCACGCTCGGCGGACCACTGGAGAGGAGAACCGAAAAGAGCCAGACCCGCATTCCTCGCCGGCGCGCCGCTTGCGCTGACGGGAACGCGTTGCCTCCGAAATTGCTCAGGCTCCGGAGCGCACGCTCAGCGCAAGACGTCGAGCACCTGTCGCGGCGTCACGACGTGATCGGAAGCCAACCCTTCGGCCGCCGCTTTGAGCCACAACCCGAGGACGATCTCGCGCCCTGCGGCGACAGGCAACCTCCGCGCCTTGGCTTCGAGCTCCGCGAGGAGGCGCCCGGCGTCGCGCGGTGCCGCCCACTTGACCTCGCCGACCAGGACGCTCCTGCCGTCGCTGCTCTCCGCCACCAGGTCGACCTCGAGCGGCCGGCGGTCGAGCCCGGGTCCCCACCAGCGACCGGCCGGCCCCCAGGTCTTTCCGCCCGGCTGGAGCAGCGGCACGCCGGCGCGGGCGAGCTCCTCCCAGATCTCGCCGACGTGATGTCCCAGCCGCTGAGCGATCTCCTCCTCCACCGCCGCCAGCTGGCCGGCGCCGAGACGGGAACGGTTGACCTCGACGTAGCGGAACCAGAAGCGCAAGAAGGGATCGGAGATCTTGTAGAGCGTGCGCTTGCCGCCGCGCGGCTCCTCTCCGAACGGCAGCTCCCGGGCGATCAGGTCCATGTCCTGCAGACGCTGGAGCGGCCGTGACAGCGCCGTCACCGGCTTGCCCAGCCGCGCCGCGATCTCGGAGATCCGGTGGCAGCCCTGGCCGACCAGGCTCAGGATCGAGGCCGCCTGGGTCGTGTCGCGCATGTCGTCGAGCAGCAGGCGCGACGGCTCCTCGAAGAGAACGCCCAGCGGGCTGAGGACGAGCGACCGGATGGCGGCCGGCAGGTCCGGATGATCGCCCGCCAGCTCCCAGTACCGCGGCGTCCCACCCCAGACCGCAAAGGCCTCGACGGCGCGTTCGGGATCCCGCAGGTCCAGCGCCTCCGCGATCCAGCCGGCGGGAAGCGGCGAGATCTTGACGATCTCGCTGGCCCGGCCGAAGAGAGGCGCCGTGCGGTCGAGCACGAGCCCCTGCATCATGCGTTGCGACGAGCCGGTCAGGAGGAGATGGATGCCGCGTTCGCTCTCGCGGTCCAGATGCTTCTGCAGCAGGCTCGGCAGCTCCCGCGCGACCGTGACCAGAGACGGGAACTCATCCAGCGCCAGCACCATCCCAGGCCGCGCCTCCTGCCACCAGCGCGCCAGGAGAGAGTCCCAGTCCGGATAGGTGACGCGCTCGAAACCGGGCAGAAGGCGGCCGATCTCGGTCGCCAGGCCGGCACGCTGGAGACTGCCTTCGCGGTCGTCGCCGACATAGTAGACTGTCCGCGCAGACGGCAGGACTTCCCGCAGCAGCCGCGACTTGCCGCACCGCCGGCGGCCGTAGAGGACTCCCAGCGAGCCCTCGCCGCGGTCGACGAGGCGCCGAAAACGGGCGGCTTCTTCGCGGCGGTCGAGGAAGGGAAGCTTCATGGCGGTGCGTCTCCCGGAGTGCTGGAACTATGTCGCAGCTACATTATGTACCTGCTGCATAGTCTTCGCCAGCGGAAGCCCCCGGAGAGCGCTGTGGCCGCCCTGGGTAGCTCTGGGACTGCCAGAGCGAGCGCGGTGACTCCCCCGGAGAGCGCGGTGACCGCCATCACGAGCGCGGTGACTGCCCTGGGGAGCGCTGTCATCCCCCCCGGGGAGCGCGGTGACCGCCGTCGCGAGCGCGATGACCGCCATCCCGAGGGGAACGGCTCCCCTCGCCACGGCGATGACTGCGCTCGCGGGCGCGATGACCGCCGTCGCGAGGGGGACGGCTCCACCCTTGGGGGGAGTGACCGCTCTCGCGGGCGCGGTGACAGCGCTCGCGAGGGGGGTGACTGCGCCCGCCACGGCGATGACTGCGCCCGCGGTGGCAGTGACAGCGGTCGCGAGGGGAGTGGCTCCCCTCAGTTTGACGCTCCGCGCCACCGTGGCATAGCCTACCCGGAGACCATGGCAGCCACGGCAGGTGAAGGCCCCCGCTTCTGGGATCAGCTCCTCCAGCTCATCGAGGAGGGGCGCGTCGTGCCGGTCCTCGGCCCCGATCTCCTCGTCTCCCAATCCGGCGGACAGCCGGTTCACCTCTACTCCTATCTCGCGGAACGTCTGGCCGAGTACCTGGAGGTCCCGGCGGATGGCCTCCCCGCGACCGGCGCTCTCCACGAGGTGGCCTGCCGGTTCCTGGGGCAGAACGGACAGATCGAGGACATCTACTCCGGTCTCAAGCGGGTCTTCCCGTCGCGGGAGGACTTCCCGATCCCCGTACCGCTCCTCCAGCTCGCCGCGATCCGCCCGTTCAAGCTGTTCGTCTCCACGACGCTCGATCCGCTCCTCCAGCAGGCCCTCGACGAGGTGCGCTTCGGCGGCCAGCCGCGGACGCGCGTCTTCGCCTACTCCCCGAGCGCGGTCGAGGACCTCGACCAGTCGGTCGAGGAGATGGACCGGCCGGCCGTCTTCCACCTCTTCGGCCGCCTCTCGGCCGTCCCGGAATACGTGGTCACGGAGGAGGACACCCTGGAGCTGATCCATGCTCTCCAGTCCGAGAGCCGGCGCCCCAACCGTCTCTTCGACGAGCTCGACCGCCGCCAGCTCCTCCTCCTGGGCGGCGGATTCCCGGACTGGCTGGCCCGCTTCTTCCTGCGCATCTCGCGCCGCGAGCGCCTGTGGCTGGTGCGCGGCCGGACCGACATCGTGGCCGACGCCCGCATGCGCGACGATCCCTCCCTGGTCGCCTTCCTCAAGTACTTCAGCTCGCGCACCCGGATCTCGTCGCAGGGCGCGGTGGAGTTCGTCGACGAGCTCTCCCGGCGCTGGACGGAGCGCCACCCGGTGCAGGAAGCCGCGCCCGCGGCGCCGGAGCCGGAGCGCCCACGGGGCACCGGCAGCCCGCTGGAGATGGTCCCCGGCGCCATCTTCCTGAGCTACGCCAGCGAGGACCGCGCCGCGGTCATGGCGCTCAAGGAGGAGCTGGAGAGCGCCGGCGTCGACGTCTGGTTCGACCGCGACGCTCTCGAAGGGGGCGACGATTACGAGAAGAAGATCCGGCGCAACATCGAGAGCTGCTCGCTGTTCGTCCCCATCCTCTCGCGCCACACCCTCACCTCGCGGCGCCGCTTCTTCCGCCTGGAGTGGGACTGGGCCGACCGGGTCGCCGTCCAGGCGCCGCCGAACCTGCGCTACATCGTGCCGCTGACCCTGGGCGACGTCGCGCCGGACGATCCGACCCTGCCCGACCGGTTCCGCCGCCTGCACTGGGAGCGTCTCGCGCCGGACGGCCCCAATCCGGGGATCGTCGAGATGCTGAAGCGGTACTTCCGGGAGTACCAGCGAGCCAACCAGGCCGAGGCCTCCTGATGGCGGAGCCCCTCTCCCGCCCGTCCGATTCCGGCACGGTCGACGCCGACAACCCGTGGCCCGGCCTCGCGTCGTTCCGGGAGGCGGACCGCGAGCTCTTCTATGGGCGGGAGACGGAGACCCAGGAGCTCCTGCGTCTCACGCAGCGCGAGCGGCTCACGGTGTTCTTCGGTCTCTCCGGCCTCGGCAAGACCTCGCTCCTCTCGGCCGGCCTCTTCCCGCTCCTGCGCCAGGAGAACGTCCTCCCCGTCTCCATCCGACTGGACTTCTCGGACGAGGGGATCCGCCGCACCCTGTCCGGCCAGGTCCGGCAGGCGCTCGCCGCCGAAGCCGAAGCCGCCGGCATCGAGGTCCCCGCCTCTCCCGCACAGGAGACGCTCTGGGAATCGCTCCACCGCCAGGGCGCGGAGCTGTGGAGCCCGCGCAACCGCATCGTCACGCCGCTCCTCGTCTTCGATCAGTTCGAAGAGGTCTTCACCCTCGGGCGCGGCAACCCTGCCCGCGCCCAGGAGGCCGAGGCGTTCTTGACCGAGCTGGCGGACCTCTGCGAAGGCTCGGTCCCGGCGAGCCTCCGCGCGCGGCTGGAGACCGATCCGTCCGCGGCCCGCCAGTTCTCCTTCACCCGCCATCCCTACAAGATCCTGCTCTCCCTGCGCGAGGACTTCCTCCCCGAGCTGGAGGGACTGCGCGGGCGCATCCGCTCGATCGTCCACAACCGCTTCCGCCTGCGCCGGATGAACGGCGACAACGCCCTGCGCGTCGTCACCGAAGCCGGCGGCCACCTGGTCGAGCCGGACGTGCCCGAGCGGATCGTCCGCTTCGTCGCCGGCCGCGAGAGCGACGAGATTCCGCTCGCCGAGCTGGACGTCGAGCCCGCGCTCCTGAGCGTGGTCTGCCGGGAGCTCAACAACAAGCGGCGCGCGCAGGGATTGCCCCGCATCACCGCCGGCCTGGTGCAGGGCAACCGCGACGAGATCCTCTCCGATCTCTACGAGCGGAGCGTCGAGGACCTCGGTCCCGAGGTCCGCTCCTTCGTCGAGGACCGCCTGCTGACCAAATCGGGTTTCCGCGATTCGGTGGCTCTCGAAAACGCCGTCGAGCTGCCCGGCGTTACCCGCGAGGCGCTGGACCGGCTGACCGACCGCCGGCTCCTGCGCATCGAGGACCGCGGCGGCATGCAGCGCCTCGAGCTGACCCACGACGTGCTGACCGGGGTGATCCGCAAGAGCCGCGACAGCCGCCGCGAGCGGGAGGCGCGGGACCAGGAAGAGGCCGCGCGGCGCGAGGCGGAGAAGAAGCTGCGGCGCAGCCGGCTGGCTCTCGCGCTCCTCGGGCTCGTGCTGCTCGGCGTCGCCGCCCTGGCCGTCTGGGGTCTCGAGGCGGAGAAAAAGGCGAGCAAAGCCCTGGCGAGCTCCGCCCTGGCGAGAGCCTTGGCCCTCCAGGACAGCGATCCTGCCCAGGCTCTCGCCTACCTGGCCCGGTCCATCCGCGAAGCGCCGGAAAACATCCCGACGCAGAGCCTGTTGACCGACCTCCTCCTCTACCGGAGATGGCCGCAGCCGCTCGCCGAGCTGCGGCGCGACGACGCCGAATGGGTCCAGCTCAGCGACGACGGGCATTTCTTCGCCGCCGGGACCGAAGGTGGACAGCGACTCCGCATCTGGGACACGCAGACGCTCCAGAAGGTCGGCGAGATCAAGCAGCCCAATGCCATCAAGACGATCGCGATCAGCCGCGACGGCCGCCGCCTCCTGACCGTCTCTCCCGGCACGTCCCAGCTCTGGGACATCCGGACCGGCACGAACCTGTGGCAGATCGATCCCGAAGAAGGCGAGGCGGCTCCGGAGCTCAGCCAGGACGGCCGCTGGCTCGCCTGGCTGCGCGATCGGCAGACTCTCGTCCTGCGCGACAACGCGACGCGCCGGGAGCGCGTGATCACCCGCGGTTCCCATCTGGAGAAATGCGGCTTCAGCCCGGACAGCCGAAGGATCTTCGCGTCAGAGGCCGAGCAGGTCTTCCTCGCGGACGTGGCGAGCGGCGAGCCTCTCTCCACACTGCCGCTCGCCCCGGCGTCCCCCCTTCTGGAGATCCTCTTCAGCCCGGACAGCCGCTTCCTCCTCGTGAGGAGGCACCAGGATACGATCCTCTGGGACCCGGAGACGCAAACCCGAAAGCAGGTCGGAGGCGCAGCGCTCGATGGCTGGCTCGCTCCCGGCGGCGCGAGAGCCGCGGCCTACGATTCCAAGACGCTTCGGGTCTGGAACACAGGCGCGGATCCTCCGCAGCTCCTGATGGCCATCCAGAAGCCCGATGTGTATGAAGCCGAATTCAGCCCGGACGGCCGGCGCCTGCTGACCACGGCCGAGGACGGAGTCGAGCTCTGGGACATCGACGCTGCGCGCCGGGTCAGCGAGTCGTTCTGCGACTGTCTGCATGCCCACTTCCTCGCCGGGACCCGGAGAATCGTCACCGGTGACGACAACGGCGTCCTCCGGACCTGGAGCCTGGAGCCCACGCAGACCGCCACGGAGATCTACCGCTCTTCCGGCGTCATACGCTCCAGCTTCAGCCAGGATGGCAGCCGGCTCGCCATCCAGACCGGGAACGGCAAGCTCCATCTCCTCGATACGGATGCCGTCCGGCTGCTGGGAGAGCCCAGCGACGGCTTCGTGCCTTCCTCGTTCCGGCTCAGCCCGAACGGCCGCTTTCTGTACGAAATCCGCGCGGACACGCTCCACATCTGGGATACCCGAAACCGGCGTCCGGCCTGGCCTCCCTTGCGCCTCCCCGAGTTGCAAAATGCGTCGGGAGACTACCGCATCAATCCGGTGGGCGGAGTCTTCGGCCTGCAGAGCGATCCGGGCACAGTCGAGCTCTGGAGCCTCTCCACCGGCAGGCCGTTGGGCGCAGCGCAGCAGAGCCAGCCGATCACGGATTTCGGCTTCACCCCTGGCGGCGATCTCGTCATCACCTCGGCCAACAACCTCTCGATCTGGGATACCCGGACCGGCAAGCCGCGCAGACCTGCCATCCCGCACGAGAGCGCCGTCACCTCCTTCGATTTCAGCCCGGACGGCAAGTGGATCGGCACCGGGACGGAATACGGGCTCGTGCGGATCTGGGACCTCCGTTCCGGCAAGAAGCTCGTCGGTCCCCTCCGGCACCGAGACAAGATCGACCTCGTCCAGTTCGATCCGGGAGGCCAGACCCTCCTGACCCGTGCGCGGAATCTTCTGCGGCTCTGGGATCCGGAGACAGGGCGGCCGAAAAGCTCGAACATTCGAGCCGGAGGAGAGATCCAGTCGGCACAGCTCGGCGCGTACGGAGCGCGCATCCTGATCGATACGGTGGATCGGGAGGCAGTCCCGCCTCAGGCGACTGTCCGTCTGCTCGATCCGCGAACCGGGCAGCCCCTCGTCGAGACCCCCGTTGCGTCGTCCTCCGCAGCCCAGCTCAGCGCGAGCGGCCAGATTCTCTGGATTGCCGCGCAGAATCAGGTCCACGTCTTCGCCGTTCCCCACTTTCTCAAGCAGGACCGGGAGCTCCTCGCCCGCTGGGCCGAAGCGGTGGGCGGCTGGGCGATCGACGAGAACGGCCAGTTGGAGGAGCTGAGCGATCAGCTGGCGCGTAGCGAAGCCTTGCAACGCGACACCGCGAACGCCCCTCCCGGACAGCTCCGGGCCGCCTCCCTGATCCGTTGGTTCCTCTCCGATCCAACGACGCGCCCGGTGTCGCCGATTTTCGAACGGACCCTCTCCGGCGACTCGAGATCATCGAGGAAGTGACGGGCCACCCACGCCGGCGCCGAACCAGACCTCGTAGGTCTCCGGCCGCACCTTCCTGCTGTCCTCCAGCCCCAGGTACAGGAGCGCCGGGGACTTCACACCGGCGGCGGCCAAAGCGTCGCGAAGCCGCACGGCGTCCGCCTCGTCGGCCTTCTTGTAGTACCGGACCTCGGTGTTCTTCAGGGCAGCCGCCTGTTCCACGTACTCGACTCCCAGCACGGCGAACCCGGCATTCTCCAGGCGCTTGCCCATCTGATCCGCGTACTCGCGGTCGTCGGGAGCGACGATCTGCAGGTAGACGCGCGGCTGTGCCGACACCTCGACGCCCGGCGCCAATGACCGGATCTCCCGCCGTACCACAGGTCTCGGTTGTGCACGGACCTCCGCCTGATAGTTTTCGACGAGCGGTTGGAGCTGGTTGATCCTGCCGGTCAGCCGGGCCTCTTCCTTCTTCAGCCGGTCCACCCGGTCTTTCTCGGCGGCAGCCTGCCTCTGTGCGTCGGCAACCTGCGCCTGCACCCCGGCGAGGTGTTGGTATGCGAAGACGATCAGGACAGCCAGGACGATGGCCGCGGCCAGCACGGACGACCAGGAGATCCAGACCGCCCGGCGCCGCGCGGCCGCCTGGTGGGTTTCCAGGCGCCGTAGAAGCTCGAGATTGTCGGGTGCCATCGCGTCTCCCTCCGGGGCTTCAGTCCTGAACCGTCTCCCAGAACTTCACCTGCAGCTTCTCGCACCAGGCATCGCGCCGTCCCAGGCAGCGCGCGATTCCGTCCCGCAGGAGCCGCAGCCGGTCCTGGCTCGACCGGGCCGCCGCCATTCGCGGCACGGTCGCGCCCCAGCCGATCAGTCCGGTGACCGGTACGATGCCCAGGGCGAGCACAGGGCTGCTAACCAAACCCGTGAGCCCCCAAGAGAGAGGGAGGCCGATGGCCAGAGCCGCGATCCGGATGCCCCACATCTCGCGGACCGTCTGGGCTTCCCGGTGCAGCGCGCGATCGAGGAAGTCGAGCTCCGCCTGCGCGGCAACCGCGACGTCGTTGCCGGGCGACGCCGCGGCTCCGCTCGCCGGGACCGCGGGCTCACCGGCTCCCGGAGCCCCGGCGGCGGCGAGGCACCGGTGGAGCTCCTCCAGACGCTCGTCGAACCGCGCAGGGTCCCGGAAATCGACCCACTGGCGGGTCTGCAGGAAGAGAGGGAGCTCGACGTCTTCCAAGAGCACCGGGACCAGCTGCAGGTTGCTGTCCGGAGACGTGGCGAGAACGAGCGCCCAGTTCCGTTCCTCCCGCACCCAGACCGACTCCAGCGCGTGCCGGGTACAGATCAGCGTCCAGGCCCGCGACGATTTCATTCCTTTCTCCAGCTCCTCTTCCCAGCGCTCCCCCGCACGGATCTCCGCGGAATCGATCCAGACGCGGACCCCCCGCTGCTCCAGGGCAGCCCGCAGACGATCGGCCCACTCCGTATCGTCGTGGTCGTAGCTGAAGAAGACGTCGTAGCTCTTGGGAGTGGCCGCCATACCGTCCGTCCGTGCCGGGTCCGCCGTGCGCCTGCGGATTTTAGCCGCAATCCCGTTCTCCCCCACCCAAAGACCCTCACCCCCTGGCCCCCTCTCCCGGGCGGGAGTGAGACACCCATCAGCATTCCATGGTATCCTTCTCCTTTATGGCCATCGAATGGAAGCAGGAGTCCTCCGACGCGACTCACACTCAAGCGTCTGCGCTGAAGCAAGCGGACAAGGAGGGAGCTTTCCTCCGCCTCCGTCTCCTTGCCGAAGCGGTTCGGACGGTCAGCCTCATCGGGGCCGCTCGCAAGCTCTGCGAGGCGGCTGCTCAGGCCATCGAGAGCACGCGGAGGACTCGAGCGAACGGGAACAGCCTCAAAAATCACCGGGCTCTCTGGATCAGCACCACCCTTCACTGATCGACGGCCCCGCCCTGGCCCAGCGCGAAGGCGCCGCAGATCCCGGCGTCGTCTCCGAGACCGGGCGGAACGATATACAGATCGAGCCTCTCGGTGAGCAGGGGAGACGCGATATATCCGTTCAGGACAGCGCGGACGTTGTCCTGGATCTTTTGAAAGAACCGCTCCTCGCCGAGCTCCCCGCCTTTCCGGACACCGCCGCCGAGAATCACCCGCTGCGGAGAAAGGACGCAGGCGATGTTGGCGATGGCATCGGCAATGTATTGGGTCTCGT
Source organism: Thermoanaerobaculia bacterium (assembly GCA_035637095.1). Lineage (GTDB taxonomy): Bacteria > Acidobacteriota > Thermoanaerobaculia > Multivoradales > UBA5704 > UBA5704. The sequence continues at coordinate 9,704 of DASPXX010000009.1, forward strand.
ACACTCAGGCCGGATGGTCCGCGGGAATCTCCTCGGCGCGCATCCCGGTGCGGGCCTGGAGCGCCGGACCCGAGCAGAGGCCTTCCCAGCAGGCTCCATGAAAAGGACAGACGCCCGGGAAGGAATCTCCGGGAATCCGTGGCAGGAGCATGTGCCCCATCTCGGGATGGACGAGCCCATGCACGAGCCGGCCGCCGGCCATGGCGCCCGCCCCGATGCCGGTACCGACTGTGATGTAGACGAAATCGCTCAGACCAGATGCCCGTCCCCAGGCGTGCTCGCCAAGCGCCGCCCCACCCACATCCGTATCGAAGCCGATCGGGATCTCCGGAAAGATCTCCTTCGCCTTTCCGACGATGTCGACGTTGCGCCAGCCCGGCTTCGGAGTCGACGTGATCCAGCCGTAGGTGGGAGAGGAAACATCCAGGTCGACCGGTCCGAAGGAGGCGATTCCGAGGCCCTGGAGAGCACCCCAACGCTCTTCCTGCGCCCGCAACCAGCCGAAGACCTCTGCGAGAAGGCGGGCAGGGTCGTCGCCCGTCGGAAACGACGCCTTGGCGAGCATCCGGTCTCCGGGACCCGTGCCTATCGCACAAACAACCTTGGTCCCGCCGGCTTCCACGGCCCCCACGAGGGGGTCTGCGTGCGATCGGCCGCTGTCGCTCACAGAGCTCTACCTACCCCTGAATATTCATTATTACACGCAGGAGAGGTTCTGAGCCTTTCGCGAAAAACCCCTCGGCCACTCGATCTCACCAGGCGTGACATCCAGAAAGGGCTTCTTGGGTGCAAAGAGCGTCCAGCCTGTCCGGCCCAACGGGCCGGGAGAGCCTAGCCCAGGGCTGAGGCCGCAGGCCAATGCCCTGGGTCAACAGGCCCCGCAGCCCTGCGGCCTGAAAGGCCGCGAGAACCTGAACCGAGAGTTGAGCCGACTCCAGAAGAAGCTCTCGCGGCCTTTCAGGCCGCGATGATTCGATCGCCTTTCTGCCCAGGGCATCGGCCTGCGGCCTCAGCCCTGGGCTGGGCTCTGCCGGCCCGTTGGGCCGGGGGGAAGAACCTCTCCGAGGTTCTAATTCTGCAACAACCGGGATAAGGTACCCCTCGAACTTTGGCATCAGTCAAGAGCGCTCCCAGCCGCGTCAGGAACCTCCTGCCGCTGCTGCGGCGTCGCCAACTCCACCCTTTGCCTCATACCTCGTCACTGCCTCTCGAAGCTGGTTGGACAGCCGGTAGAGCTCAACCAGATTGCCGAGTGGCACTCGGGTCTCGTTCTTCTCCGCGTCGAAAACTCCAACGTATTTTTGCGCACCGTTGAACCAGAGGCGGCAGATCGGCTTGCGGTTACTATCGTCCAACAGGATCGAGCAATAGGACTTCTGATCCCGCATTACAACGCGCGCGGGATCCACAACCTGCGCGAGGATCGCCCTCACGATGTAGAAGCCTTGCATCTCTTCCTCCGTGGTCTCCGGCCGGCCCGGCTCCGCCGTGGTGGCCGCCTCCTCGGGAGACTCCGGCTGGACCGACTCTTGTTCCTGTGCCAGAGCTGACTTCAACCGGTCGCTGACCTTTTCGCTGACGAACTGCTGGAGAGCTTTCTTGGTAATCTCCGCGAACTGCTCCCGCACGTGCTGCGTCATACGGCCCGGGTAGACTTTGGTGGTGAAAAAACGGACGAACTCTTCCGAGGGTTGGTTCATTTCCTGCGCCAGGATGCGCTTGATCTCCCGGGTATACTTGAGGTCGCTCGCATTGGCGAGGATCGACCCAATCTCGAAAGATGATCTGGAGAACTTCTTCAGCTCGGCAAGCTGGAGGTCGTCGACGGCCCGTAGATCGACTTCGAGGAAGGGGCGGGAATCCATCTTGTTCGGCGCTTCGAGGTCGGAGAAGAAGCGATAGGCGACGCCGTTGGTCAGCACGCCAAGCCGCGCGTCTGTCACCGAAAAATAGCGGTAGAGCTGGGAGGCGTGGCACTCGTCCAAGCTGCAGTTGCAGGGCTTGCACTCGAAGAGCATGATGGGCTTGCCGTCCTTGAGGATGGCGTAGTCCACCTTCTCTCCCTTCTTGACCCCTACGTCGGCGTCCAACTCCGGTGTGACCTCAAAGGGATCGAAGACGTTGTAGCCGAGGGCACTGATGAAGGGCATCACCAGAGCGTTCTTGGTCGCTTCCTCGGTTTTGATGTGCGGCAACTGTTGGGGAATGCGGTTGGCCAGCTCTCGAATGCGATCAGCAAAGTCCATCTCTGTCCTCCATGGCTTCCAAGCTGGCGGGATAACCCAACAGCTTCGCTACGGATTCGAGCCGGCGCCGAATCCTGTAATTTTCCAACCCACATCCGCACAGGCGCTGCGGCAGCTCGGTCATGTATGGAGCATAGTTTATGCCTCTTCCGTATCCGCGTCAATGCGGGCCTACACCCCTCCCACGCCCCCCGGGACCGTTTGGCGGTCCTCCGTTTTGGGGCACATCCAGGAGTCGGAAGCAGCATCCAGGGAACTTTTATACCTGAAGGTGGGAGCTTTTGGAATAGCGGTACTGGCGAATGCCCTGCAAGAGCGACTGGAGCCGAGCCTCGAGAAGAAGCCAAGCTTTGAGCCGGCGAGACGCCGGCGCTCCCAGGGGGCGCAAGCCCTCGCCGACGAGGACTAACCGACAGCCTGCAGCTTGGCGCGAGCAGAAGTCAACGCGCCGCCTCAGGACCTCCCTGGATCAGCACAGCCATTCACTAATCCACATCACCGAACAGCAGCCTCTGCGCGTTGCCGCCCAGAATGCCCGCTTTCGCGTCGTCCGGAATCGGCAGGGCGTGGAGCGCTTCGAGCATCAGGGGGATGCTGCCGATCTGGTGGGGATAGTCGCTGCCGGCCAGGATGTGATCGGGGCCGGCGAAGTCGATCGCGAGCTTCAGGGCACCCTGGCTGAAGTTCACGGTGTCGTAGTAGAAGTGCTGCTTCAGGTATTCGGTCGGCGGCCGGTCGATGTGCGCGCGGCACTCGGCGAAGGCGCGATAGCCTCGGTCGAGGCGCTCCGCGAGATAGGGGATCGTCCCGCCGAGGTGGCCGAGCACCCAGCGGATGCGGGGGAACCGCCGGACGACGCCGCTGAAGACGAGCTTCGACGCGGCGAGCGTCGTATCGAAGAGGAAGCCGTTGAGCGGCATCAGCCAGTATTCCGACATCGCTTCCACGCCCACCGGATAGGTGGGGTGGATCATCAGCACCGCATCGCGCCCGTCCGCGGCTTCATAGAGTGGCCAGAACCGCTCGTCATCCAGCCCGACGCCGTTCACGTTGCTGAAAAGCATCGCGCCCGGCATCTCCAGCTGGTCCATCGCGCGGACGAGCTCCGCGACCGAGGCCCGCGGATCGCAGAGCGGCAGCGTCGCGAGGGGCACGAAGCGCTCCCGCCGCTCGGAGCGCACCCGGGCGAAGGCGTCGTTGGTGATCTCGGCGAGCTGCACCGCCACGGCCGGCGCCTCGATGTGCGTGCCGGGCGTGGTCAGCGAGATCACCTGCAGGTCGACCCCCAGCTCATCGAGCACCGACTGCCGGTAGGCGATGTCGCGATGGCCGCGCACCATGACGTTGTAGTCGCCCGGGTAGTGGACGACCGGGTTGCCGTCGCGGTCGGTGGTGAGCCGGAGCGCGCTGCTGGACGGGCCGAGCGCCGCGAGGTATTCGGGTGGATAGTAATGATTGTGGAAGTCGATGACCGGCGTGCTCATCTCGTCCTCCTCACAACAGCGTTTCGAAAAAGATCAGCGGTGTGTTCCGGTAGACGACGCGGCCGACCTCGCGGAAGCCGCACCTGCGGTAGAACTCTCCGGCGCCGGCCGTAGCGTCGTAGGCGTCGAGGCGGATCGCGTCGGCGGGCCACTCCCGGGCGATCCGGAGCATCTCTTCGAGGCAGAGGCGGCCGATCCCCTGCCGCTGCAGCTCCGGGACGACCGCCATGTCGGTGAGATAGAGGGGCTTCTCGCACAGCGTGAAGTAGCTCTTGTCGATCGCCCAGGGCTTCTTCGTGCCGAGCCGCAGGGTGGCGATGATGCCGCTCTCGCCGCGCGCCACCAGCACCCTGGAGGTCCGCATGTTGAAAAGGACCCCTTTCTCCGTCGCGGCTCCCGACCAGTGCCCGGTCCCATGGAGGGTGGTCTGAACCGCGGAGATCCGATTGCGCAGCATCGCGATCTCCGGCGCGTCCTCAGGCGTGGCGGGCTGCAGATGGATCCGCATGGAGCTCCTGGTTTGCGCCGAGACGATCGTTCATCGAGGGCTCGAGGCTCCCGGCGAGGAGCGCGGCCAAGTCTGCCACAACCGGCTCGCGGAGCAGCGTGTAGTGATCGCCGGGCAGCTCGTGGACCTCGACCGGCTTCGCGGCGAAGGCTCCCCAGCCGTGGTCCGGATCGATGGGAGGCATTCCGGCCGGCCGCGCGGCAGCTCGGAGCAGGATCAGGCGCGATGCGCCGGGGCCTCCCGTGTAGCGCCCGAGAGCCTGGTGGTTGGCGGCGAAGGTGGCGAACCGCCGCGTCAGGTCCGCCGCGTCCAGGCCCGGAGGCAGGAGGCCGGAGCTTTCCGCGAGAGCCGCGATCCGGCGCAGCGCTTCGTCCTCCTCCAGCGTCAACAGCTCCGGAGGCAGGCCACCGATCTCGATTCCGAGGAGGCCTGCCAGATCGAGCGCGAAGGCGGCCACCAGCGCGCCGCCGGTGAGCGGCTCGGAGAGGCCGGTGGCACCCGGGGCGAAGGAGTCGATCAGGACCACCGCATCGACGGCTTCGCCGCGGCTCTCGAGCTGGCGCGCCATCTCGAAGGCCACGACGCCGCCCATCGACCAGCCGCCGAGCGTGTACGGCCCCGACGGCTGGATCTCCCGCAGGGCATGAACGTACGCGGCCGCCATCTCTTCCACGGTTCTCCGGGGCTCCTCCTCGTCCGGCACCTGGAGGCCGTAGACGGGGCGGGCGAGGCGGCGCGCCAGATGGACATTTGAGAGCACCTCGCCGCCGACCGGGTGGACCAGGAAGAGCGGCCGGCCGCTCCCGGCAGCCAGCTCCACCAGGGCGGTGCGGCGGAGCGGAGCGCTCCCGTCGCGCAGCACCGCCGCCAGCCGCTCGACCGTGGAATGGCGGAGCAGGGTCGCGAGAGGAACGCTCCGGCCCAGGCGCTTGCGGATCTGGGACGTGACCTGGACCGCGAGGAGCGAATGGCCGCCGAGAGCGAAGAAGTCGTCCCGGACGCCCACCGGACGGACGCCGAGGACCTCTTCCCAGATCTCCGCGAGCGCCAGCTCCAGCCCATCGCGAGGCCCGAGATGCTGCGGGCCCTGCGCCCGCTCCGGGACCGGCAGGGCGCGCCGGTCCACCTTGCCGTTGGGCGATCGCGGCAGAGCCTCCAGCACCACGAAGAGCGAAGGCACCATGTACTCGGGCAGCCGCGCACCCAGGAAGCCGCGGAGGTCCGCAATCTCCCCGACCACATAGGCGACCAGCAAGCGAGACCCCGGCACGTCCTCGCGGACCACGACGACGCACTCGCGCACTCCCGGGTGGCTCGCAAGGAGGGTCTCGATCTCGCCCAGCTCGATGCGGAAGCCGCGCAGCTTGACCTGGTGGTCGATGCGGCCGAGGAACTCCAGCTCACCGCCAGACCGGAAGCGCACCAGGTCGCCGGTCCGGTAGGCGCGCTCGCCGGCGCCCCCGAACGGATCGGGCACGAACCGCTCGGCGGTCAGCTCGGGCCGGCCGAGGTAGCCGCGCGCCAGGCCGGCTCCGGCCAGCCAGAGCTCCCCGGCCACGCCCGGCGGCACCGGCGTGCCGCGGCGGTCGACCACGTGCGCCCGGGTCCCGGGCAGCGGCCGGCCGATCGCCGGGACCGGCTCTCCCGGCGGCACGCGCGAGCCCGTGGAGTAGGTCGTGTCCTCCGAGGGACCGTAGAGGTTCAAGACGCGCTCCACGGTGCCGGTGGCATACAGGCGGTCCACCAGGGCTCCGGGCAGCGGCTCGCCGGCCAGGCAGACGGTCCGCACCGAGGCGGGCAGGGCGCCGCTGCGCACCAGCTCGGACGCTGCCGAGGGCACGGTGTTGAGCAGCCGCACCTCGGCCGCGGCCGGCAGGTGCGGCAGCTCCAGGGCGTTCTCCGCCAGGAAGACCGTGCCGCCGAACGAGAGCGGCACGAAGATCTCGAAGACCGACAGGTCGAAGCAGACGGACGTCGCGGCGAGCACGCCGGAGAGCTCCTCGCTGGAGAATTCTCCGCGCGCCCAGAGGGCCAGGGATACGGCGCTGCGGTGCTCGATGGCGACGCCCTTCGGCCGTCCGGTCGAGCCCGAGGTATAGATGACGTAGGCGAGGTGGCTCGGTGTCACCGGAACGCCGGCCGGCAGCTCTGCATCCGGGATCTCCACGGCATCCAGATCGAGCACCCGGAGACCCTCGCCTCCGGCGAGCCGGCCGCGCGTCACCAGCACCTCGGCCCGCGAGTCCTTCACCATGAAGGTGCGGCGATCCCGAGGATACGCCGGATCGATCGGCACGTAAGCGCTACCGGCCGCGAGCACGCCGAGCAGGGCCGCGATCAGATCGGGCGAGCGCTCCAGGCAGACCGCCACCCGCGTTCCCCCTCCGACGCCGATCTCGCGCAAGCGGCGGGCCAGCCCTCCGGCGCGCCAGGCCAGCCGCGCGTATGTCCACCGCTCGCTGCCGTGGACCAGGGCGACGGCTTCCGGCGTCCGCGCGGCCTGCGTGGCGAACAGCTCGTGCAGGCAGAGGGCGGCCTCAGGGGCCGGACCGGTCCGCTTCCACTCCAGGAGCTGCTGCGCCTCCGCCGGGAGGAGCAGGGGGAGATCGGCGATCGAGCGGTCGGGATCGGCGACCGCCCCTTCGAGCAGGGCGGCGAAGCGGGCTGCGAAGCGCTCCGCGGTGGCGGGATCGAAGAGGTCGGTGTTGTGCTCCAGGCTCCCACCGAAGCCGTCGCCGCCCTCCGCGAGAGCCAGGCTGAGATCGAATTTCGCCACCCGGCTCTCCACCTCGACCGGGGCGAGCACGAGCCCGGGGATCCGCAGCTCCCCGGCGGGAGCGTTCTGCAGCGTGAACAGGACCTGGAAGAGCGGCGGATGGGAGAGATCCCTCTCCAGCACGACCGCCTCGACGATCCGCTCGAAGGGGAGGTCCTGGTGCGCATAGGCGTCGAGCGCCGTGGTGCGCACCCGGGTCAGCAGAGCCCGGAAGCTCGGAGCGTCCGAGAGGTCGGAGCGGAGCACCAGGGTATTGACGAAGAACCCGATCAGCTCCTCGATCTCGCGGCGGTTGCGGCCGGCGATCGGCGAGCCGACCAGCACGTCCTCCTGGCTCGCGTGGCGGCCCAGGAGCACCGCCCAGGCGGCGAGAAGGGTCATGAACGGAGTGGCCCCCTCGTCCTGGCAGAGCGCGCGGACGGCCTCCGACAGGGTGGGAGCCAGAGCCACGGGGAGCGCCGCGCCGTTGTAGGTCTGCACGGCCGGCCGCGGACGGTCGGTGGGCAGCTCGAGGAGGCGTGGAGCCCCGGCGAGGCGCTCCTTCCAGAAGGCGAGCTGCGCCTCGAGAACCTCGCCCTGGAGCCAGTCGCGCTGCCAGACGGCGAAATCGGCGTACTGCACCGGCAGCCCGGGAAGCGGCGACGGCCGCCCCTGCCCGAACGCCGCGCAGAGAGCCGCAATCTCGCGCAGCAGGACCCCCATGGACCAGCCGTCCGAGACGATATGGTGCAGGGTCAGCAGGAGGACGTGCTCCCGCGCGGCCAGCCGCACCAGGGCGAGGCGGAGCAGCGGCCCCCGCGCGAGATCGAAGGGCCGCACGGCCTCGGCCAGCGCGATCTCCCGGACCAGGAGATCGGACCGATCGGCCAGATCCGACAGATCCGACAGATCGATCACGGGCAGCTGCGGTGCGGCCTCGGGCAGGATCACCTGCACCGGACCCGCGTCGCGGGAGGCGAACACGGTGCGCAGCACGGCGTGCCGGCGCACCACCTCGGCGAAGACCTGCTCCAGGAGAGCCACCGGAAGCTCGCCGGAGAGGCGCACGGCGAGCGGAATGTTGTAGGCGCCGCTCCCCGGCTCCAGCTGGTCGAGGAACCAGAGCCGCTGCTGCGCGAAGGAGAGCGGCAGGTCACCGTCCAGCGGGGCGGGCACGATCGGCGCGAGGCTCCGGTCCGTTGCGGGGCGCGCCTGCCGCAGGCGCTCCGCGAGCTGGGCGATGGTGGGCGCCTCGAAGATCCAGCGCAGCGGCATCTCGATCCCCAGCTCCTGGCGCACGCGCGTCGCCACCTGCGTGGCCAGGAGCGAATGCCCGCCCGCCGCGAAGAAGCTCTCCTGGACTCCGATGCGGTCGAGCCGCAGCACCTCCCGCCAGATCGCGGCCAGCTGCTCCTCCAACGCATCCCCGGGCGCCACGTAGGCTGCCTCGTCCACCCGCCGCTCCGGCGCCGGCAGTGCCTTCCGGTCCACCTTGCCATTCGGCGTCAGCGGCAGGCTGTCGAGCGCCACGAACGCCGCGGGCACCATGTGCTCGGGCAGCCGCGCCGCCAGGAAGCCCCGGAGCTCCGCGGGATCGGCGCCGCCGACCAGGTAGGCCACCAGCCGGCGGTCGCCCGGCACGTCCTCGCGCACCACGACGACGCACTCGCGCACCTCGGGGCGGCTGCGCAGCACAGCCTCGATCTCGCCCAGCTCGATCCGGAAGCCGCGGATCTTGACCTGGTGGTCGATCCGCCCCAGGTACTCCAGGTCGCCGTCCGGCAGATAGCGCGCCAGGTCGCCCGAGCGGTAGATCCGCTCGCCCGGCAGTCCGCTCACCGGGTCCGGGATGAAGCGCTCGGCCGTCAGATCCGGCCGGCCGAGATAGCCGCGGGCCAGGCCCGCTCCGGCCACCACCAGCTCGCCCGGCACCCCGATCGGCGCCGGCCGCAGCCACGGATCGAGCACCGAGACCGCCAGGTCCGGAATCGGCTCGCCCACCACGCTGCGCCGGCCCTGGACGTCCTCGCGGGTCAGCGGCCGGTAGGTGACGTGGACCGTCGTCTCGGTGATGCCGTACATGTTGACCAGGCGCGGCTTCTCGTCGCCGTACCGATCGATCCACGGCGCCAGGCTCTGCGGATCGAGCGCCTCGCCGCCGAAGATCACCCACCGCAGGTCGCGCAGCGCTCCGGCCCGCCCGGGCTCCTCCTCCACCCTCTCCAGCTGGGCGAAGGCCGACGGCGTCTGGTTGAGCACCGTCACCCCTTCGCTGGCCAACAGGCTGTGGAAGTCCTCCGGCGAGCGGCTGACCAGGTAGGGAACGACCACCAGCCGGCCGCCGTAGAGGAGAGCACCCCAGATCTCCCAGACCGAGAAGTCGAAGGCGTGGGAGTGGAAGAGAGTCCAGACGTCCGTGGCGTCGAAGCCAAACCAGGCGTGGGTCGCGTCGAACAGGCGCACGACGTGGCCGTGGGTCAGGAGAGATCCCTTCGGACGGCCGGTCGATCCGGACGTGTAGATCACGTACGCCAAGCTCGCGCCGTCGTCCTCCGGAATAGGACCGAGGTCCTCCTCGGACGGAGCGGCGTCGCGGTCGAGCAGCACGAGCTCGGCGACCGCGGGCAGCCCGGCCACCGCCTCCTCCGTGCCGACCAGCAGGCGGACGCCGGCATCCTCCAGGGTGGTGGCCAGGCGCTCCGCCGGGTAGCGCGGATCGAGTGGCACGTAGGCGGCGCCGGACTTGAGGATACCCACCAGCCCGACGATCAGGTCCAGCGAGCGCTCGGCGCAGAGGCCGATCCGCTCGTCCGGCCCGGCCCCGAGACCGCGCAGGCGCAGCGCGAACTGGTTGGCCCGGTGGTCCAGCTCGCCATAGGTCAGGCTCTCGCCCCCGCAGACGACGGCGACAGCCCGCGGATTCTCGCGGACCCGGGCCGCGAAGCGCCCGTGCAGCGTTTCGGACGAGGGCGCGCCGGCTGTGCCGCCCCACTCCAGGAGCTGCTGCCGCTCGGCGGGCAGGAGCAGCGGCAGGTCCGCGATCCGCTGCTCCGGATCGGCGACTGCCGCGGCGAGCAGGGTCTCGAACCGCGCCACGAAGCGCGCCGCCGTCGAGCGGTCGAAGAGGTCCGTGTTGTGCTCCAGCCCGCCGCCGAAGCCGTCCGGCCCCTCGCCGAGCGTCAGCGAGAGGTCGAACTTCGCCAGGCCGCTCTCCACGTGGACCGGTTCCAGAGTGAGCCCGGAGAGCCGCATGTCGGAGGTCGGCGTGTTCTGGAGGGAGAAGAGGACCTGGAACAGCGGCGTGTGCGAGAGGTCGCGCTCGGCGACCAGGGCGTCCACGATCTGCTCGAACGGCAGGTCCTGGTGCGCGTAGGCGCCGAGAGCCGCGGAGCGCACCCGCCGCAGGACCTCCACGAAGGGCGGGTTTCCGGACAGATCGGTCCGCAGCACCAGAGTGTTGATGAAGAACCCGATCAGCTCCTCGACCTCGCGGCGGTTGCGGCCGGCGATCGGCGAGCCGACCAGCACGTCGTCCTGTCCGGCATGGCG
>DASPXX010000010.1:0-8806 GCA_035637095.1 Thermoanaerobaculia bacterium
GATCCACGTGTGCACCGCGAGCACACCACGCCATCCGACGGCGCGGGCGGCGTAAACCTGGATGACGGCCTCGTGCGTGGTGGCGGGATCGGGCGCCTGACCCGAAGAGTCGCGCCGGAGCTCCCACCAGCGGCCTGCCACTCGCTCGAGCCCGGAGCAGCCTACCCCGATCAGGAAGAGGAGCGGCATCAGCGAGAGCCCCGCGATGATCACGGTCCGCCGGCGGCTGGCCCGACGATCGGGCTTGTCAGTCGGTGCGGAGGACACGAAAGCTCTGCTCAGTCCCCTGGCCGCCGCAAGGGTCGGCGTCGATCCAGTGTCTTGAGGCGGCTACTGCGGGGGATACCGGAATGGAGGCCGGCCGATGCCCTGGACCGGAGGCGGCGTATACGTGGCGGGCCGGTTTCCCGCCTCGGTGGCCGGGCCCGACATGGAGGGCTCTTTCTTCGCCGCGGCCTTTTTGCCCGCCGGGCTCTTCGCTGCGGGCTTCTTCCTGCCGGCCGTCTTCTTGGCTGCCGTCGCGCCAGCTTTCTTTTTCATGGGGCGCACTGTACCGCAGCGCCCCGGCGGCGGTCAAGTGCAGCTCGGCGGCGCCTCCGCCCTCGCCGCGAGCAGGCGAAACAGCCGCTCCGGGGTGATGGGCAGCTCCGTGATCTCGATCCCCAGCGGAGCGAGGGCGTCCGCGACCGCGTTGGCGATGGCGGCGGGCGCCCCGATGGTCCCGCCCTCGCCGACGCCCTTGAAACCGCCGAGGGTGGAGGGCGACGGCCGCTCGAGGTGAATCACCTCGACCCGCGGCATCTCGGCCGCCGTGGGGATCAGGTAGTCGATCAGACTCCCGGTCAGGGGTTGGCCACCCTGGCCGTACACGACCTCTTCCAGCAGCGCGGCGCCAAGACCCTGGGCTACGCCCCCGATCGCCTGGCCTTCCACGATCATCGGGTTGATGAGCCGGCCGCAGTCCTCGACGACCACGTAGCGTGCGAGCGCGACCGCGCATAGGTCCAGATCGACCTCGACGGCGGCGATGTGAGTGGCGTTGGCTGCGGTGCCGATATACGGATCGTAGAAGCGCGTCGCCTCGAGCCCGGGCTCCATGCCCTTCGGCAGGCGCTTGGCGCCAGCATAGGCGCTCCGCGCGATCTGGGAGAGCGTGAGGCGCCGGTCGGGCGCGCCGCGCACCCACGCCACGCCACCCGACAGCTCCAGGTCGCGAACGTCGGCCTCGAGCCGATGCGCGGCGATCCGAAGCGCCTTCTCCCGGACCGCCCAGCTCGCGAGGATTGCCGCGCCGCCGCCGATCACCGCGCTGCGGCTCGCATAGGTCCCGGTGCCGATGGGCCCGGCGTCCGTGTCGCCGTGGATCACGCGCACAGCATCCAGCTCGACGCCCAGCTCCTGGGCAACGACCTGCGCCAGGGTGGTCTCGTGCCCCTGACCGTGGCAGGCCAGGCCGAAGGCGGCCGTCACGGTCCCCGCGGGGTCCACGCGCACGGTGGCGCCCTCGGTCCCCGTCGCGATGTCCGCGCCAGGCGAGGCGGGGATCGCCGAGCCGACGCCGGTCAGCTCGACGTAGGAGGCGATCCCGATGCCGGTGCGGCGGCGGGCCGAGACGTCGCGGCGCTGCTCGGCCCGGAGCCGCGCGTAGTCCACGACCTCACACGCGCGCTCCAGAGACTCGGCGAAGCTGCCCGAGTCCCACACCAGGCCCGAAGGCGAGCGGTACGGAAGCTCGTGTGGCCGGATCAGGTTGGCGAGCCTGATGGCGGCGGGATCCATGCCGAGGTGGCGGGCGGCGCGATCCAGGAGCGCCTCCATCACGAAGGTGGAGACGGGCCGGCCCACGCCCCGGTAGGGTCCCATCGGCGCCTTGTTGGTCGCGACGCCCCAGGCCTGGCCGTGATAATGCGGAACGCGGTACGGCCCCGGGAGGAAGCTCACCACCTGGATCACCTCGATGCTGGCCGTCCAGGGATACACCGAATAGGCGCCGATGTCGGCCCACACCTTTGCCCGCAGCGCGCGGATGCCGCCGTCGGCGTTCACGCCGAGCTCGGCCTCGACGTCCTCGTCCCAGGCCTGGGTGCTCGTGAGCAGGTCCTCCCGCCGATCGCCGACCCATTTCACCGGGCGACCCAGCCGGCGGGCGAGCGCCGAGACCGCGACCTCTTCCGGATAGAGCGCGCTCTTCATGCCGAACCCGCCGCCGACATCCGGCGCGACCACCCGGACGCGGTGCGCCGGGATCCCGAGCAGCTCGGCGAGCGCCTCGCGGATCATGCCCGGCACCTGGGTCGAGGTCCACAGTGTGAGGGCGCCCGTGCCGGGCTCGTAGTCTGCGAGGCAGGCTCGATTCTCGATGGCGACCGCAGCGTGGCGATGAAAGCGGAAGCGGTCCCCCACCACGACGGCCGATCCGGCGAAGGCCGCCACGTCGCCCTGACTGAACTCGCGGCTCAGGAGGACATTGGTCCGCGTGTCGTCGTGCAGGAGCGGGCTGCCCTCGGCCATGGCCGCCCTGGGATCGATGACCGGCTCGAGCGGCTCGTAGTCGACCGTGATCCGGTCGAGCCCGTCCTCGGCCGCGTAGCGGCTCTCGCCCACGACCGCCGCCACCGCCTCGCCCGCGAACCGGACCTTCCGCGAGGCGAGCGCGGGCATGTCGGTCGCGGCATAACCCGCCATCCGGGATAGCGCGCGGATCGGACGCGCGTGGTCCCGCAGATCGTCGCCGGTGACGACGGCGACGACGCCCGCCGAGGCGCGGGCCGCCGTCGTGTCGATGCCAAGGATCCGCGCGTGGGCGTGAGGGCTGCGCAGGAACGCGGCGTGGAGCATCCCGGGCAGCACCAGGTCCGCCACATAGCGGCCGCGCCCGGTCAGGAGGCGCTGATCCTCTACCCGCTTTGCGGGAGCGCCGATCAGCCCCGTTGCCGGGCGGGTCTCCATGGAGCCCGCGGGCCCCGGGTCAGCGGGAGCTGCGCAGGGCGACGGCGGCGGCCTCCACCGCCTTGACGATCCCCTGGTAGCCGGTACAGCGGCAGAGTACTGCCGAGAGGCCCTGGCGGATCTCGACCTCGGTCGGCCGGGGATTGGTCCGAAGCAGATCCAGCGCCGTCAGCAGCATCCCCGGCGTGCAGAAGCCGCACTGCAGGCCGTGGTGCTCGTGGAAGGCTTGCTGCAGCGGATGCAGCTGGCCGTCCTTCATCAGCCCCTCCACCGTCACGAGCTCCGCCCCGTTCGCCTGCACCGCGAGCATCAGGCAGGAGCGGGCCGCCAGGCCGTCGACGAGCACGGTGCAGGCGCCGCAGACGCCGTGCTCGCAACCGACGTGGGTGCCGGTCAGGCCGAGCTCGTGGCGGAGGAAGTCAGAGAGCAGGAGGCGCGGCTCGATCTCTCTCTCGTAGACCCGTTCGTTGACCGTGACTCTCACGCGATGAGCCGTCATGCCTCTCCTTTCGCGCGTGCGAAGGCCCGGCGCAGGACCCGTTTTGTGAGCACGCGCGCCAGATGCCGTTTGAAGTCCGCCGAGGCGTGGATGTCGCCGGTGGGGTCCATCTCGTCCTGCGACGCCTTGTCGGCCGCCGCGGCGACCGTCTCGTCGGAAGGGGTGGTCCCTTCGAGCAGCCGTGCCGCCTCGCGCGCCTCGACCGGCCGGTCGCCGACGCTCAGGTAGACCAGCCGGGCCTCCCGGCAACGGCCGGCGTCGTCGAGCGAGACCCCGGCGGCCAGCCCGACCTGGGCATAGTCGCCATGGCGGCGGGCGACCTCCAGGAAAGCCCAGCCGCTCCGCGGTGCGGGCGGCGGTAGCGCGACCTCGACCAGGATCTCGTCCGGCTCGAGGGCGGTGGTCAGCAGGCCGGCGAAGAAATCGCGCGCCTCGACCCAGCGCTCGCCGCCGGCACGCCGGAGCCGGAGCCGGGCGCGCAGGGCCACAGCGACCGCGGGCAGCTCGGCGGCCGGATCGGCGTGGGCGAGACTGCCGCCCAGGGTCCCCCGGTTGCGGATCTGCGGGTGGGCGATGAACGGGACCGCTTCGTGGAGCAGCGGCGCGCGCTCGGCGATGCGAGGATCGCGCTCCAGCGTCCGCTGCCGGGTCATGGCGCCGATCCGCAGACCTCCGTCGTCGTCCGCGCGGATCTGATCGAGCTCGCGCAGGCGGTTCAGGTCGATGAGGACCGCAGGCTGGGCCAGCCGGAAGTTCATCACCGGGATCAGGCTCTGCCCACCGGCCAAGAGCTTCGCGTCACCGCCGTGGCGGGCCAGAGCTTCCAGAGCGGCGTCCAGGGACTCGGGCGCCAGGTAGTCGAACGGGGCCGGCTTCATGCGTTCCTCCCACGGAGCGGCGCCATTCTATACCGCAGGTTACTCCCCGATGTCCTCGTTCCAGACCTCCGGGTGGGCCGCGATGAAGTCCGCCAGCATCCGGATACACTCCTCGGAGCCGAGGTCGATCACCTCCACACCGTTCTCGCGCAACCAGTCGATCCCGCCCGGGAAGTTGACGGACTCGCCGACCACGACCGTGCCGATCTTGAACTGGCGCACGAGGCCGCTGCAGTACCAGCAGGGGGCGAGCGTCGTCACCATGATCTTGTCGCGGTAGCTGGTCTGGCGTCCGGCCTTGCGGAAGGCGTCGGTCTCCCCGTGCACCGAGGGGTCGCCCTCCTGCACACGCCGGTTGTGACCGCGGCCGAGCAGGCGCCCCTCGCGGTCGAACAGGGCCGCACCGATCGGAATGCCCCCCTCCGCCAGCCCCTGACGGGCCTCCTCGATCGCGACCGCCAGGAGAGCGTCATAGTCGAGACGTTGGGTCATCACAGGCCTCCTCCGTGGACCAGCAATGATCCCACAAACCGCGGTCCTCCTCGTCAATCGACCAGGGCACCAAGACCCCGCCCGGTCCTCGATAAACCTTCGCCGCCGGGAGCGGATCTATCGCTTCATGGACCTGCCCTCGATTGTTTTCCTCTCTCCCCAGGCGCGCCAGATCTTCCCGGCCGACCGGCACGGTCCGGGTGGTCGTGAACACGTCGGAGGCGCTGCGGCTGGTCTTTTTCGCCAAGCAGGTCGGAGGAGAGGGGATCGTCGTCCCACGCTCCTTCGGCCGCACCGGTCCGGGCGAGCAGACGATCGAGCTCGACCTCCCGGCCCGCGAGATTCCCTTCGAGAATGCCGTGATCCAGCTCGACTTCTATCCCGCCACCTCGCCCACACCGCTCCGCTTCTTCAGCAGCCAGTTCTTCATCCGGTAGCCGTGCCTCAAGGCAGGATGCGCAGCGCGTATTCGCCGAGCAGCTCGCGCCGGCCGCCGCGGAGCCCGAACAGACGGATCCTGTAGTCGCCGGCCCCGAGAGCGCTCCGCGTCTCGCCGAGGGTGAACGAGCCGTAGACGTTCGGGTTCGGCACGAGCCCTGTCTCTCTCCGGACCACTCCGCCGCCGGTACGCACGAGCTCCGCCTCGTACGCCTGGAAGTCGCCGCGCTTCTGGTTGCTCAGAACCAGGGTGAACCTCTCGTCGCGGGAGGGCACCTCCGTGGCCGTCGCGGTTTCGCCCCGCGCTTGCGTGCCGAGAGGGACCAGCTCCAGCACTCGCGCGTTGACCTCCGGCTGGGACAGCTTCTCGACCGTCTGGCGGAGCGCTGCGACCCAGACCGAGAGGCCGATCACGGCGACCAAGAGGGCCGCCGCCAGAGCGGACATCCAGGGGGGAGGTACGGCCCTGCGGCGGGGTGCGAACGGGAGGACGGTCTTTGGCTGAGTTTCCTGCCGCAGGCGCTCCCAGAGGGCCTCCCCCGTGCCTGCGGGGATCTCGACGTCCCGGCCGAAACCGGGATCGCCCAATCCTTCGAGATCGAGGAGCAGCTCGGCGCACTCGCGGCAGACCAGGAGGTGGTCCTGGAGCCGCCGCTCTTCCTCGTCCGGCAGCTCGCGCGCGTGGTAGGCGGCCAGCGTCTCCGGATCGAGATGCTCTCCAGGGGGACCGGCCGCAGCCATCCAGTCCATCACGGCCTGGCGGATCTCCGGTTCGTTCTCGCTCATAGCTTCTCCTTGAGCCGCCTGCGCGCCTGGAAGAGATGGACCTTCACGGTCTCGGGGGATAAATGGAGCAACTGGGCGATCTCCCGCACCTTGAAATCATGGTAGACGTTCAAGATCAGGCACTTCCGCATCTGATCCGGCAGCCCGTCGACGGCCTCGCGCAGCTGCCGGGCGCGCTCGGCCTGGACCAGCGTTTCGTCCGGCAAGGGTTCCTCCGCGACAGGCTGAACCGCTCGCCATCGGCTTCCAGCGCGGTGTCCAGCGGGACCTCTTCGCCGGCGCGCTTGTCCGCAGCCTCACGCCGCAGGTGCTTACGGAAGGCGTTGGTCGCCACCTTGAACAACCAGGTCTCGAACCGGGCGTCGCGCCGGAACGACCCGATACCTCGATAGATCCCGAGAAACGTCTCCTGGGTTAGGTCGAGGCAGTCGGCGTGAGAAAAACTGCGGCGGGAGAAGAAGCCGTAGAGAAACCGGTGATAGCGCTCGACGAGGAGGCGAAAATTTTCCTCCATGTCGCGCCCTGCCTGGAGCGCGTCCAGGATCTGCTGGAGCCATTCGTCGTCTTCGGACATCCGGATCTCGAAGGATGTCCGCAAGAGTACCACTATGGCTTGGCGATCTCGCGGATAGCGGCGAGCACCTGACATACCCGCTGCTCCGACTTCTCTTCGAGAATTCTCATGCGGCGGTGTAAGTCCTGACACCACGGCTCGACCGAGGCCCTCACCACGTCGATCCTCAGCAGGGTCTTGGATTGGCGGGTCGCAAGAAGCTCCTCCTGAGCCAGGACTCCGTCGGCCAGGATCTGAATGTCGGAGCGGAGGCCGACCTGGGCCTGCCGGATCTCCTCGCGGAGCTCCTTCCGAAGGCCAGCGATCTTGTCTTCTACATTCCTCGAAATCTCGCCGAGCCGCTTGTCCAGACAGCCCATCCGTTCCTGGTCCATCTCGCCCTCCTCCTGAAGGTTTTCTTCACGAGGAACAACCTACCGTGGTCCGGTATCCCGAGGCAAGGCTTCTTTAGCGTCAGGGCGCGTCATCCTCCCACCAGCGCCTGCCAGACGTCCACGCGGCTCCAGTCGTCGACCGGACGGCCGTCGAGGAAGACGGTCGGCGTGTGGTCGATCGCCACGGAGCGTCCGAGCTGGGTGTCCTCGAGGATGCGGTCGAGGGCCGCGCGCCGGGCGACGCGCTCGGCCACCGCGGGGCCGTCGACGCCCGCTTGGCGCGCCAGGTCGGCCCAGGGTCCCTGCGACAGCGCTTCCTGGTGGGCGAAGAGGAGGTCGTGTATCTTCCAGAAGGCCTGGTCCCCGCCGAGCTCGCGCGCGGCCTCGGCGGCAAACGCCGCCTCACATGCCTGGGGGTGGAGAGTGTGCGTCAAGCCCGGGTTGCACTCCTGCTCCAGGGGATAGTGCTTGTAGACGATCCGCAGACGGCTGCCGAAGCGTGGCAGCAGCTCGCGCTCGGAGAATTCCGCGAAGCTCCGGCAGGCGGGGCACTGGAAGTCGCTGAAGACCACCACGGTGTGCGCCGCCGACAAGGTCCCTCGCATCGGATCGTCCGGCCGGACGGCGAGCGGACGCTGGGGCTGCCGCAGGTGGAGGTAGCGCTGCAGGTCGATGTCGCCGTAGAAGGTCTGCGCGTACTGGTTCGCCTGCTCGGTCACCGCCCGCATCTGCGCCACCACGATCCGCTGGAGGGTGAGGGCTGCCAGGGCGACCACCAGGAGGATCCCCGCGAAGCCGAGGCGGGGGCTCGGCTGCGCCGGCTCGTTCGAGTAGCCGTCGTCGCGCGGCCAGGCCTTCCAGGCCGCGAAGAGCAGGACGAAGTTGATCACGTGGGAGAGAATGCACCACCAGCAGACGGCGTGAATCTGGGCGAGCATCACACTGAAGAGGAACAGGGAGGTGAGGACGCCGGCGATCTGCACGGCGAACGGGAGCGCCTGCCAGAAGCGTCCACGCCGGTTGGCCAGGCCCACGACCAGATACCAGAGGAAGAGGCCGCCGAAGTAGAGAAAGCCGAGGGCGGCAAGGGGGATGCCGCCGGGCAGCACGGCCCAGCCGCTCGACAGGACCTCCGTACAACCGCCGCCGTCCGTTCCACAGACCATCTGAAAGAGCTTCCAGGGATGCTTCCCCGCGGACAGGTGATAGCTGGTGAGCATCAGCCCGATCACAGCCCCGCCGAAGGCGAGGAGGATCAGGAGCGGCAGGGTCCAGCCCGGAGCGGTCTCTCGTCTCATCGCGGCTCCTTCGTCTCCTCCACGCGGGGAGGATATCGTGTTCGGGCGTGACCAGAGGCTGTCGATGGAAGATCAGGCCGGAGGACGGCCGGAGATGATCTTGCGGAGCCGCTCCATATCGGCGGCCTCGGCGGCCTTGCGGCTCTCTCGCAACCTCTTCAGCTGCTCGCGATGCGCGGAGATCTCCCGGGTCAGGATCTCGCGCAGCGGAGCGCTCTCCGAGTCATTGCCGAGAGCGACCAGCTCTTCCATGAGGAACGTGTTCTTGCTCGTCAGCTCCAGGTCGTGCGACATGCTGTCGATGAACCGGTCCATGAAGCCTGAGCGAGCCCCCTGGCGGACCGGATTCGCGGCCTCGATCTCCTGGAAGCGCCGGCGGATCTTCTCCCAGAGCGTTGCCGCGGGCGAGCTCAGGGCCGCCTCGACGGCTTCGGCGACGCGGACGAAGACCGCCTCCTGCTCGGGCCGCGACATGGCGATGAGCGGCCGGTCCAGAGGGTTCACCGACTGGAGACGGG
>DASPXX010000011.1:0-49597 GCA_035637095.1 Thermoanaerobaculia bacterium
GTGTAGAGGGAGAGGTCGAACTTCTTCTCCAATTCCGTCCGGCAGCGGCGGACGGCGTCGAGTGGGAATTGGGCATCCAGATAACTCTGGAGATCGCCCGGACCGCCTCGACTGTGAGCTCGGCCATCCGGGCGATCTCCAGAGTTATCTGGATGCCCAATTCCCACTCGACGCCGTCCGCCGCTGCCGGACGGAATTGGAGAAGAAGTTCGACCTCTCCCTCTACACCACCGCCTGGGGCGCGGACGACCTCGACGACGCCCGGGCATGGCTCGGCTACGACAAGATCAATCTGTGGGGCGGCTCCTACGGCACCCGCATGGCCCAGGTCTACCTGCGGCGTCACCCTGAGCACGTGCGTGCCGTGGTGCTCGACGGCTCGGTCCCCATGGACGAGACCCTGCCGATCTCCCATGCCGCCAACGGCCAGCGCGCCCTCGACCTCGTCCTCGCCAGCTGCGGCAAGGACGCGGAGTGCCACCAGGCGTTCCCGCAGGCGCGCGAGGAGCTGCAGCAGGCGCTCGACCAGGTGGGCCGCGAGCCGGTCCGCGCGACCGTCCAGGAGCCGAAGACCGGCCGGTCGGTCGAGATCCGCCTCAACCGCAGCACTCTCGCCGACGGCATCCGCTGGCTTCTCTACTCTCCGCAGACCGCCGCGGCCATCCCGCTGCTGGCCCACGAGGCGGCGCGCGGCAACTGGGCGCCTCTGGCGCAGGCCAGTGTCAACGCGCGGACCGGGATCCTCGACCTCCTGGCCGGCGGCCTGTTCTTCTCGGTGACCTGCTCCGAGGACCTGCCGTTCCTCGATCCCGCAACGATCCCACAGCGGACCGCCGGCAGCTTCCTCGGAGACGACCGGGTCCGCGCGCAGGCCGCGGCCTGCGCCGCCTGGCCGCACGGCACGCCGGAGCCCAACCACCGCGATCCGGTCCGCTCGGACGTCCCGGTCCTGGTGGTCAACGGCGAGCGCGATCCGGTGACGCCGCCGGACTTCGGCGAGCGCGCGATCCGCAACTTCACCAACGCGCTCCACGTGGTGATCCCGTACGGCGGCCACTACGGCAACGGCTCCTGCCCGGATGAGATCGAGGCGGCCTTCCTGCAGAGCGGGTCGGTGCGCGGTCTGGACACCTCCTGTGTAGGGCGGGCCCAGCCGCTGCCCTTCCTCCGCGAGCTTCCGAAAGAGGGGGTGAACCCCTTCGGTTGAGATTGAGCGCTTCCTGGTATCCTTCCCGGCACCACAGGTTGTTCCTATCTCGAGGGAGGGTTTATCGATGTACGGGAAGCTTTCGACGTCTCTCGTCGCGGAGTTCATCGGCACCTTTGCGCTGATCTTCATCGGTGCGGGGGCCGGCGCGCTGGGTCTGGGCGGAGTGGTCGGCGTCGCCTTCGCCCACGGCCTGGTCGTGGCCGGCTTTGCCTATGCCTACGGACACATCTCGGGGACGCACATCAACCCCGCGGTGACGGCCGGCGTCTGGGCGGCGGGCAAGATCGATTCCGGCCGTGCCATCTCCTATATCGTCTTCCAGATCCTCGGCGGCATCGCGGGCGCTCTGATGCTGGCCTGGGCGCTGGGCGGCACGGCCACCGGGCTGGGCGCCACCAAGCTGGCCTCCGGCCTCGATGCCGGTGGGACCACGATCACGATCACACCGGTGATCGGCTTCGTGCTCGAGGCGATCCTCACCTTCTTCCTGGCCAATGCGGTGTTGAACGCTGGGATCAGCGGCAAGGCGACGCACGTCGCCGGCCTGGCGATCGGTCTGACGCTGACCTTCTGCATCCTGATGGGCGGCCCGCTGACCGGCGCCAGCCTCAACCCGGCCCGGAGCATCGGTCCCGCGCTGGTGCTCGGCGATTTCTCGAACATCTGGGTCTACATCGCCGGGCCGGTCGCCGGCGGCGTCATCGCCGGCCTGCTGTACCGGGGGCTGTTCGAGGAGCGGGAGCGGAAGCGGTAGGCAGCACAGCACGCAGTCGCCTGGAACGGGACTGCCTCTGGCGGTCCCGTCGTCTTCCGCCGTATAATCATCCTTGATGATTGAGCAACCCACTCTGACCATCGCTCACGAGGCTGTGCCGCTGCGCACGGATGAACCCGGCGTCGTCCGCGTCGGGAACACCCGAATCCCGATCGACACCGTCGTTCATTATTTTCTCGCTGGCTGCTCACCGGAAGAGATCGTCGACCGCTTTCCCTCTCTCAGCCTGCCTGATGTGTATTCGACCATCGGATACTACTTCCGGCATCGGGAGGAAGTGGACAGGTATCTGCAAGAACGGGAGCGGGCCGCCAACGCGCTTCGGGCCTTAATCGAGGCACGTCAGGGAAGCTCGGAGGGGTTGCGCAAGCGTCTGTTGGCACGCCGCGCGAAGGTTGCTGTCACGGAGACGGAGTAGAAGTTCCGGGTCGAGTACCTTCCCCTGAAATAGCCGAACGAGAACCTATCCTCCACCCTTGGGCAGCACGTCCGGCCACCAGCCCCCTGGCCGGTTCATCGGCCAGGGGCAGT
The DNA here is from genome assembly GCA_035637095.1 of Thermoanaerobaculia bacterium. GTDB lineage: Bacteria > Acidobacteriota > Thermoanaerobaculia > Multivoradales > UBA5704 > UBA5704. Next base: position 2,517 of record DASPXX010000011.1, read on the forward strand.
CGCGCCGGATGCCGAGGTCGTCGAACATCGGCGAATCCGAGGAGAGCAGGAAGCGCACGTCGTAGCGCCCGCCGCAGCGGAATTGCGGGCTGCCGAAGGCGACGGCCAGCGCCAGGAGGATCCCGGCGGCGGCGTAGACCGCGACCACCCGCGTCACCAGCGGCCCACGCCGGCTCCGCCAGAGCGCTCCCGCCCAGAGGGCGAGCGGCAGGACCGCGGTATGGAACAGGGCGACCACCTGCCAGTACATGATCGTCGTCGGCGAGAGAGCGAAGACGATCACCGATGCCGCGAAGCACCAGATCACATAGCCGTGCAGCCAGACCCGGTCGGAGGCCTCCGCCGGGATCCGCTTCCGCCAGCGGTGCCGGTTGCGGCGCCAGAGCCAGAGCCCGGCGAGCAGGGGAAACACCATGGTGAGCGAAAGGACGGTCGCGACGAGCAGCGACAGCGCCGGGCCGAACCAAGGGTCGGAGCCGCCCAGCGCGGGTCCGAAATCGAAGCGGGCCACTTTTCCGGGGAGCCCGAGAGAGGCGTAGCGCAGCCAGTAGATGACGCCTCGCAGCCCGGGGAGCACCAGGGCCAGCCCGCGCCCGAGGAACCCGCGGTCCGCTTCGGTGACGATCTCCGGATGGGCGTGCAGGTCCTGCAGCCAGGGGATCAGCGGCAGAGCGGCGAGCAACCCACCGAGGATGGCCGCCGGCCAATGGACCTTGAAATAGCCACGCAGCCAGAGCAGGAACGACGCCATGGCGAGGAGCAGGAACGACGCGTGGATCTGGAAGGCCAACACCAGCCCGGCCGCGTGCAGGAACGACAACCAGAAGCGCGGCCGCTCGCGCTGTCCCAGGCAGGTCCAGAGGTGGACGGCGCCGAACAGGAAGAGATAGTTGGGATTCCACAGGAAGCCCGAGAAATAGAGCCGCCACGGATTGAGCCAGTAGAGGACCGCGAAGAGCACCCGCTCGCCCGGGCTGAAGATCCGCCGCAAGGTGCGGTCGAGGAGCCAGTACGCCAGCACGTGGCAGAGCAGGATGACCACCACCGGCGCCCGGTGGTCCCGCCAGACCATGAGCGGCAGCCCCACCAGGACCGTCGTGATCCCGCCGGGCGCCTTGCCGCCGGTCGACATCGGGTTGCCGTAGGAGATGAAGACGCCCTTCGCGGCCAGCAGCCAGCCGCGGGCGAGCAGGTTGAGCTGGTCACCCGCCGGCAGGCTGCGGGCGAGCAGGACCGCGGAGACCGCCAGGCCGAGGACGAAGAGAGATCCGACGATCCGCGCGGCACCGCGCCTGGATCTGAAGTCCAGGAACTCCGATAGGATGGGGGCACTCATCAACGGATTCGAGACCCGAGTCGACGCGGAAGGATACTGCGCCCTGCCATGGAGAGGAAGCGTGCTGCCCGGAGATGGATGCCCGCCCTGCTCGGGCTCGCCGCCTACACCCTCCTCACCCTCGCCTACCTGCGCCCGATCTGGCGCGTGGGCGGGGACCACATCGCTCCCGCGCCCGGCGATCCGGTCTTCAACCTCTGGGTGCTCTCCTGGGGGGCGCACCAGGTGCGCGAGGGGCTGCCCGACTTCTGGGACGCCAACATCTTCTATCCCACCCGCGGCGCCCTGACCTTCTCCGATCATCTCTTCGGTCCGGCCGTCCAGCTCGCCGCCTTCCAGACGCTGGTGCCGAACCCCATCGCCGGCTACAACCTCCTGTTCTTCACCTCGTTCGTGGCCAGCGCCTTCGCCACCGCCTGGGTGCTCCGCCGCGCCGGCCGTAGCTGGACGGCGGCGCTCCTGGCCGGGTGGATGTTCGCGTTCTCGCCGTTCCGGCTGATGCACCTGAACCACATCCAGATCCTGATCGCGCAGTGGCTGCCGCTGACGCTCTGGTTCTGGGACCGCCTGCTCGCCGAGCGCACGGCGAAGGCCGCCGCCCTCTTCCTCGTCTTCTATCTCCTCCACGTGAGCGGCGGCTGCTATCTCGCCTACATGATCCACGTGCCGATGGCGGCGCTCCTGGCCGTCCGTCTGCGGGAGCACGGCCGGACCCTCTTGGCACCCCGATCGCTGCGCGTCCTCCTCCCCACCGGCTTCGTGGCCGCGGCGGCTCTGGCGGCCCTGTTCCTCCCCTACATCCAGGTCTCCCACCGCCTGGGGCTGTCGCGCAGCCCCGAGGAAGCCGTCGAATATGCCGCCACGACCGCGAGCTGGCTCAGTCCGGAGCACCGTAGCGTCTACTGGGGGGGCACCTGGCTCAAGAATGCCCTGCGCGAGCGGATCGGACGGGCCGCCGTGCCGTTTTTCCGCATCGAGAATTCGCTGTTTCCCGGCTTTTTGCCCACGCTCCTCGCTCTCGCCGGGCTGGCGCTCTGGTGGCGCGAGCAGCGGGCGCCGTCCATTCCGCTGGGCGCCGGGCGGCGGGCCATTCTGGGCGCGCTCCTCGCCCTGTCTCTGGTTGCGTGGATCTGGGGGGACCTGCTGACGCTGGCACGGCCCGCGGAGCGCAGCCAGGTGCTCGGAGGCCTCGGCCGCTTCGGCTGGGGTGCTCCAGCCCTGCTGCTCGTTCTGGCCCTCGGCGCCTGGTCCATCCTCCGCCGTTTCTGGGCAGGCCCTCTCCTGCAGCCGGTGGACGGCACATCCTGGGAGCGCGGGATCGCGCTCGGCGCGCTCCTCTGCTTCGCCCTGGCCTATCCGATCGCCTACGTCCCGCTGATGCGGGTGGTGCCGGGGCTCGACGGGATGCGCGTGCCCGCCCGCTTCGCGGCGTTCGTCTCCTTCACGCTGGTCGCCTTCGCCGCGCTGGGGACGGACCGCCTCCTGGAACGCCTGCGCGACCGGCGGGCCCGCGCGGCAGTGGCCGCCGCTCTGGCCCTCCTCCTCACCGTGGAGCTCGCGCCGCGGCGGGTCCGCTGGGTCCCCCTGCTGCGGCAGGAGGAGCTCCCCGCCGTCTATCCCTGGATCGCCGGGAGGGACGAGATCCGCGCCCTGATCGAGCTACCGGTCCGGCCAGGGATCACGGAGACGGAGGCGATGTACGCGTCGACTCTCCACTGGAAGCCCATCGTCAACGGCTACAGCGGCTTCCTCCCGCCGCTCTACGAGGAAATCGCCCGTCGGATGCGCGTGGTGCCCGACCGCGCGGGGATCGCGCTCCTCCGCCGGCTCGGCGTCACCCATCTGGTGATCCATCCCCGGGAGATGCAGGGACAGAGATCGTCACGGCTCCTCGCCCGCTTCGAGCGGGAGACCGCCGGCGGACCGGCGCGCGAGGTCGAGATCGTCTGGAGCTCGCCCGGGGCGCGGGTCTACCGCATCCTGCCCAGCTCGAGCACGCCGAACCGGGCCGGCTTGTGGAAGTCGGCCGGCCGGACCAGCGTCGGCGACCAGGCGCTGTGCTCCACCGGCCCGTCCGCCGGCCGTTCGATCCGATTGAAGTTGGCCCGCCAGACCGGCGGCAGCGGACCTCCGGAAAGATCGATCAGCTCGCGCCACGGGAGCACGAGGACCGCCCACCAGTCCTGCCGCTCGGTGTCCGCTCCCGCCTGCCAGCGGATGCCCGGGCAGTTCCAGGCCACGTCGGCCCGCAGATCGGCGCGCTGCGAGGTCGGGTTGTGGATCCGCGCGTCGAAGAGGGTGCCGCGCGGGCTCACCTCGAATTCGAAGTAGTCGACCGGGTCCGCCTCCCCGGGGGCGAGGAAGACCTCGACCGCCTCCTCCTGCCAGAGGGGATCGTCTCTCTGCGTGAAGGTCCCCCAGGCGTGGCGGTCGACGCAATCGAACCGCACGTGGAGCGCGGCTTCCTCCCAGAGCACGCGGACCAGGGTCGGCTGCTCGGCGGGAGACCCGTCCTCGGCCCGGACGAGGGGCGGCAGCGGCGGAACCTCCTCCCAGGCCTGACCGCCTGAGAGGGGGCGTGCTTGCCAGCGGGGAACGTCCATGGCGGAGATCCTATCTGCGGTAGACTCCTTTGTGGATCCATGGCACAGCCCTTCCTCACCAACGCGGCGAAACAGGCACTGGCCGATGCCGTCCGCGATGTGGAGTCCCGGAGCAGCGCAGAGCTGGTCGTGGCGGTCCGCGCCCACTCGGGCTCCTTCCTTCACGCCGACCTGATCACGGGGATCGTCCTGGCCCTGGCGGTCCTGATCGGCCTGCTCTTCTCCTCATGGCCGTTCGCTCTCGTCTGGTTCGTCGTCGATCCGCTGCTGGCGGGCGCCCTCGGAGCTTTCGTCGCATCGCGCCTACCGACCCTGCGCCGGGCGCTGACGCTCCGGCGGATCCGGCGGCGCCAGGTGGAGACCGCCGCGCGCGCCACCTTCGTGGAGAAGGGCGTTCACGGGACCACCGGCCGGACCGGCATCCTCCTCTACGTCTCGCTCCTGGAGCTCGAGGCCGCGGTGGTCCACGACCGCGGGGTCGAGACCCTGGCCACCACCGACGGCTGGCGGCGCGCGGTCGGAGAGATCGAAGCGACCGTGCGCCGGGGGGAGGACGGCGTGGCCGTGGCCGCTCGCGTGCGGGCGCTCGGCGACCTCCTCGCACCGGCCCTCGTCCGCAGCGCCGGGGACGTGGACGAGCTCGCCAACGAGGTCAGCGAGCGATGAGACGGCTCGTCCCCCTCTTCCTGATTTCGCTCCTTCTCCTCCTGCCCGCGATCGCGGTCGCCCGGCCCGGAGGCGGCGAGGGCTACTCGGGCGGCGGCGACTCCGGCGGAGGGGGCGACGGAGGGGGCGACGGCGGGCTCATCTGGCTGCTCCTGCAGCTGTGGTTCCAGCTCGTCTTCCGCCACCCGCTGATCGGAATCCCGCTGACGATCCTGATCCTCGTCGTCCTGGCGAGGGCGCGGAAGCGAGGGGTGATCGGCAAGCTGCCGAGCTGGGACAGCGCGCCGTCGCACCCGCGGCCGGCCGCGCCGGCTCCGTCGCGGGACCTGGAGGCGATCCGCGCGCTCGATCCGGATTTCTCGGCCGTCCTCTTCGAGGACTTCGCCTATACGCTCTACGCCCGCGCTCACCGGTCGCGCACCGATCCGCGCGCCCTCGCCGCGCTGACGCCCTACCTGAGCGAGGGAGCGCGGGCGTACCTGGCGCAGCTCCCCCCCGCGGGCGTTCCGGTGACGGCGGTGGTCGTCGGTGCCCTGCGGGTCCTCCAGGTGGGATTGCCGGCGCCCGGAGCCGCCGCGGCCCAGGTGCGCGTGTCCCTCGAATTCGAGTCGAACCTGACCACCGGCGCGGCGGGGAGCGAGGCGACCTGGTACGTGGTCGAGCGCTGGCACCTCGTCCGCGATGTCCTGACGCGCAGCCGGCCGCCCGAGCAGGTCAAGAGCCTCCACTGCCCGAATTGCGGGGCGCCGTTCGCACCCGCGGACGATCCGAACCGCTGCTCCTACTGCGGCGAGGTGGTCACCGGCGGCCGCTTCGACTGGACGGTCGAGGCCATCGAGCCGGTGCGCCGGGAGGCCCGCCCGCCGGCCCTGACCTCCACCGTCGAGGAGGTGGGGACGGGCTGGCCGACCGTCTACCAGCCCGATCTCGCCGCGCGCCGCGCCGACCTGCTGCAAGACGATCCGGCGAGCACGGACGACGCCCTGGCGGCCCGCGTCCGCCTGGTCTACGACCAGCTCAACGCCGCCTGGACGGCGATGGATCTGGCGCCGGTCCGGCCGTATGTCTCCGACCAGCTGTTCGATTATCTCCAGTACTGGATCGAGAGCTACCGCCGGCAGGGGCTGCGCAACGTCCTGGAGGGGATGCGCCTGACCGAGCTCAAGATGGCCAAGGTGGTCCGCGACCGCTGGTATGACGCGGTCACCTTCCGGATCTGGGGGACCGGGCGCGACTCCACCGTGCGCGTGGCGACCGGCGACGTGGTGGCGGGCAATCCGCGGTCCGACCGCTACTACTCGGAGTACTGGACCTTCGTCCGGGGAGCGGGCGTGCGCGGCGCTCCCCGGGCCGACAAGAGCTGCCCCAACTGCGGCGCGCCGCTCGCCACCAACATGGCCGGCGAGTGCACCTACTGCGGCGCCAAGGTGACCACGGGTGAGTTCGACTGGGTCCTGTCGAAGATCGAGCAGGACGACGCCTACACGGGGTAGCCGGGTTCCTACCCCGCCGCCAGGTCGTCCAGCGTCTTGCCTGCGGCCAGGGCGTCCACCACCCACTGCGGGCGCTTGCCGCGGCCGGCCCAGGTCAGCGAAGGATCGTCCGGATGCCGGTACTTCACGGCGGTGACCTTCTCGGCGACCTTGCCCGTCCGGCGGAAGAGGTCCTCGGGCGTGGTGCCGATACTCGCCGCCAGTTCGCGCATCTGCTGGAGCACCCGCTCCTTCTCCGCCTGGCGGCGGCCCGTGATCTCGGTTTCGATTTCCCTCGCGAGGCCCTCCAGCTCCTCGAGCGAGAGCTTCGACAGGTCGATGCTGTTCGCTTTTGCCATGCGGGCAGTATATCTGCGCCACCGATCCGGGGAAGAGGAGGGCCGCCGGCAGGGCGGCCCTCCGGTTCGAGACTAGGGGTTGTGCGGCTTCGCGCCCGACGCACCGCCGTTCGGGTCCATCGCCCCTCCGCCGTTGGTCCCTTCTCCGCCACCGCTGCCGGTCTGCCCTGGAGGAGGAGGCGCCTGGCCATCCAGGAACCACCTGACCAGGAAGCTCCAGAAGCCTGGGGCGAGCTCGGCGGCAGCCGAGACCCGAGCCGGCCTCGCCGGCTCGGCGGATGCGATCCCCGCAGCTCCCAGGACCGTGGACAGCAGGAGAGCTCCGACACCACCACGTAAAATGTTGCGCTTCATCACAAAAGACCTTTCCATGCGGATCGCGCTCCGGCCGCCACGGCCGGACGCGTCAGCATCGCTTCTTTTAAATAAGGTGAAACAAACGGGCGCAGAGGGACTCAGTAGATGAATTCGCGGATGTCGTACCGTCCCAGCCGCAGGCCGCGGGCGCGGAGGTCCGCCGTCCAGAGGGCGGTCTCCGCCTCGATTTCGTCCGCGGAGAGAGGCTCCCATCCCTCGGCGAGCCGCCGGGAGACGTAGGCAGAGCCGGCCTCCTCGACAAAGGGAGAGAGGTAGAGGAGATCGCGGCGGTCGAGCGAGAGACCCGCGAGCGTCTCCAGGCTCTCGCGGCGGTGGCGCTCGCGCCAGGCCCGGCCGCCCATGCCGATCATCAGGATGAGGCTCACGGCGAGGCCCGCCTCCTTGAGCTCCCGCACGAAGGCGGTCAGCTCGGCGCGCGAGCCGGGCTTGTCGACCCAGGCCAGGAGACCGTCACACCCGGTCTCCATGCCGATGTAGACCTGGGTGAGCCCCTGCGCGGCGAGCTCGCGCCAGTCGGTCGGCTCATGGCGGCTGCCGCTGTAGACGTCCACGAAACCGGTGATCTCCCGCCCGGGGAAGCTCTCACGGGCGACCGCGAGGAGCGGCAGCAGGCGCCGGTTTCCGACCGCCAGGGCGTTGCCGTCCGCCAGGAAGATCGAGCGGCGCCGCGCGAGGTCGCGGCCGAGGAGGCTCTGCACGGCCGCGGCGTGCCGGCGGAAGTCCTCCGGCGAGGCGAGGTGGAACGGCCGCCCCTGGTAGAAGGAGCAGAAGGTGCAGCGGTTCCAGGTGCACCCCTCGGTCGCCTGAAGCACGACGGCCAGGTAGCGGTCCGGAGGCAGGATGGCGATCGGCCGGTACGCGGCGAGGAAGCGCTCCTCCTCCGCCAGGAGGCGCTCGACGGTCCACGGCAGGACCTCGGTCTCCAGGCGCTCGCGCAGGGCGGCGGGCGCGTCCGGCGCTCCGGCGGTCGCGCCGGCCAGCTCGCGGGCCGCGGCGAAGACCTCGCGCCGCCCGCGGTCGTCCAGGAGCTTCCAGCGCCGCCCTTCCCGGCGGTCGCGCTGGAAGAGCCGCGAATCGAGGGCCCGCTTGAACAGCTCCCGGCCCTGCACGAACGTCAGCAGCCGCCCTTCGCGGTCGAACGAGAGCACCCACTCCGGGTCCCTGCCGAAGACCGTGGCCGTCTCCGAGACCTGCGCGTTGAGCTCGCCCATCGCTCCCCAGCTTGCCCCGGACGGGCCGGTCAGGGCAAGTGTTAGAGTTGAGGACGCATGGAGACGCCGGAGCCCGATCCGCACCTCTTGAAGGAACAGCGCCAGAAGGTGGAAAAGCTCCGCCTGGCGAAGATCGAGCGCCACATCTTCCTCTGCTGCGATCCCACCAAGGCCAAGTGCTGCAGCCGCAAGCGGACACTCCGCGCCTGGAAGTACCTCAACAAACGGCTCAAGGAGCTGGGCCTGTCGCGCAAGGAGGGCGTGCACGCCTCCCGCGCCAACTGTCTCGACATCTGCTGCGGCGGGCCGATCGCCGTGGTCTACCCCGACGGAGTCTGGTACGGGCAGTGCGATCCGCCCGTGCTCGAGCGCATCCTCGCGGAGCATCTGATCGGCGGCGAGCCGGTCCGCGACTTCATCCTCCTCGAAAAGCCGCTGCCACCGCGATGAAGCGCCGCTCGATCCTCCTCGCCCTGCTCCTCCTCGGGCTCGCCTGCTCGCCGTCCCCGGCGGCCGGTCCCCACCCTCCCCAGGCGCCGCCGGAGAAGCGCACACCGGCCAACGTCTTCGGCCACGAGCACTGGCAGTGGCTGGAGCGCCCGGGACGCGAGCAGGAGGAGAGGCCCGACCTGGTGATCCAGGCGATGAATCTCGAGGACGGCGACGTCGTGGCCGAGATCGGCGCCGGCTCCGGCTTCTTCGCCCGCCGCCTGGCCCGCGCCGTCGGTCCCTCCGGCAAGGTCTACGCCAACGACATCCAGCCCGAGATGCTGGACAAGCTCCGAGAGCTCGCCGCCGCGGAGAAGATCACCAATATCGTCCCCGTTCTCGGCACCGAGACCGACCCCAACCTGCCGGACCGGCAGGCGGACTGGATCCTCCTCGTCGACGTCTACCACGAGTTTCAGAAGCCTCAGGAGATGCTGGCGAAGATCCGCCGGGCCCTGAAGCCGAACGGCCGTGTCGCGCTCGTCGAGTACCGCAAGGAAGGGGACACGGCGAGCCAGATCGCGAGCGCCCACAAGATGTCGGTCGAGCAGGTCCTCGCCGAATGGGAGCCCGCCGGTTTCACCCTCGTCGAGACCCTGGAGACGCTCCCCTCGCAACATCTTTTCCTCTTCTCGATCCGGCGGGGCGCGCGAGCCCTTCCATAGATGCGTGTTAGAGTGCCTGCCTTTGGGAGGAGCACCCACCAGAAATGGCCGCGATCGCCTCGACCTTGACCAGCCGCTGGACCCCCGCCGATTCGATGGACCTCTATAACATCCGGGGATGGGGAAACAACTACTTCTCCGTCAACGACGAAGGCCATCTCGTCGTCCATCCGGCCGGACCCGGGACGCCGGCGATCGACCTCAAGGAGCTGGTCGACGAGGTCCGCGAGCGCGGGATCGCTCCGCCGCTCCTCATCCGTTTCTCCGAGATCATCCGCGAGCGGGTCGTCCAGCTCAACGAGGCGTTCGGCCGGGCGATCGAGGAGTACGGCTACAAGGGACTCTATCGCGGCGTCTATCCCATCAAGGTGAACCAGGACCGCTTCCTGGTCGAACGCCTGGTGGAGTATGGCCGGCCGTACCATTTCGGCCTGGAGGCGGGCTCCAAGCCCGAGCTCCTGGCGGTCATGGCCCTGCTCGAGGACGAGGAGGCCCTGATCGTCTGCAACGGCTACAAGGACGAGGAATATATCGAGACGGCTCTCCTCGCCTCGAAGCTCGGCCGCCACGTCATCCTGGTCGTCGAAAAACCGTCCGAGCTGCCGCTCATCCACCAGATGTCGCAGCGGATGAACATCAAGCCGCGCATCGGCATCCGCTCGCGCCTGGCCACCCGCGGCTCCGGCCATTGGGAGGCATCGGGCGGCGACCGCTCGAAGTTCGGCCTGTCGGGCCGCGACCTGCTCGATGCGATCGAGTTCCTGCGGAGCAACGAGCTGCTCGACACCCTGGAGCTCGTTCATTTCCACCTCGGCAGCCAGATCTCCTCCATCCGCGCGATCAAGGACGGCCTGCGCGAGGCGGCCCAGGTCTATGTGAACCTGGCGAAGATGGGAGCGCCGCTCGGCTACCTCGACGTGGGCGGCGGCCTGGGCATCGACTACGACGGCTCGCAGACGAACTTCACCTCGTCGCTCAACTACACGCTCCAGGAGTACTCCAACGACGTCGTGTTCGGCGTCATGGAGGTGTGCGACTTTCACGGCGTGCCGCACCCGGTGATCGTCTCGGAGTCGGGGCGCGCCACCGTGGCGCACCACGCGGTGCTGATCATCGACGTGCTGGGCGTCTCGGAGTTCTCGCTGGGCAAGCTGCCGCGCAAGCTCCCGGCCGATGCGGAGCCCTCGCTGCGCAACCTGTTCGACACCTACCGCGAGGTGTCGCGCAAGAACCTGATCGAGGCCTATCACGATGCGATGTCGGCGCGCGACGAATGCCTGACGCTGTTCCGTCTCGGGCACATGACGCTCGAGAACCGGGGGCTCGCCGAGGATCTCTTCTGGGCGATCTGCCAGAAGGTCCTCAAGCTGTCGCGCTCGCTGCAGGAGCTGCCGGAGGAGCTCGAAGGGTTGGAGCGACAGCTCGCGGATACCTATTTCTGCAACTTCTCGGTTTTCCAGTCGGTGCCGGACTCCTGGGCGATCGATCAGCTCTTTCCGGTCCTGCCCATTCACCGCCTCACCGAGGAGCCGTCGAGCCGCGCGGTGCTGGCGGACATCACCTGCGACTCGGACGGCAAGATCGATCACTTCATCGACCGCCGCGACGTCAAGGACGTGATCGAGCTCCACCCCTACACCGGGGCGCCGTACTACCTCGGCGTCTTCCTGGTGGGCGCCTATCAGGAGATCCTGGGCGACCTGCACAACCTGTTCGGCGACACCAACACGGTCCACGTCTCGCTCCACCCCGAAGAGGGGTACACGATCGACGGCGTGGTCGCCGGAGACACCGTCAGCGACGTGTTGCGCTACGTGCGCTACAACCGCAACGACTTGGTGGCGAAGGTGCGGCAGGCGGCGGAGACCGCCCTGCGGGCCAAGCGCATGACGCTCGAAGAATCGCGCCAGCTCCTCAGGCGCTACGAAGAAGGGCTCTCGGGCTATACCTATCTCGAGCAGGAATGATCGGCCGGCCAGACGCCGGGCGGCCGCCGGCAAGGAGGCTCTCATGACCACCCAGGCGATCACTGCTTCGTTCATCGAGCGGCTGCGCGAGGCGGTGCGGTCGCGCAATGTCGAGCTGATCACGGAGAAGATCAAGCGCGAGCTCGAGGAGTTCATTCCGGCCGAAGGGCTGGTCCTGCCCGACCGGTTCCGCCAGCCGCGCGCCGACACCTATGCGCGGCGGCTCCTCCACCGCGATCCGGAGCTCGATTTCACGGCGGTGGTGATGACCTGGGGACCGTCCCAGCGGACCCCGCTCCACGACCACTCCGGGATCTGGTGTGTCGAGGGGGTCGTGGAGGGCGAGATGGAGGTGTACCGCTACGAGCTCCTCGACGAGCAGGAGGACGGCGTCTGCCGCTTCGCCCTGCGCGATCAGGCGCAGGCCCGCGCCGGCTCGGCCGGAGCGCTGATCCCGCCCTTCGAGCACCACGTGCTGGCCAATTCGCAAGGCGACCGGGTCTCGCTGACCCTGCACGTCTACGGCGGCGAGATGGATCACTGCTCGATCTTCGAGCCGGTGGGCGACAACCTCTACCGCAAGCGGCTCAAGCCGCTGTCCTACACGGAGTGAGCATGGGCGAGAGCTCGCGTTCCCGGCGGTTCGGCAAGGCGGCCGACATCCTGGTCCGGCAGGACTCCCCGTACAACGCGGGGCCGCCGCCGCGGGCGGCCGCGAGCTTCCTGACGCCGGCCGATCTGTTCTTCGTGCGCAATCACGGCGGCATCCCCGAGATCGATCCGCGCACCTTCCATCTGACCATCGAAGGCCGCGTCAAGCGCCCGTTCCGAATCTCGCTCGAAGAGATCCAACGCCTGCCCAGGGTGACCGTCACCGCGACCCTGCAGTGCGCCGGCAACCGGCGGCAGGAGCTGATGGAGAAGCGCCCGATCCCGGGCGAGCTCGGCTGGGGAACCGAGGCGATCAGCACCGCCGACTGGGGCGGAGTGCCGCTCCGCGACGTGCTCGCCGTCGCCGATCCCGAGCCGGAGGGACGTCACGTCGAGCTCATCGGCCTCGATGAGACCGAACGGCACGGCGAGCGCTTCGCCTTTGGCGGCTCGATCCCGCTCGACAAAGCGCGGCGCCCGGAGGTGCTCCTCGCCTACGAGATGAACGGCCAGCCGCTGCACCCCGTGCACGGCGCTCCGCTGCGCCTCGTCGTCCCCGGCTGGATCGGCGCCCGCAGCGTCAAGTGGCTGACCCGCATCAACCTGCGGGAGTCCCCCTCGGAGAACTATTTCCAGGCGAAGGCCTATCGCCTGTTCCCGCCCGGCGTCGGACCAGAGAACGTGGTCTGGGACGACGGAATGATGCTCGGGGAATTCAACGTCAGCTCCGTGATCACCTCTCCCGCCGACGGCGAGACCGTGGCGCCGGGGGACACGGCTGTCCGCGGCTGGGCCTTCGCCGGCGAACGGCGGATCAGTCGGGTGGACGTCTCCACCGACGGAGGCCGGAGCTGGATCACCGCGGCCCTCGAGCCCGAGCGCTCGCGCTGGGCCTGGCGCCGCTGGGAAGCGCGGGTGGATCTGCCGCCCGGTCCCTGCGAAATCGTCTGCCGGGCCTGGGACACCGCCGCCCAGACCCAGCCCGAAAACCCCGAGCAGGTCTGGAACTTCAAAGGCTACATGAACAACGCCTGGCACCGCGTGAAGATCAGCGTGGGGTGAGGGCCAGATACACCGCATGGCGAGGCCCGCCGCTCTCGGGCCGCCGACGCTCGACGCGAAAGCCCGCTGTGATCAGGCGTTTTTCGAAGGCCGCATCCGGGTCCTCGGACCACACCGAAAACACCCCTCCGGGAGCGAGAGCCTCGCGCGTCCGCCGCAGCGCCGCCGGACCCCAGAATGGGTCCTCCCGCGCCTGGGTCGCGGTCCGCGGCCCCTCATAGAGATCCAGCACGATGGCGTCGAACCGCTGAGTCGCCTCGGCGATCAACCGGGAGACGTCAGCCAGCGCGATCTCCACCCGCGGATCGTCCACGGCCCTGCCGGTCAATCCGGCGAGAGGGCCGCGGCACCAGCGGACGACCGCCGGCTCGATCTCTGCGACAACCACCCGCGACCCGCGCGGCAGCTCGTCGAGAGCGGCCCGCAAGGTGAAGCCCATGCCCAGCCCGCCGATGAGGACGCGAGGGCGCGGACGGTCGGCAATCCGGCGGCAGGCGAGCTGCGCCACCGCGATCTCGGAGCGATGCCAGGCGCTGTTCATCAGGACGCGCCCGCCCACCGTGATGACGAAATCCCCCTCCCCCCGCCGCCGCAGCTCCAGCCGCCCCTCCTCCGTCTCGACCGCATCGAGCACCTCCCAGGGGCGGGTCACCGGAGCGCCCCCAGCCGCTGGCGCGCCGGCTCCAGTCCCGGATCGAGCACGAGGGCCCGCCGGTAGTGCTGGCGGGCCTCGGCCGGCCGCCCCATGCGCTCGAGGGTGACCCCCAGATTGAAGTGGGTCAGGGCCGTGGGCCGGCGGCGGATGGATTCCTCGTAGAGAGCGACCGCTCTGACGAGATCCCCCTTTTTGGCGAGCAGCGTCGCCGCGGGCGAGTACAGGTCGGCCAGCTCGGGATTCACCTCCAGCGCCACCAGATAGTGCTGCAACGCCTCGTCCGTCCTCCCCTGCTCCTGGAGCAGCTGGCCCAGCCCGTAATGGGCGCCGGCCAGACGCGGGCTCAGCTCCACCGCCTTGCGCAGCTGGACGATCGCCTCGCCCTTGCGCCCGAGATCCTCCAGGATCGACGCCAGGGTCTGGCGGAAGTGCGCCCGATCGGGCTTCATCTGGACCGCTTTCTGGGCGTGCGGCAGCGCCTCGGCGGGCCGGCCCCACTTCTGGAGACCGGTCGCCAGCGCGGCGTGCGCCTCCGCCAGGTTGGGCTGCAGCCGCAGGACCTCGTGGAACTCTTCGATCGCCCCCTTCTGGTCTCCCTTGTTGGTCAGCGCCACCGCCACGTTCAGGTGTGCCAGATAGTTGTTGTCCGTCACCGCGAGAGCGTGGCGGAAGAGGGTCAGGCTGTCCTTCCACATCGCGGCCTGCCGGTGCCCGGCGATCGACAGCGCGGCGACCACGGCCAGCGCCCCGGCCGCACCGACCGCCCGGCCTGCCCGCCCCATCCGGAAACCGGCCAGCAGCTCCGCCACACCCCAGGCCACCGCGAGAAAGAGGCCGATCGAAGGAAGGTAGGTGTACCGGTCGGCCATCGCCTGCCGGCCAACCTGCACGAAGCCGATCACCGGCACGAGCATGCCCACGAACCAGAGCCAGCCCACCGCCAGATACGGCTGGCGCCGGACCCGCCAGAGCGCCAGCCCGGTGATCGCGACGAGCAGCGCGCCGGCTGCCAGCGCCTTCCACAGCGGGACCGACGGCGGCAGGGGATAGAACACCGCCAGCTTCACCGGCCAGAACGTCTTCTCCAGATAGACCACGTACGAGACGAGCGCATTGCCCACCCGGCGGCCGGCCGAGACCGCCTGGAGAGTCGCCAGGCTCCCCTGCTGCGCATAGACGGTCACGGCGCTCGACGCAACCGAGAGAGCGAACAGCGGGATCTTCTCGAGCAAGAGCGAGCCTGGCCCGGCCTCCCCGAGGCGCAGCCGGCCGAGCGGCCAGATGTCGATCAGAAGGAGGATGAAGGGGAGAGTCACCACCATGGGCTTCGCGAGGAGCCCGCAGGCGAAGAGGAGGACCACCAGCAGGTATCGCCGGGGGCTCCGCTCCCGCACCCAGCCCAGATAGGCGGCGAGAGCCAGGAAGAAGAAGAAGCCGCTCAACACGTCCTTGCGCTCGGCGACCCAGGCCACGGATTCGACGTGCATCGGATGGACGGCGAAGAGGGCCGCGACCCATGCGCTCCGTCCCACCGCCCCGGTCATCCGGCGCAGCACCTCGAACAGCAGCCAGACATTGGCGAGATGGAACAGCAGGCTGGTCAGATGGTGGCCGTGCGCATTCAGGCCGTAGATCTCGCAGTCCAGCATGTGGGACAGCATGGTCAGCGGGTGCCAGTTGCTCGCCACATTGGCCTGCCACGCCCAGAGGAATCCCTGCCAGGTCAACCCCTCCTGGACGTGGCGGTTGCCCGTGACATACAGGCCGTCGTCGAAGTTGATGAAGTCGGCCGTCAGGACCGGCCGGTAGACGGCCAGCGTGAGCAGGACGAGACCGAGGCCGAGCAGGAGCCACGCGGACCGCGAGCGCACTCCTACAGCCCCGCCTCCACCTCGGCCCGCACCTCCGGATTCTCGTCGAGATACTTCTCGGCCAGGGCCCGGTGCTCGGGAAGCAGCGAGGCGAGGTAGAGCAGGGCCTGGCGCGGGTCGGTCACCTCGGTCTCGTCGAGCCTCTCCAGGACCGCGGTGATGAATCCCCGGGCGGCGACCTGGGCCTTGTCCGGAGGGAGGTCCTCCCCGAACGGCAGGGCCGCATCGGTCAGCAGGTCCGCGCGCCGCCGCCAGTCGAGGACCTTCAGACGCGCGACATACGAGTCCACAATCTGCTTCATCCCGGGGTTGAGCCGCTCGTACAGCATCAGCCGAGCAGGGCCTCCAGATCGTCGTCGACGCCCGTCAGATCCTGGCCGAGCCCCCCCTTCTCCTCGGCGCTCCGCTTGAGGAGGAGGGCACGCCGCTTCTCAACCGCCTCCAGCCAGAGGGGGACGAAGGCCACCAGGTCCTGGATGAGCCTCTCGACGTCGTGGATCAGCGCGACGAGACGGCGGCTGAGCACCGCATGGCAGCTCAGGAGGTCGTTGACGTTCTGCTCCCGCTCCTGCCGCGAGCGGCCGGCCGCCGCCTTGAGCCCGTCGATCAGCTCGCTCCCCACGTCGTGGAGGTCGAGCAGGATCCGGCAGCGAGTCGGGATCTCCATGGCGTAGCGGTCGAGCAGCTCCATCTCGTAGAAGCGCACGCCGCGCAGCGGCAGGATCTCCTTGAGCTTGGGAGTGAGCCCGTTGAGCAGGATCTCGAGAAAGAACTTGGTGCCGCGCCAGGCCTGCCGGGTCGGGATCGACTCCTCGCGGCGGACCTGATCGGCGAGAGCGGTCAGGTGCTGGGGCCGCACGAGGTCGAGCTTGTCGAGGTAGTCGCGCAGCCGGAGGAGCGTCGAATGGAGCCACTCGGCCTCTTCGATGTCCTTCGGAAAGCGCTTGGAGAGGAAGTAGTCCGCGTCGTGGAGGCTCCGCGGGTCCTTCGCCATGAGCTCGCCGAAGGTGTCCTGGAGGAAGCCGTGGAGCTGGCCGATGCTGACGCAGAGGAGCTTGCGGATCTCCATGAGCTGGTCCGCCGGAACCTCTTCGGGGAAGCGGTCCAGCTCGCGGAGCACGTGCCGGTCGAGCAGCTCGACGGAGGCTTGGGCGTTCTGCCGGGCCTCCTCCAGAACGGGGATGCACGACGGAGGATCGAGCAGTGGCGTGATGCGGGCGCGGATGACCTCACAGATCTGGCGCACCTTGCGCCAGATGTCGATCAGCCGCTCCGGCGAGCAGTGGAGGATCGCGTAGTTGCTCTCCAGGACCCCGTCGAGCAGGCGGATGCAGCCGAGGAACGCACGGATGCGGGGATTCTGGTAGTTGACCCGCTCCAGCGCCCAGTCGAGAGCCGACACCCCCTCGGGGAGAGCGACCAGATGGCTACCCACCTGGATGACCTGCTTCGGCTTCGGCGGGGTCACAGATGTCTCCAATGGACCCATTCTGCCATGTCCAGGGGATGGCCGGGTGTGAACATCCTCACAAGACCTCCAGGGTGGCGGGCAGTGTAGCGTGCTTTGAAAGCTCCCTTTCAAAGTCGGCCGAGCTTTGAAAGAATCAGGCCGGTTTCTTTAAAAGGTCCAGCCATGAACCCGGCAGAGTTCCACGATCCGAGCGCAGGGGCCATCGTCCAGGCTCCTGGAGGCTATGCGGCCTTCGTCCCGGCCCCCCTGCCGCCGGTGCTCGCCTACGACGCCCGCCTGGTCCGCCAGCTCTCGCGAGCCGACGCCGCGCTCAGCGAGCTCTCCGGCCTGGGCCGCCAGCTCCCGAACCCCCATCTGCTGATCGGGACCTATGTGCGATGGGAAGCCGTGCTGTCCTCGCGCATCGAGGGCACCCGGGCGAGCCTCTCCGACCTACTCCTGGACGAGGTCGAGGGCGGGGAGCCGGACGCTGACGTCCAGGAGGTCCGGAACTACGTCGAGGCCCTGGAGTACGGCCTGAGGCGTCTGGAGGATCTGCCCCTGTCGCTCCGCCTGGTCCGGGAGCTTCACGAGCGGCTGATGCGGGGAGTGCGGGGAGAGCGGGCCACGCCGGGAGAGTTTCGCCAGAGCCAGAACTGGATCGGCCCCGCCGGCAGCTCTCCGGCAACAGCAGCCTATGTGCCGCCGCCTCCGGACCGCCTGATGGCCTGCCTGTCCGATTGGGAGCTGTTCCTGCACGACCGGGAGCGATTTCCCGAGCTGATCCAGTGCGCGTTGATGCACGAGCAGTTCGAGGCCATCCATCCGTTCCTCGACGGCAACGGGCGGGTCGGCCGGCTGCTGATCACCCTCTTTCTCATCGAGCGCGGCCGGCTCTCCCAGCCGCTCCTCTATCTCTCGGCCTTCATCGAACCCCACCGGCAGGAGTATTACGACGCGCTCCAGAGAGTGAGGACCAACGGCGACTGGCCCAACTGGCTGCGTTTTTTCCTCACCGGCGTCGACGAGACCGCGAGAGAAGCCTTCGGCCAGGCCCGGCGTCTCATGGACCTGCACGCCCGGCTGCGCCGGGACCTGCGCCAGACGCCGAACGCAAACGCCCTGCTCGACGAGCTCTTCGTCAACCCCTACGTCACCGTCTCGCGAGCCGCGCGCCTCCTGAACGTCTCCTACCCGACCGCCCGGACGGTCGTGGCCCGTCTCCAGAAGGAAGGACTGCTCCAGGAAATCACCGGCCGCTCCTGGGGCCGCCTCTATCTGGCGCGCCCGATCCTGGAGGCGATCGAGAACAAGGGAGGGTAGGGAGGCTCAGGGCCTACGAAGCCAGCTCCTGCAGAATTTCAGGGTGCAGCCGGGCGACCTTGATGAGGGTCTTCGCCGCGCCCGACGGCTCCCGACGGCCTTGCTCCCAGTCCTGGAGCGTGCGAACGGAAACTCCCATCAGAGCCGCAAACGATGCTTGCGAGAGCCCCGACATCAGTCGGGCCTCTACGATGCTGGACACTTCAGGCGTGTGCACGCGGCCCCGCAATCCGGCCTTCATTTCACGAACCGATTGAAGAAGCTGCTCCCCCAGCTCTTCTCCGGAAGCGGCGAGCCTGGATTTCTTGACAACCTTAGCCATGCTCAATTTCCTCCTTGATCTGGCGCAAGACGTGAGCTGGGATGTTCTCGGCTTCCGACCTTGCATACAGACGGCGGTCTTCATACAGGCAAGATATCGTCTTACGCAATCTGCTTCATGGCAAGGGTCACCGGAGAAAAGGCAGGAGCCGGCCCGCGGCCCACAGGCCCGGCCCCCCAAGACGGTGGGACAGGGTCGGGGGTGCCAAGCCCCGGCGCCCTGTTGTTTCCGACATCTCAAAGAACGGCTCACGACCCTCCGGCGGGTCCGGCGGCCGTGAGCGGGGAGGGGGAGGAAGGCAACGGGCCTCCTCCCCCCGAATGGACGATGGGGGTGCTCGGTTACTTCTGGGTGGCGACAGGCGGGACCGGCACGATGGGCGGTTCCGGCTCATGCTTGACGCTTCGCGATCTCTTGCGGAGCGGCTGCATCTTGAACTCCACCAGCTTCTCTGTCCGCGGCCCGAGCTTGCCCTTGATGGCGGCGCGGAGCTGGATCGCCAGGTCGCGCAGCCGAGCCCGCGCGACCGTCAGATCCTGGGTGAGCTTCTGCCGGTCGGCCCTCAGCGTCTCCTGACGGACGCTGAGCGCCTTGACCTCGTCGAGCGTGGCCTTCAACGGAATGACCTGCTCGTCGAGGTTGGGGAGCAGAGACGCGTTGGCTTCGACGGCGGCCATGAGCATCTCGGCATCCAGGTTGAGATCTGCGTGCGACGACTTTGCTGGAGGCATAATACCTCTCCCTTCTTGTACCTCGGCCGCCTGAATTGGCAGCAGAGACTTACTTACGGATTCCGGTTCACCCTGTACGGCAGCGAGTGAAGGGAGTCTAGGAGGGTGGCGAACGGTTGTCAAGGGGTAAGTTTCTGGAAAATCGTGACTCCTTGCACTGTCCACTCTCCATCGGGTATGCTACATGAGTTGACAGGGCCGCAGATGCGGTCGCCCAAGCCGGGAGAAGAGCTCCCCCGCGCGGGGCAGTGACTCCCCCGGCGAGGGGAGCAGCTCTGATGACGGAATGAACAGGCGCGTTCGCGAGCTGTGCCGCGCCGGTGAGGAGATGAGGGACCGCGGTTCGAGTCTGCTCTGGTCCGGCCGGGATTTGAGGCTCGGCCCCGGAGACCGGCGCTTCGCCCCAGTGGGCCGGCGCTTCAGCTCCCGGGGTGGACGCGGCGGCGGCGGCCAGGGGAGGTGTACGGCTCTCCTGGGGGATGTCGCAGAGCTTCAGGGCAACGGCGCCCCCGGATCGGGGAACGGCGCCGGTCGACTCCTGGATAGCGCAGGTCGCTCGGGGGGTGGCGGAGGTCGCGGGGGGAGTCTGGACGGAAGTGGGGGCCGCTACGGCGGTCCCGAGGGTCGATGGCAGGAGGAAGAGGGTCCGGAACAAAGGCTGCGTACCCCTCTGGGGTGCGGATCGTACGACCGGGGGCTCGGGAATCGGGCATCTCCAAGATCCTCTGGCTGCGACGGCGCACACAAGCGGCCGGACTGTTATGCCGGAATGCTTCTGCGATAATAGCGGTCTCTTCGCTCGTCCTGTCGATCTACTCGAGCCCCAGTCCCACCACGTTCGTAAAGCCGCGCGGCAGCACGCCTCCGCGCTGGGCCCGCTTGCCGAGGAAGGGCTCCCACTCCGCGGGTCTCATGTTGAGGTGGCGCTTGCCGGCGTAGACGAACAGGTGCGATTCCGGCGGCAGGGTCGCCACGGCCGCCAGCGACTCGCCCTTCTTTTCGGACAGGTTCAGGATCTTCACTCCCTTGCCCCGCGGCAGGAGAGGCATCTCCTCCATGGGGAAGATGAGCAGCCGGCCGGAATCCGTGGCGGCGGCGAGGAGCTGGATGTCGGCGTTGAGCACCCTCTGCGGTGTCAGGACCTTCGCTCCCGGTGTGACGTTGAGGATCGCCTTGCCGGCGCGCTGCCGGGTCTGCAGGTCTCCGAGCATCACGAGGAAGCCATAGCCGGCGCTGGTTGCGAGGAGATAGAGGTCCTCGTCGTTGCCGATCATCACGCTCACGAACGTCGCGCCCGGCGGTGGCGCGACGTGGCTCGACAGCGGCTCGCCCTGCCCGCGCGCTGACGGCAGCGCGTGCGCCGCCAGCGAATAGGAGCGGCCCGTCGAGTCGAGGAAGACCGCGCTCTGGTTGCTGCGGCCCCGCACCGCCATGAGGAACTCGTCGCCTGCCTTGTAGGACAGCTCCTTCGGGTCGAGCTCGTGCCCCTTGCCGGCCCGGATCCAACCCTTCTCGGAGAGGACCACGGTGACCGGCTCGGTGGGGATCAGCGCGGACTCGTCCATGGCCTTCGCGGCCTCGCGTTCGACGATCGGCGAGCGGCGCGGGTCGCCGAAGGTCTTGGCGTCCGCCAGCAGCTCGTCCTTCACCTTGCGGCGCAGGCGCGTCTCGGAGGAGAGCGTCTTTTCCAGCGCGTCGCGTTCCTCGATCAGCTCCGCCTGCTCGCCGCGGATCTTCATCTCCTCCAGGCGGGCGATGTGACGCAGCTTGAGCTCGAGGATCGCCTCGGCCTGGGTGTCCGTGATCCCGAAGCGGGTCATGAGGACCGGCTTGGGGGCGTCCTCCGTGCGGATGATCCGGATCACCTCGTCGATGTTCAAATAGGCGACCAGATAGCCGTCGAGGATGTGGATGCGCGCCAGGACCTTGTCGTAGCGGAACCGCAGGCGGCGGCGGACGGTCTCGATGCGGAACGTCAGCCAGTCGGAGAGCAGGTCGCGCAGGTTGTACTGCCGCGGCCGGCCGTCGAGACCGATCATGGTCAGGTTGACACGGTAGGTGCGCTCCAGGTCGGTGGTGGCGAAGAGATGGGCCATCAGGCCGTCCATGTCCACCCGGTTGGAGCGCGGTGTGATCACCAGACGGGTCGGGTTTTCGTGATCCGACTCGTCGCGCACATCCTCCACCATGGGCAGCTTCTTCGTCTGCATCTGCTGGGCGATCTGCGCCATGATCTTGGCGCCCGAAACCTGATAGGGAAGAGCGGTGATGATGACGTCGCCCTCCTCCAGATCCCAGACGGCCCGCATGCGGACCGAGCCGGCGCCCGTTTCATAAAGCTTTCGAAGCTCCGCGCGCGGCGTGATGATCTCGGCTTCGAGAGGATAGTCGGGTCCGAGGATTGGCTCGTACAGCTCATCGTCCGAGATCTTCGGATTGTCGAGCAGCCGGATGCACGCCTGCACCACCTCGCCGACGTTGTGCGGCGGGATGTCTGTCGCCATACCGACCGCGATGCCCGAGGCGCCGTTCAGGAGCACGTGCGGGAGCCGCGACGGCAGGAGCCTGGGCTCTTCGAGCGTGCCGTCGAAGTTCGGACCCCAGTCGACCGTGCCCTGTCCGAGCTCTGAGAGGAGGCTCTGGGCGAACGGCGAGAGCTTGGCCTCGGTATAGCGCATGGCCGCGAACGATTTGGGATCGTCCTGCGAGCCCCAGTTCCCCTGGCCGTCGACGAGCGGATAGCGCACGCTGAACGGCTGGGCCATGAGGACCATGGCCTCGTAGCAGGCGAGATCGCCATGCGGGTGGAACTTGCCGAGCACGTCGCCGACGGTGCGCGCCGATTTCTTCGGCTTCGAATTGGGGCCGAGCCCCAGCTCCGACATCGCATAGATGATCCGCCGCTGCACGGGCTTGAGACCATCCGCGAGGTGCGGCAGCGCGCGGTCGAGAATCACATACATCGAGTAGTCGCGGTACGCCTTCTCCGTGAAGGTCGCCAGCGACAGCTTCTCGACGTCGACGAACGGGAGAACAGGCTCGGAGCCGTTGCCGCCTCCGGATTTTCTGCGTGAGGTTCTTGCCATGGTCAGAAAGGTGGAATCGTCTCGAAGCCAGCGTCGCGGAAGTGGCGATCGAACGCGAATGCCCGCCGAAGGCCATGAGCGCGCATCAGGGCGAACGAGACACAATCCGTGAAGCTCACCTCTTGATCCGCATACTTCTCGAAGAAGTCCAGCGCCGCGATCTCGTGCTCTTCAGAGGGTCGGAGGATCGTAAATTCGCGCGAGGCATAGAGGCGACGAGCCCTCTCTGCGGCAAAGCGGTATCCGCCGCGCCGCGCCATCAGGGTAAACGCCTCGTCGAGAATGAAATTGCTGGTTACGAAGCGTGCCCGCGCACGAAACAGATCGCTCCAGATGGGAACCGCATCCGAGTGGTGCTGGTCATCGCGCAGGTGGCGACCGAGAAGGGCCCCGGTGTCAACGAAGATCACTCATCCTCTCCATAAAGATATTTGTCATGATTCGCAACAAGATCCCCGGGAGTCGGCCCTGTATAGACCTCACGATCCGAA
The DNA here is from genome assembly GCA_035637095.1 of Thermoanaerobaculia bacterium. GTDB lineage: Bacteria > Acidobacteriota > Thermoanaerobaculia > Multivoradales > UBA5704 > UBA5704. Next base: position 25,305 of record DASPXX010000011.1, read on the forward strand.
ATGAAGGGATCATTGTCGTAAGAAACGTCCCGGAGCCATGCCTCGACCCAGATCCGAATCATCTCATCGAGGTTGACTCCACGTTCCTCTGCGGAGCGGCTCGCCCGCTCAGCGAGATCATCGGGAAGAGTGACTGCGTGTGCCATCGGGTACCCCCTTTCTGCGACCTCACATCCCATTCTAGCACTACACCTCCACCTCGGCCTCGTTGCCGGTCTTCATGAGCCATTCGCGACGGTCGGCGGAACGGGCCTTGGCGAGGAGCATGTCGAGAATGGCGTCAGGATCGTCGTCCGCGGAAAGTTGGAGCTGCACGAGGCGGCGGGTCTCCGGCGCCATGGTGGTCTCGCGGAGCTGCAGCGGGTTCATCTCGCCCAGGCCCTTGAAGCGCAGGACGTTCACCTTCCCGCGCTTGCTCTCCGCCTCGATGCGGTCGAGGATGCCTTTCTTCTCCTGCTCGTCGAGGGCGTAGTAGACGTCCTTGCCCACGTCGATCCGGTAGAGCGGCGGCATCGCCACATGGACGTGGCCGCGCTCGACGAGGGGCCGGAAATGCTTGAGGAAGAGGGCGCAGAGGAGCGTCGCGATGTGCGCGCCGTCCGAATCGGCGTCGGCCAGGATGCAGACCTTGCCGTAGCGCAGCCCATCCAGGTTGCTCGATCCGGGGTCGACGCCCAGGGCGACGGCGATGTCGTGCACCTCCTGCGAGCCGAGGACCTCCGAAGCGTCGACCTCCCAGGTGTTCAGGATCTTGCCGCGGAGGGGCATGATCGCCTGGAACTCGCGGCTGCGCGCCTGCTTCGCCGAGCCGCCCGCCGAATCGCCCTCGACCAGGAACAGCTCGGTCAGGCTCAGGTCCTGGCTCGTGCAGTCGGCGAGCTTGCCGGGGAGCGCCGGGCCGCTGGTCACGGTCTTCCTCTTGACCTTCTTGCCGGCGCGCAGCCGGGTCGTGGCGCTGTCGATCGCCAGGCGGGCGATCTTCTCGGCGTCCGCGGTGTGCTGGTTGAGCCAGAGGGCGCAGGCGTCCTTGGTCACGCCGGCCACGAAGGCCGCGGCTTCGCGGGAGGAGAGCCGCTCCTTGGTCTGGCCGGTGAACTGCGGATCTTTCATGCGCACCGACAGCACATAGCAGCAGCGCACCCAGACGTCCTCCGGCGCGAGCTTGATCCCGCGCGGCAGCAGGTCGCGGAACTCGCAAAACTCGCGGATGGCGTCGGTCAGGCCGGCGCGGAAGCCGTTGACGTGCGTTCCGCCCTGCGGCGTGGGAATCAGGTTGACGTAGCTCTCGGTCAGGAGGTCTCCCGCCTCCTCGTCGGCGATCCAGGCAATCGCCCAGTCGACCTCCTCGTTCGAGCCCCGGAAGTGGCCGATGAACGGCTTCTCGGGGACCAGCTCGGCCCCTTCGAGCTCCGAGAGCAGATAGGCCGGCAGGCCGTCCTCGTAGAGCCACTCCTCCTCGTCCTCGGGCACCCCTTCGTGGACGAAGCGGATGCGCAGACCGGGGCTGAGCACCGCCTTGGCGCGCAGGCTGCGCTTGATCTTGGCGACCGTGAATTTGACCGCGTCGAAGAACTTCGGATCGGGCCAGAAGCGGACGGTTGTGCCGGTGTTGCGCACTCCCACCGTGCCGACCACCTGGAGCTTGGAGACCTTCTGGCCGTCGGCGAAGGCCATGTGGTGCTCCTTGCCGTCGCGGCGCACCCAGACTTCCAGACGGGACGACAGGGCATTGACCACCGACACACCGACGCCGTGAAGGCCGCCCGAGAAGCGGTAGCTCTTGTCGGAGAACTTGGCGCCGGAGTGGAGGCGGGTCAGGATGACCTCGACCCCGGACACCTTTTCCTCCTTGTGGATGTCGACCGGCATGCCGCGGCCGTTGTCGGCCACGGAGAGCGAGCCGTCGTCGTGGAGGGTGACCTGGATCTGGTCGCAATAGCCGGCGATCGCCTCGTCGGCGGCGTTGTCGATGACCTCCTGCGCGAGGTGGTCGGGGCGGTCGGTGAACGTGTACATGCCGGGGCGCTTGCGCACCGGCTCGAGCCCGGTCAGGACTTCGATGGCGGAAGAGTCGTAGGTCACCATGCGTTGAGGATCGAGATCGTCGTGAAGCGGTCGCGCTTCGGGCGGCTCATGATACAGGACCGACCCCGCCAGCATACGCGGCAACGAGGCGTAAAGCAAGGGAGCTTCAGGACTTGGAGGCGAGATCCAGCGGAAACGATTTGCGTCTTGACGACACGGCGCGCGGGTGGTAGACTTGTCGGTAATACAGCGTAAACTCGCTGTCCGATTTCGCTGCACCTTCTTTCAACCCATCATCCGAAGGAGAGCCATCATGCTGAGTCGCAGGAAGCTCGCCGTTTTTTCGCTGTCGATCGCGCTGTTGTCGGGAGGAGCCGCCGTCGCCCAGGACAACAAGCAGCCCGAGGGGAACTCGATGGGGATGTCCCACGAGCAGATGGAGGCCATGATGAAGGCCATGGCCCCGGGCGAGATGCACAAGGCTCTCGCCAAGATGGCCGGGGACTGGACCTTCACGAACAAGTTCTGGATGGCGCCCGACCAGCCGGCCCAGGAGTCCAGCGGCACCATGCACGCGGAGACGATCCTCGGCGGGCGGTACGTCCAGTCGGTCTGGAAGGGAGACATGATGGGGCAGCCGTTCGAGGGGCACGGCACGGACGGCTACGACAACGTCTCCAAGCAGTTCGTCAGCTCGTGGGTGGACAACATGGGGACCGGGATCATGATCTCAACCGGCTCCTGCGAGGACGGCGGCAAGAAGTGCACCTCCACCGGCTCCTTCTCGGATCCCATGACCGGCGGCCAGTCGACCATGAGGTCGGTGGTCACCTGGATCGACGACAACACCTTCAAGAACGAGATGTTCGGGAAAGACCCTTCCGGCAAGGAATTCAAGACGATGGAGATCGTGGCGAAGCGGAAGTAGGCCAAGGTGACGGGAGAGGGGGGTCAACCCCTCTCCCGCTCCGGCGAGGTTCCGGTCCAGACCAGGACCTCCTCCGTCGACACCGGCGTCCCCAACGTTCCATCCTCCCGGCAGGACACCAGCCATCCCGGCGTCCAGGCCATGATCCGGGGCCGGAGCTCGTTGGCGAGCTCCTCGCGGGGGATTTCATCCAGAAAGGCCCGCAGCGCCGTCTTGTGCGCCTTGCACCGCGCTTGAAGCCTGTCCTCCGGCTCGGGGGCGAAGGCGATCACCGGGTGCACCTGCTTCCGTGCGTATCCCAGGACCGAGTAGTGGATCAGCTCCCAGGCGAGAAAGTCCTTGTACGTCCTGGGCTTGATCTCCTGATCCACCGCCAGGATCTCTCCGCGCGCCCTGGGATGCTTCCTGACGAGCCGCTCGAGCGACTTGTCCCAGAACCCCTTGAGGAGGCGCATCTTGGTGAGGCCGGCGACCTGCGTCTTGTTGTCGAGCAGGAACGAGTTGAAGAGGTGATTCATCTCCTCGCGATGCTCCTCCGGAAAGCGGAACCGGAAGAGAGCATCGAAGGTGAGCTGCTCCAGAATGGCGTCCTCGAACTTGTCCCGCGAGACGAAGCGGGTCAGACAGAGGTCGAACAGCTCGTGAGCCGCCGGGTCCGTCGCCTGCCGGAGCTCGTCGACGCGCCGCCGGAGACTCTCCGGATCGAGATCGGGCTCCTTCTGGAACTCCTTCTTGATCGTCTGGATGAGCAGGATGCCGACCTCGACGGCCTTGAGCGTGGCCATGCTCTTGGGGAGCGGAATCGCGGGGAACTGAGGGGGCTCGACGCCGAGCAGGTCGAGGACCGTCAGCGGCGTCATCTCGAAGTCCGGGAGCCCCCCCTCGGGCGCAAGGCGCCGGTCGACCAGCGACGCGCGAAAGCTGTCGAGCGCGGCCGTCTGTGCCGGATCGGTCAGCAGGCGGAAGAGCCGGCCGTCGAGGAGGAAGCGGAGGGCTCTCTCCCGGCGGCCTCCCCGCCAGCGGCGGATCCTGCGGCTGACCAGATCAGCCAGGTTTGGTGGGGTGAGGAGTGGAGAGTCCACGCAGCCCGCATGATATCCGCTGCCGCGGTGAAGCCTCACCGGGAGAGGGGAGATGTCTCGAAATCGCGCGCCAGGGAGTCGGCGACCGCCCACCCTTCCAGGGTCGGCAGGAGGCGGCCCTGCTCGGACCGGAGGAGCCCCTCCCGCTCCAGCCTCCCGATGAGGCGGGCATTGCGATCCGCGAGGTCGATCCCGTAGCGCTGCCGGAAGCGCGCGAGATCGATCCCCTCGACGGTACGGAAGCCGAGCATCAGCGCCTCGACGGCGAGATCCTCGGCGGTCAGCTCCTCGCTCCCGGTGAGCGGGCGCTCGCCGGCGCCTGTCCTTATTAGATAAGGCTTGAGATTCCGCTCGTTCCACCAGCGGCGACGGCCGGCGAGCCCCGAGAAGGAGTGGGCCGAGGGACCGACGCCCAGGTAGGGGGTGTGGTCCCAGTACTTCCGGTTGTGGCGCGACCGGTGCTCCGGCGAGCGGGCGAAATTCGAGACCTCATAGGCGGGATAGCCATGATCCGCCAGGAACCGATGGGTCGCGAGGAAGAGGTCCGCCTGCGCCGCCTCGGGCAGCTCGGCCAGCTTGCCGCGGGCGAGGCGGAAGCCGAACGGGGTCCCTACGTGGATCGTGAGCTGGTAGCAGGAGATGTGGTCGGGACGGAGCGCGACCGCTTCGGCGAGGGTCTGGCGCCAGACCCCGGGCGTCTGGTCCGGAAGCCCGTAGATCAGATCGATCGAGACGATCCCCAAGCCGGCCTCCCGGGCGATCTCGACGCTCTGCCGCGCCTCCTCCGGCGAGTGGCGGCGGCCGAGGAAGCGGAGGGCTTCGGCGTCGAAGGACTGGATGCCCAGCGAGAGCATGCGGACGCCGAGGTCCCGCCAGGCCCGGGCGCTCTCGGGCGTCACGTCCTCGGGATTCGCCTCGAAGAAGATCCAGGCGTTCTCTTGAATCGAGAGGTCGTCCCGCGCGGCGCCGAGGATCCGGGCGATCTGGTCCGGCGCCAGGGCCGAAGGCGTACCGCCGCCGAAGTAGATCGTGTCGATGTCAGAGAAGAGATCGCGGTCCGCGCCCCACATCCGGATCTCCGCCAGCAGGCTGTCGACGAAGCGCTCCCGCATCTCCGGCCCGCCGGTCAGGACCGCGAAGTCACAGTACGGGCAGATGGCGGAGCAGAAGGGAATGTGGAGGTAGAGGCCGGGGCGGGAGGTCACACCCCCACCGCCCCCCCGGCTTTCGCCGGCTTGCCGTAGTCCTTCATCAGCGGCCGCTCGCGGCCGAGGCGCTCTTCGGCGGCGTGGATGAGGTCGGCCAGGTTCTGGCGCTTCGCGGCGCTTACCGCGACGCCGTCGTAACGCTCGGCCCTCGCGCGCGCCACTCCCGGCTCCACCAGGTCCGCCTTGTTGAGCACCACCAGGCGCGGGCGGTCGGCCAGATGAAGGTCCTGCAGGATCGTCTCGACCGCCTGGAGCTTCTGCTCCATCCGCGGATCGGAGACGTCGACCACGTGGAGCAGCAGGTCGGCGTCCGCCAGCTCTTCGAGAGTCGCCCGGAAGGCGGCGACCAGGTCCTTGGGCAGATCGGCGATGAAGCCGACGGTGTCGGTGATCACCACCTCGCCCTCGCGCGGGAAGCGCAGCCGGCGGCTGGTGGGATCGAGCGTCATGAACAGCTTGTCGGCGGCCTCGACCTCGCTGCCGGTCAGGGCGTTGAGCAGCGTGCTCTTGCCCGCGTTCGTGTAGCCGATGATCGAGAGGACCGGCACCCCCTCGTCGCGGCGCCGCCGGCGGCGGATGTCGCGCTGGCGCGACAGGTTCTCGATCTCCCGCTCCAGGGCGCGGATGCGGTCGCGGATCCGCCGGCGGCCGATCTCCATCACCGTCTCACCGGGTCCGCGTCCGCCGATGCCGCCGGTCAGGCGCGACAGGCCCGCGTCCTTGTCGGTCAGGCGCGGCAGCGAGTACTTGAGCTGCGCCAGCTCGACCTGGAGCTTGCCGTCCCGGCTGCGCGCGCGCTGCGCGAAGACGTCGAGAATGAGCTGCGTGCGGTCGATCGCCTTCAAACCGGTGGCGTCCTCGAAGGCGCGCGCCTGCGCCGGTTTCAAGTCGATGTCGAAGATCGCCACGCTGGCGCGGCGGCGCATCGATTCGAGGACGATGTCCTGGAGCTTGCCGGCGCCCACCACGGTGCGCGGATGGACCTGGGAGCGGCGCTGCCGCACGGTGCCGGCCACCGTCACGCCCGCCGAGCGGACCAGCTCGAGCGTCTCCTCGAAATGCTCGTCGTCCGGCACGATGCCGATCACCAGGACGCGCTCCTGCTCTGTCTCCCCCGCGTCGCTGGTGATGCGGGCGAATTCCTCTTCGAGAGCCCGCATCGTGGCGTCGACGTCGAAGTCGAGCTGGTGGACGTCCGCCGCCTGGATGCGCTCGAAAGGCGCCAGGTCGTGCCCGTTCTCCTCCTCGGGTCCGGCCGGACCGTGCGGCGCCAGGTGCGCCAGCTCGATGCGTCCGGGCAGACCGTCCGCCTGTGCCTCGATCGCCGCCACCAGGTCGAGGCGCAACAGGGCCAGGTCGTTCAGGTCGTCCTGGGTCAGCGGCTCGCCGCGGAGATGGGTGTGGACGAGCCGCAGGCCGCGGAAGCGGCCGACGCCGCCGCGGAGGCGCCCGACGTCGGGGAGGTCCAGCTGGTGGGCGTTGCCCACGATGACGTGGCGGATGATGCCGTCGCGCCCGACGAGGACGCCGACCTGGCGGCCGAGCCGGCGGGAGGTCTCGGTCAGGTGCCGGGCCAGCTCCGGCGAGACCACCTGCCGCGGGTCGACGCGGCGGCGGTAGGTGCGCTCCAGGGCGCGGAGGTCGGAGGTCTTGATGCCGCGGAGATCGCCGTGGATCTGGTGCGAGATGATCGCTCTCCTTTGCAGTCAGTTGACGGTCGGGGGGGAGTAGTACTCCTCGGTCGACATGGGCTCGATCCCCATCCCCATCAACGCAAGAAGGAGCCGCTCTCTTTCCAGCGTGCCCGCCGCTTCCAGCAGAGCCTGCTTCTCCTCGGGGCGGAAGGGCAGGGCGACCGCGAGGCCGTTGAGGAGGGAGATGCCGGGCAGGGCGCCCAGCAGGTCGAAATCGAAATCGAGCGCGTGCGCCTCGCCGAAGAGGCGCAGCGAGGCGAGCATCCGGGAGGGATCGACGACGCTCTGGGGCTCGGCCAGGTCGGCCAGGAACTCGCCGTAGTCGGCGCTCACCCGCCGGTAGCCGCGCTGTTCCGGCAGCTCCTCGCGGATGCGGAAGCGGCAGATGCCGCGCAGCACGATCTCGTAGCGGCCGTCCGGCTGCGCCTCGCTGCGCTCGATCCTCCCGGCACAGCCCACGGTGTAGATCTCGGGAGCCCGCTCGACCTCGGTCGGATCGAGGAGGGGCCCGAAGCTGTCCAGCCGCGGCACGACCGGCTGGATCATCCCGATGTGCATCCCCTCCGTGAGCGCGTCGGTCACCATGTTGCGGTAGCGCGGCTCGAAGATGTTGAGCGGCAGGAGGGTCCCCGGCAGCAGGAGCGACGCGGTGAGCGGGAAGACCGGGATGACGGGAGACGGAAGCTCGGGCATGGAAGACTTACTCCGTATCCGCCTTGAGGACGGCGAGGAACGCCTCCTGGGGGATCTCCACGGCGCCGACCATCTTCATCCGCTTCTTGCCCTCTTTCTGCTTCTCGAGGAGCTTGCGCTTGCGCGTGATGTCGCCGCCGTAGCACTTGGCCGTCACGTCCTTGCGGTAGGCGCTGATGGTCGACCGCGCGATGATGTTGCCGCCGATCGCTCCCTGAATGGCGATCTTGAACTGCTGCCGGTGGATGGTTTCGGCGAGCCTCTCGCAGTAGTGCAGGGCGCGCGGCCTCGCCTTGTCGCGGTGCACGAGCTGCGACAGGGCATCGACCTTGTCGCCGTTGACCAGGATGTCCACCTTGACGAGATCGGTCTCGCGGTAGTCGGTCAGCTCGTAGTCGAACGAGCCGTACCCTTGCGTGATGCTCTTCAGGCGGTCGTTGAAGTCGAAGAGGATCTCGGCGAGAGGAAGGTCCGCGGTCACCTGGAGACGGCCGACAGCCAGGTATTCGAAGTTGATGTTCTGGGCGCGCCGCTCGCGGCAGAGCTCCATGACCGTTCCCAGAAAGCGTTCCGGGACCATGATCGTGGCCTTGATGAACGGCTCGCGGGCGTGGTGGATCCCGCCCGGGTCGGGGTAGTGGGCCGGGTTGTCGATCCACAGCACCTCGCCGCTCTCCAGCGTGACCTCGTAGCGCACCGAGGGGGCCGAGAGGAGGAGCGCCAGGTCGTACTCGCGCTCCAGGCGCTCCTGCACGATCTCCAGGTGGAGCAGGCCGAGGAAGCCGCAGCGGAAGCCGAAGCCCAGGGCGGACGAGGAGTCCTTCTCGAAGGTCAGCGCCGCGTCGTTGAGCTGCAGCTTGTCGAGGGCCTTGGCCAGGTCCTCGTAGTCGTCGGTGGCGATCGGGTAGATCGAGGAGAAGACGACCGGCTTGGCCTCCTTGTAGCCGGGGAGCGGCTCGGCCGCCGGTTTCTCGACGTCCGTGACGGTGTCGCCGATGGCCACGTCGCGCACGGCCTTGACGCCGGAGATGATGTAACCCACCGAGCCCGCCTCGAGCTCGTCGGTGCGCACCCGCTTGAGCAACAGGTGGCCGACCTCCTCGATGACGTGCTCCTTGCCGGTGTGCATGAAGCGGATGCGCTGGCCCGGCCGCACGGTGCCGTCGGTCACCCGGCAGAGCAGGACCACGCCGCGGTACGGGTCGTACTGCGCATCGAAGATCAGGGCGCGCAGCGGGTCGTCCGGATGCCCCTGCGGCGGCGGCAGCTTGTTGACCACCGCTTCCAGGACGTCGTCGATGCCGATCCCCTGCTTCGCCGAGCAGAGCACGGCCTCGAACGGATCGAGCCCCAGGTCGGAGTCGATCTCCTCGCGGATCCGCTCGACGTCCGCCGAGGGGAGGTCGATCTTGTTGATGACCGGCACGATCTCCAGGTTGTATTCGAGCGCCAGGTAGAGGTTGGCGACCGTCTGGGCCTCGACGCCCTGCGAGGCGTCGACCAGGAGGAGAGCTCCCTCGGCGGACATGAGCGACCGCCGGACCTCGTGCGAGAAGTCGACGTGGCCGGGGGTGTCGATCAGGTTCAGCCGGTAGCGGTTGCCGTCCCGGGCGTCGTAGAGGAGGCTGACCGTGTTGCTCTTGATCGTGATGCCTCGCTCCCGCTCGATATCCATGGAGTCCAGAATCTGGTCGCGGAAGTCGCGGTCCTCGACGCCGCCGCAGCGCTGGATGAGGCGATCGGCCAGGGTCGACTTGCCATGGTCGATGTGGGCGATGATGCAGAAATTTCGGATGCGGTCCTGGCTCAAGGTCGTGCTCTCCGCCGATGCTCGGGGGAAAACATCCTATAACGGCCGGACCGGGAGCGTGGATTCCGGCCGTTCTCCAGGAGCCTACTCTTCGGTGATCCGGCGCCCGCCCTCCCGCGTGTAGAGATATTCGTAACCCTCCCGAGTGAGGACGTAGCCGTCCCGTTCCGCGTCCCGCTCCAGCAGGTGGTGGGCGAGCAGGGAGTCCAGGACACCCTCGAACTCGATCCCTTCGGTCCCGGTCTCGCGTTCCTTGAATGCCTGGGTGGGGAGGAAATCGCCCGGCCGCGCGCCGACCCGGTCCCCCTTCTCTTCGTGGAACTTCACCAGCATCACGTCTTCGGGCTTGGTCAGAAGTTGCATCATCGTCCTCCTTCGTGCGACGGAGGAGACGCAACCCCCATGCCATGGAGGGGTCCCAAGAAAAAACGGGCCGGGGAGACGCGGCTCCCCGGCTCTCATCCCTCAGGCACAAACCGGTGGGAGTCTGTACGACTGACTCGCACAACCCTGAGAGCAAGGTCCGGGCCAGCCTTCCGCCCGGCCGGCCAATATTCTGTAAGCTCAAGACGTAGAATAGTTTACGTGATTTCGCGGCGCCGCTGCGCGATCAGTGAGGGTCGAACATTGACCCGGATCAATGGGTCACGATCAGACCCGCGGGTTCGAAACCCACCCACCCGGCGGTCACAGCTTCAGGACCATTTTGATCATGTCGTGCTGGTTGCCGTCGGGATCGGTGCCATAGCCGGGGATCGTGTAGCCGTCGAATCCCAGGTCGCGCAGGGTTTTGACGGCGTCCGCCTCGAGGTCGGAGATCAGCATGCAGGTGAGGTGGCGCAAGCCGTTGGCGCGGGCGGTGGCGATGAACTTGTTGATCAGCACGGTGCCGAGACCGACGCCGCGCCAGGCGGGGTCGAGCAGCCACTTGACGCGGCCGACCAGGCGCAGCGGGCTCCCTTCGCGGCGGTGCAGGGTGGCGTCCGCCACGATCCGGCTGCCGTCGTAGGCGAGGATCGGCAGCACCTTGGCGTAGTCGAGCTCGCGCCCCCAGCTCTCGATCAGGGCCCGGTTGTCGATGCGGTCCCAGGCGAAACGCCGGACACCCTCCGGCAGCCGCTGGAAGAAGTCGTAGAGAGGAGCGGTGTCGTTCTCGCTGAACAGGCGCAGCAGGACGCGGCGTCCATCGCGCAGCAACGCCTCCTGGGGAAAGCGGTCGGGCATCAGGGATTCCCTCCGTCAGGATCTAAAGGCCAGGCGGAGCCTAGCACAGCGTTGGAGATAGACTCTCCGCCATGAGCGACCGTGACCGCGTGTGGGAGGATCTCTCCCGGACGCTACGCATCAGTACGCCCTACCGGAGCCTCCGCGAGAGGCTCGGGGACGTGGTGCGCCTGCCGGTGCCGGCCGCGGCCTGGGTGAGCGAGCTGCTGGCCCGCGACCTGGGGCGCCCTCTGCTGGTCGTGGTGCCGCGCGAGGCCGATGCGCTGGCGTGGATCGAGGCCGCGCGCCTGTTCGGACGCGAGGAGGGTGTGGTGAGCTTCCCGGCCCCCTCGCTCACTCCCTACCAGGAAACCGAGGTCTCCCTGCTGGTGCGGGCGCAGGAGTCGGTGGCCCTGGACCGCGCCTGCTGCGGCGCGGCCACCACGGTGGTGACGACGCCGCGCGCCCTCTTCCGCCGGCTGCCGCGGGCCGCCGACTTCGCCGCCTCGGTGCGCGAGATCCGCCCCGGCGAGGACCATCCGATGGACGAGCTCGTGGCGCACCTGGCGCGCCACGGCTTCCGCCGCACCGACCTGGTCTACGAGGTCGGCGACTTCGCGGTGCGCGGCGGCATCCTCGATCTCTTCCCTCCCGGCGAGGAGTCGCCGGTGCGGCTCGACTTCTTCGGCGACACCGTGGAGTCGATCCGCTGGTTCGATCCGCAGTCGCAGCGTTCGGAAGACACCCTGCCGTCGGTCCGCCTGCTGCCGCTCTATCTCTTTCCCGGAGGCCCGGAGGACGCCGCCGATCTCGCCGAGCTGCTGACCGCCCACGAGGGGCCGGAGCTCACTCCCGAGGGGGCCGAGCTGATCGAGGGGCTGCGCCAGCGCGGTACCTTCCCGGGCTGGGAGAACTACCTCCCGCTCCTCGCCACCGCCACCACGGACCTGGCCGAGATGCTGGCGTCTCCCCTCCTTTGGGCGGTGGACCCGCCGGCCCTGGCCGCCGAGGTGGACCACCACGTCGAGCGCCTGGCCGCCGACTTCGCGGCGCGCCACGAGCACGGCAAGCTCGCTCCGCCGCCGGAGGAGCTGGAGCAGCCCGCGGACCGCGTGCGCGACCTCCTGGAAGGCGCCGCCGTGCGCCTGCGCGACCTCGTGCTCGGCGGCGGAGAGGAAGCGGAGGCGGTCGATTTCCACGCCACCCTGACCGATCTCTTCCAGGGACAGCTCCCGCGCTTCCCCCAGGAGGTGGCCACGGCCCGCGCCCGCGGCGAGCGCTGCCTCGTGGTCGTCTCGCCGGCCCACCGGCGCAAGATGGAGGAGCTGCTGGAGGGGCGCGAGATCCCGCTCGGGCGCGGCGGCGTCGAGCTGGTCTCGGGCGAGCTCGGGCGCGGCTTCCGCCTGCCGGCGGCGGGGGTGGCGGTCTATGGCGAGCAGCAGCTCCTGCCACAGGCCCGCCTGCAGCAGCGCCGGGCGGCGCGCGGTCGCTTCGGACCCTTCCTCTCCAGCCTGCGCGACTTGAAGGTGGGCGACTACGTGGTGCACGCCGACCACGGCGTCGGCCAGTTCGTGGCCTTGCGCTCGGTGGGGAGCGACGGCGATGGAGCGGGCGCTCTGCCGCCGGTCCTGCGCGATTTGTCGCCAGGGGCTCCGGCGGCGGGGAGCGCGACCGAGGTGATGGAGATCGCCTATGCGAACGGCAAGCGCCTCCTGCTCCCCTTGAGCCGGGTCGACCAGGTCCAGAAGTTCAGCGGCATCGAGGGGGTCGCCCCCCGCCTCGACCAGCTCGGCGGCACCTCCTGGAACCGCACCAAGAGCCGGGTCAAGAGCAGCATGCGCGACATGGCGGCCGAGCTCTTGAAGCTCTACGCCGAGCGCCAGATCTCCCGCGCCCCGGTCATGCCGCCCGACACCGACCTCCTGCACCAGTTCGAGGCCGCCTTCCCCTACGAGGAGACACCCGACCAGCTGGAGACCATCGCGGTGATCAAGGAGGACCTGCAGCGCGAGCGTCCGATGGACCGGCTGCTCTGCGGCGACGTCGGCTACGGCAAGACCGAGGTGGCGATGCGCGCCGCCTTCAAGGTGGTCGACGCGGGCCATCAGGTGGCGGTGCTGGCCCCAACGACGATCCTGGCCGACCAGCACGCCGAGACCTTCCAGAAGCGCTTCTCGGGGTTCCCGGTCAACATCGAAATGATCTCCCGCTTCCGCGCACCTCAAGAGGTGAAGGAGCTGCGCAAGCGGCTCGCCGAGGGCAAGGTGGACATCCTGATCGGCACCCACCGCGTACTCTCCAAGGACATCCATCTCGGGAAGCTGGGGCTGGTGATCATTGACGAGGAGCAGAGGTTCGGAGTGGCCCAGAAGGAGCGGCTGAAACAGCTCAAGAAGGACGTGCACGTCCTCGCCATGTCGGCGACGCCGGTGCCGCGCACCCTGCAGCTCTCGCTGGCCGGGGTCCGCGACCTGTCAGTCATCGAGACGCCGCCCAAGGACCGCATGGCAGTGGAGACGGCGATCGTGCCGTTCGATCCGCGGCTCATCCGCGAGGCGATCGAGCTGGAGATCGAGCGCGGCGGCCAGGTCTACTACGTCTACAACCGGGTCGAGTCGATCGAGAAGGTGCTGGCCTTCCTGCGCGACCTGATCCCGGACCTGCGGGTGACCGTGGGGCACGGCCAGCTCGAGGAGTCCGAGCTCTCGCGCCGCATGCACGCCTTCACCCGCGGCGACTTCGACGTCCTCCTCGCCACCACGATCATCGAGAACGGGATCGACATCCCCAACGTCAACACCATGATCGTGCACCGCGCCGACCGCTTCGGCCTGGCGCAGCTCTACCAGCTGCGCGGCCGCGTGGGGCGCAGCAACCAGCTCGCCTACTGCTATCTGCTGGTGCCGGGGGACCGCATCCTCTCCGAGCCGGCGCGCAAGCGCCTGGCCGCCATCCGCGAGTTCACCGACCTCGGGGCGGGCTTCCGCATCGCCGCCCGCGACCTGGAGATCCGCGGCGCCGGGAACCTCCTGGGGGGCGAGCAGAGCGGGCACATCAACGCCGTGGGCATCGAGACCTATCTGAAGCTCCTCGAAGAGACCGTGCGCGAGCTGCGCGGCGAAGCGGTCGAGGAGGCGCCCGCGGTCAACATCGACCTCCCGGTCGCGATGTCGATCCCGCCGGAGTACGTGGAAGACGCCAACCTGCGCATGGAGATCTACCGCAAGATCGCCGCCGCCGACCTGTCGGAGAGTGAGATCGTGGCCGAGCTGACCGACCGCTTCGGTCCGCTGCCGGAGGCCGTGGAGACGCTGATCGAGGTGGCGTCGCTCAAGCGGACCGCCGAGTCGCTGCGCGTCCAGTCCATCTCGGCCAAGGGGCGGGAGCTGACGCTCCGGCTGCGGCGGGATGCGCGGATCGACGTCGACCGGCTCATCGAGATGGTGTCGAGCCAGCCGGGCGCGAGCTTCAGCCCCACCGGCGTCCTCACCCTGACGGCGGAGGGCGGCCGGCAGATGCTCACGCTCGCGCGGCAGACCCTGGAGAATCTTTCGCAATGAGGCGGGCGCTCCTCCCCCTCGGAGCTCTCCTGGTGCTCGCCGGCTGCCGGCACGCCGAGCCGCCGGCGCCGGACCTGGTGGCGCGCATCGGGACGGAGGAGATCCGCTACGGGCGCTTCGAGGATTACGTGCAGCGGACCGCCGGCGACGGCGAGACGGTCCTGGCGGGCGACGTCCTGTCGCAGCTCTTCGACCAGTTCCTCGACGAGGAGCTGCTGGCGCGCCTCGCCGTCGACCGCGGGCTGGTGAGGGACGGCGCCTCGGGAGCGGCGCGGCGCCGGGCGATCGACGCGCTGCTCGCGGCGGACCTGAAGAAGGATCCGGACCCGCGAGAGATCGCGGCCTATTACCAGGCGCACCGCGACGAGTTCGCGCGGCCGGAGCGGGTCCGGTTGCGGCAGATCCTGACCGAGGACCGCGCCACGGCGGAGCGCGCGCTCCGCGAGCTCGCCGGCGGCGCCGACTTCGCCCAGCTGGCGCGCCAGCTCTCGCGCGACCCCAGCGCCGCCTCCGGCGGCTTTCAGGGGGAGCTCTCCCGCCAGGACCTCCCCCCCGCCTTCGCGGAGGTCATCTTCGCGCTCCAGCCCGGACAGGTGAGCCGGCTGGTCCCCGCCGAGTACGGCTTCCACATCTTCCAGGTCGTCTCGCGCTCCCCGGCCGAGGTGATCCCCCTGGAGGAGGCGCGCGACGAGATCGTCGAGCAGCTGCGCGGGCAGCGGGCCGACCGCGCGCTCGCCGGCCTGGTGAGGGATGCGCGCAGCCGGTACAATGTCCAGGTCTATGAGCGGAATCTTCCGTTCGAGTACCGAGGTTCTTACAAACGTCATGCGTAAACTCCGCACGCTCCCCCTCCCTCTCCTCCTCCTCGTCCCCGCACTCTTCCCGGCCCCGGCGATACTGCGCGCCGACGTGGTCAACCGCATCGTCCTGCGGGTCAACGATCAGATCGCGACGCTGCGCGACTACGAGCAGCGGCGCCAGGACCTGACCCGCGACGTCTCGCGCCGTCCGAACATGGACCCGGAGGAGCGGAGCCGGATGCTCGAGCAGGTGCCGCAGCTGGTGTTCCGCGACCTCTATCAGGAGCTCCTCCTGGAGTCGCGCGCCCAGCAGCTCGCCATCGAGGTCTCCCACGCGCAGATCGATGCCGCGGTCGAGAACATGAAGCAGAACTTCGGGATCAAGACCGACGAGGACTTCCGCCAGGCCCTGGCCCAGTCCGGCATGACCGAGGACCAGCTGCGCGCCTCGATGGAGAAGCAGCTGCGGATCCGTGACCTCATGGACCGCGAGGTGCGCTCCAAGATCAAGCTGGAGGAGGAGGACCTCCGGCGGTACTACCGCAAGAACATCGAGCAGTTCCGCCAGCCCGAGCAGGTCCACCTGCGCGAGGTGGTGGTGCTCGAGCAGGGGGGGCTCCCCACGGCAGACGAGCGCTCCCGCACCGCCGCCGAGATCCGCCAGGCGGTGACCGGCGGCAAGTCGCTCGCCGATGCGATCGCGGACCTCCAGCCCAAGGGGATCACCAGCAACGTGATCGATCTCGGCTGGGTGGGGCACGGCGATCTCGATGCCACTCTCGAAGCCGCGGCCTGGAAGCTCGCGCCCGGCGCGATCACCGAGCCGGTGGCCGGGCGCGGCGGGCTCCATCTGCTGCAGGTGGCAGAGCGCCACGAGTCGCGCATCCCTGCCTTCTCCGAGGTCTCCCAGCAGATCCAGGAGCAGGAGCAGGAGCGCGTCTACAGCGAGGAATTCAACAAGTACATGGCCGAGCTGGAGAAGAAGTCGCTCATCGTGGCCAGCCCCCCGCAGGAGGCCGAGGGCTTCCGCAGCCTGCTCACCCGGCCGGTGGCGGACCGGCTCGAGCTGCAGCCCGCGCAGGTCCAGTCCCAGCCCCGAATTGGTACCGAAGGCCGCACGCCTCCCGCGGATTCCGTGCAGGGCGCGCCGGGAGCCCTCCCCCAGCCCAAGCCGGTGGACACCACGCCGCCGCCGGTGGCCCCGCCGCCCGCCCACTGAGGCCCCCCGCGTCCTCGCGGTCCTTTGCTGTCCGTGAGCGTCCCTGTCGGTCCGTGTTTCGTCCGTGTCTGTCCCCGCTCTCTCGATCTTCCGCCCTGTTTTTGCCATTTTCCGGAGCCCCGAGTGGTCCTTGGTGGGCCAAACGTGGGATCCAGTGGAAAAAAATGGACAAAAGTGGGTTGACGGGCTAAGATCGTCGGTCAGACAGTTGTGTAGGGACGACCCATGTTTCGCGGAAGCTCTCCAGCCAAGATTGACGACAAGGGACGCCTCAAGATCCCGACCGATTTTCGTCGGGACATCGAGGAGCGTCACGGGCTGGATTTGTTCGTCACCTCGCTCAAAGGCGACTCCGTGAGGATTTACCCGCTGCCGGTCTGGGAAGAGGTGGAGGAGCGCCTGCGGGCGGTCCCCTCGACCGATCCGGCGAAGGCGCGGTTCCTGGCGCGGGTGAACTACTACGGACAGCAGACGCGCCCGGATGTGCAGGGCCGGATTCTGATCCCTCAGCTCCTGCGCGAGAGCGCCGGGATGAACGGGGACGTGGTGGTCACCGGGCAGCTCGACCATCTCGAGGTCTGGAATCACGAGCGGTTCCTCCGGCAGCTCGAGGAGGAGCCCCTGACGGACGAGGACTTCCGTGCTCTCACCCAGTACGGAATCTGAGCGGACGCGAGCCCGCGGAGGCCGATGGACGCGCAGCATGTGCCCGTTCTGCTCGCGGAGACTCTCGGCTTTCTCGCTCCGGAAAGCCGGCCGGGAGGGCTCTTCGTCGACGCGACCGTCGGCCTGGGGGGGCACTCCGAGGCCCTCCTCCGGCGCGCGCCGGAGGCGCGTCTCCTCGGGCTCGACCGCGACCCGCAGGCGCTCGCGCTGGCGGCCCGGCGCCTGGAGCCCTTCGGCAGCCGCGTGCGCCTGGAGCAGGCGGTCTTCGACCAGTTGGACGAGGTGCTCGCCGCGCTGGGCATCGACAGCGTGGCGGGAGTCCTCGCGGATCTCGGCGTCTCTTCGCTGCAGCTCGACGTGCCGGAACGCGGCTTCAGCTTCCGGCGCGACGGGCCGCTCGACATGCGGATGGGGACCGCCGGCCTGACGGCGGCGGATCTGGTCAACCAGAGCTCGGAGGAAGAGTTGGAGAGGATCTTCAGGGAGTACGGGGAAGAGCGGCACGCACGGCGGATCGCGCGAGCGATCGCCCGCGCGCGCGCCGAGTCCCCGATCACCACCACCGGCCAGCTCAAGAGCCTGATCGACCGGATCAAGGGCTGGTCGTCCCGCGAGGAGAAGATCGACCCGGCGACCCGCGTGTTCCAGGCCCTGCGCATCGAGGTGAACCAGGAGCTGACCCGGCTCGCGAAGCTGATCGATCAGACGGTCGGGCTGCTGGAGCCCGGCGGCCGCCTGGTCATCATCTCCTACCACAGCCTGGAGGACCGCATCGTGAAAAACCGGATGCGCGAGCTGTCCAAGGGAGAGGTGGATCAGATCACCGGCCGCACGCGGTCGGAGACCCAGCTGATCGAGGTGCTGACCAGGAAGCCGGTGCGCCCGGCGGACGAGGAGATCGCTTTCAACCCGCGCGCGCGCTCCGCCAAGCTGCGCGCCGCGAAGAGGATCTGAGGAGGCCTTGAGGAACGCATACGCCTTCCGCCGGCCGGTGGTCAACACCTACCTGGTCCGCGAACGGGACCGGCGGCGCCAGCGCGAGCTGGTCCTGGTCCTGCTGATCGTCCTCTGTCTCGGCGGCGGCCTCCTCGCCTACACCTGGATCCATCTGGAAGTACTGCGCACCGGATACGAGATCGACACGCTGGAGAAGCGCCTGGACGAGCTGACGCAGAAGGAGCGGCAGCTCCGCCTGGAGGCGTCCTACCTCGCCGGGCCGTCGCAGATCGAGCGCAGGGCGGTGCGGGAGCTCGGCATGCAGGCTCCCGCGCTGGAGCAGGTGGTCTTCTGGGAGGAGATCCCGTGACGACCCGGCTGCGCATCGTCCTCGTCCTCCTCGGCCTGTGGGTGGCGGCGATCGGCGGCCGCCTCTACCAGCTCCAGGTCGCCCGCTACGACCATTACGCAGGGAAAGCCGAGCGGCAGCAGCAGCGGGTCGTGGTGCTCGATCCGCCGCGCGGCACGATCTATGACGCGCAGGGGCGCGCGCTCGCCGTCTCCGTCCAGGCCGACTCCGCCTACGCCGTGCCGCCGCAGATCGAGGATGCCGCGGGCACGGCGCGGCAGATCGCCCGCGTCGTACCCGGCGTGGACGCCAAGAAGCTCGCCCGCCAGCTCGCCCAGGACCGCGAGTTCGTCTGGGTGGCGCGCAAGCTCGATCCGCCGGTGGCCGCGGCGCTCCGCGCCCTGGACCTCCCCGGCCTCTATTTCCTCCCGGAGAGCAAGCGCTACTACCCGATGCGCGAGCTCGCCGCGCAGGTGCTCGGCTACGTGGGCACCGACAACCACGGGCTCGCCGGTCTCGAGCTCCTGTATGACAAGCAGGTGGCCGGCAAACCCGGCGTGCGCACGGTGCTCCGCGATGCGCGGCGCGGCACGGTCATCTCCCCCGATCTCTCGTTCTCCGCGCCCGAGCCGGGACAGGACCTGCACCTGACCCTGGACGCGGCGATCCAGCACATCGTCGAGCGCGAGCTGGCGAAGGCGGTCGAGGAGCGCGGCGCGTCCCGCGGCAGCGCGGTCTTCCTCGATCCCGCGACGGGCGCCGTGCTGGCCATGGCCAGCTACCCCTCGTTCGATCCCAACCGCTTCAACGAGTTCGCGCCGGGTCTCTGGCGCAACCGGGTGACGATGGACGTCTACGAGCCCGGCTCGACGTTCAAGGTCGTCACCGCCGCCGCGGCTCTCGAATCGGGCAAGGTGCGGCCCGACGACGTCTTCGACTGCGAGATGGGGGCCATCGTCCTGCTCGACAAGCGGATCCGCGATCACAAGGCCTACGGGCTCCTCTCCTTCTCCGACGTGATCGCGAAGTCGAGCAACGTGGGGGTGATCAAGGCCGCGTTGCTGGTCGGCGACGAGGGGATGTACCGGACGATCACCGGCTTCGGCTTCGGCCGCCCGACCGGGATCGACCTGCCCGGGGAGAGCTCGGGGATCGTCCATCCGCTGCGCAAGTGGGGACCGCTCGACAAGGCCTACGTCTCGTTCGGCCAGGGGATCTCGGTGACGCCGCTCCAGCTCGCGGTGGCGGTGGCCGCGGTGGCCAACGACGGGACCCTCCTCAGGCCCTACGTGGTCGCGGCGACCGGCCGCGACGGCAGCGACGAGCCGGTCCGGCCGCTCCACGGGAAGCCCTCGGTGGCCGGCCACCCGATCCGGCCGGAGACGGCGCAGACGCTCAAGGAGATGCTGGAAGGGGTGGTCACCTCCGGCACCGGCAAGAGCGCCGCGGTTGCCGGCTACCGGATCGGCGGCAAGACCGGCACGGCGCAGATCCCGGTGGCCGGCGGCTATGCGCGGAACAGCTACCTCCCCAGTTTCGTCGGCTTCGCGCCCGTGGACCGGCCGCGGATCGTCGGCGTGGTGGCGATCGCCGAGCCGCGCGGCTACGAGTACTACGGCGGGCAGGTGGCGGCGCCGGTCTTTGGAACCGTGACGCGGCAGCTCCTGCTCTATCTCGGGGTCCGCCCCGAGCGCGACCCCCTGGCGGCTTGGCCGGGCCAGATGGTGCTGGCGAGCACCGCCGGCGCGCCGGCGCCTCCAGCTCCCGTAGTCACCGATGCCGGGGACAGCTTCCCGGATACCGAGGACCCGCCCGACGCGGTCGTCCAGCCGCTGCAGCCGCAGAACACCGAGAGCGAGCACTCTTCGACAACCAGGGGAGGTCGCTCTCATGCGTCTTTCTGAGCTGCTCCACGGTCTGGGTCGCGAGATCCTGGGAACGGGAGATCCCGAGGTCCGCGGCGTGGCGCACGACTCGCGGACCGTGGAGCCGGGCGACCTGTACATGGCGCTGGTCGGGCAGCGGTTCGACGGCCGGGAGTTCGCCAAGGACGCCGTCGCCAAGGGCGCGGTCGCGGTGGCCGGTCCCCGGCCGTCCGTGCCGCAAGACCCCGATGTGCCCTGGGTGGTGGCGGAGGAGCCGCGCCGCCTGCTCGGCCCGCTCGCGGCCCGCACCTACGGCCATCCGGACCGCGAGCTGACGCTCGCCGCGGTCACCGGGACGAACGGCAAGTCGACGGTGGCGACGCTCCTCGCCGCCGTGCTCGATGCCGCCGGCCGGCCGGCCGGATTCATCGGCACCCTCGGCTACCGCTTCGGCGGCCGGGTCTTCCCGGGCGGCCACACCACGCCCGAGGCGTCCGACCTGTTCCGCACGCTGCGCCGCATGCGGGAGGCCGGCGCAGAGGCCGTGGCCATGGAGGTCTCTTCGCACGCCCTGGAGATGGGGCGGGTCGCGGGAGCGCAATTCGATCTGGCGGTCTTCACCAATCTGAGCCGCGACCACCTCGACTACCACCCGGACATGGAGAGCTACTTCGCCGCCAAGCGCCGGCTGTTCGATCTGCTCAAGCCCGGCGCCCGGGCGGCGGTGAACCTGGACGATCCATGGGGGCGGCGCCTCGCAGCCGAGCTGCCGGACGCGCTCACCTTCGGCGCCGGCGGCGACGTCGAAGCGCAGGACGTGAGGCTGGACTCAACCGGCATCCGCGGCACGATCCGGACGCCGCGCGGCGAGGTCCGGCTCGCGACGCATCTGCTCGGCCGCTACAACCTGGCGAACCTGCTCGCCGCCGCCGCCGGGGCCGAGGTCCTCGGGCTCCCGCACGCGGCCGTGGAGCAGGCCTTCGCCGCGCAGCGGCCGGTGCCGGGCCGGATGGAGCCGGTCGACCGCGGCCAGCCGTTCGCGGTCTTCGTGGACTACGCCCATACCGATGCGGCGCTCGATGCCGCCCTGCGCTCGACGCGCGAGATGGCGGGGATCGAGAAGGTGGCCGTGGTCTTCGGCTGCGGCGGCGAGCGCGACACCGGCAAGCGCCCGTTGATGGGCCGGGTCGCGGGCGAGCTGGCGGATCTGCCCGTGGCCACCTCGGACAACCCGCGCGGCGAGGACCCGCACGCCATCCTCGCCGCCGTGGAGGAGGGGCTCGCGGCGAGCGGCAACCGGACCTATCGCATCGTTCCCGACCGGCGCGAGGCCATCCGGCAAGCCATCGCCGCCGCCGGTCCGGGCTGGGCGGTGCTGGTGGCCGGCAAGGGGCACGAGAGGGAGCAGATCCTCGGCGACCGGAAGATTCCGTTCTCCGACTTCGACGAGATCGAAAAAGCCCTGGAGGAGCTCTTTGGCTCGACTGTCCATCGCTGAGGTCGCCCGCGCGGTGAACGGCCGGATCGTTCGAGGCGATCCGGAGGCCGGCTGTTCGGGCGCCGCCATCGACTCCCGCAAGGTGAGCGGGGGCGAGGTGTTCTTCGCCTACGAGGGCGAGCACACCGACGGCCACCGCTTCGTCGCCGACGCCCTGGCGCGCGGCGCGGCAGCGGCGGTGGTCCAGCGCGGGCACGAAAGATCGGACGGATCGGTCGGAGCGATCATTGAGGTCGACGACACCTTCCAGGCTCTCCACGGCCTGGCGCGGACGGTCCGCGGGCGCGGCGTGCCGGCGCGGCTCGCCGGGATCACCGGATCGGCCGGCAAGACCACGACCAAGGAGATCCTCGGCGCGCTCCTGGCTGCCCGCTTCCGCACCGCCTGGACGAAGGGGAACCTCAACAACCTCTATGGCTTCCCGCTGTCTCTGCTCAACGTGCCCGACGGCACCGAGTGGATGGTGGCCGAGATGGGCATGTCGACGCCGGGCGAGCTGCGCCAATTGAGCCTGCTCGGCCGGCCGGACGCCGCGGTCTTCACCGTCGTCCGGCCGGTCCACCTGGAGTTCTTCGGCACCGTCCAGGCGATCGCCGAGGCCAAGTCCGAGCTGCTCGCCGGCTTGGCAGAGGACGGGATCATCGCGGCCAATGCCGACGATCCCGAGGTGGCCCGCATCGTCCGCCGCCACGCCGAGCGCCCGGCCTGGCGCGGCCGGGTGATCTGGTACGGCATTCAATCCGAGACGGCCGAGGTGCGGGCGCGCGAGCTGGCTCCCGAGCCCGCAGGAATCGGCAGCCGGTTCGTCCTGGAAGCCGGCGGCGCGAAGAGCGAGGTGCGCCTGCCGCTCCACGGCCTCTACAACGTGGAGAACTGCCTGGCCGCCGCGGCCTGCGCCTGGGGTCTCGGCCTCTCGCTCGGCGAGATCGCCGCGGCCGTGCGCGAGGTCCGCCCGGCGGCCATGCGCGGCATCGTGCACCGGATCGCCGGACCGCGCGGCACCTACACTCTGGTGGACGACTCCTACAACTCGAACCCCGACGCGGTCGGCAAGGCGCTCGAAGGGGCGAAGCAGCTCCCCGGCAGGCGCTGGCTGGCGGTCTTGGGCGACATGCTGGAGCTCGGCCCCGAGGGTCCCCGCTTCCACCGCGAGGCGGGAGAGCTCGCCGCGCGGCTCGGCTTCGCACCCGTGCTCGGCGTCGGCGAGCTGTCGCGCGAGCTGGCCGCCGACGCCGACTGGCGGCCCGACGCCGCGTCGGCCGCGGAGTGGGCGGCGGCGGAGGTCCGGGAGGGAGACGTGCTGCTGGTCAAGGGGTCCCGCGGCGTCAAGCTCGACCAGGTCGTCCGGCGTCTGCAGGAAGAGGGAGGGCGCGGCTGATGCTGTACCACCTGCTCTACCCGCTCCACGAGCACATCGCGCTGTTCAACGTCTTCCGCTACATCACGTTCCGGGCAGCGGGAGCGATCGTCACGGCTCTCCTCCTCTCGTGGCTGCTGGGACCCTGGTTCATCCGCACCCTGCGCCGCCTGTCGGTGGGGCAGAACATCCGCGAGCTCGGACCGCAGGCACACCAGATCAAGGCCGGCACGCCGACCATGGGCGGCGTGCTCATCCTGTTCTCCACCCTGGTGCCGACGCTCCTCTGGGCGGATCTGAAGAACGTCTACGTCTGGCTCGTGGTGATGGTCACCGTCGGCTTCGGCATCGTCGGCTTCCTCGACGACTACCTGAAGGTGCGGCGCGGCCGGAACCTCGGGCTCACCGCGGGCCAGAAGATGCTCGGCCAGATCGCCGTCGCCTCCGCCCTCGGCCTGGCGCTCCTGGTGTTGCACGGGTTCAACCCGGCGCTGACCTTCCCCTTCTTCAAGCGGCTCGTGCTGAACCTCGGCTACTTCTACATCCCCTTCGTGGTCGTGGTCCTGGTGGGCGTCTCGAACGCGGTCAACCTCACCGACGGGCTCGACGGACTGGCGATCGGCGCCACGACCGTCGCCGCGGCCACCTACGCCGTGTTCACCTACGTGGCGGGCAACCGCGTCATCTCCGGCTACCTGCAGATCTCGTTCGTGCCGGGCGTGGGCGAGGCGGCGGTCTTCTGCGGCGCCATGGTCGGGGCGGGCCTCGGCTTCCTCTGGTACAACTCGCACCCCGCCGAGGTCTTCATGGGAGACGTGGGCTCCCTCTCCCTGGGCGGAGCGATCGGCGGCGTGGCGGTGCTCGCCAAGCAGGAGATCCTGCTCGTCCTGGTCGGCGGCCTGTTCGTCCTGGAGGCCCTCTCGGTCATCATCCAGGTGACCTCGTTCAAGCTGCGGAAGAAGCGGGTGTTCCGCATGGCCCCGCTGCACCATCACTTCGAGCTCAGCGGCTGGGCGGAGCCGAAGGTCATCGTGCGCTTCTGGATCCTGTCGATCCTCTTTGCGCTCCTTTCCCTCTCGACCCTGAAGCTGCGATGAGATCACCCTGGGGCAGCGGCCGCCTCGAGCGGGTTCTGGTGTACGGGCTGGGCCTCTCCGGCCGCGCGGCGGCCCGGGTGCTGCTGGCGCGGGACGTCTCGGTCGTCGCCGTGGATGCGCGGCCGGAGGACAAGCTCGACCTCTCCGGCCTGGAGCCGACACCGAAGTCCAAGCTGGAGGTGATGGCCGGCGCCGAGCCGGAGACCCTGCCGGCCGGGAAGATCGACGCCGTGGTCGTCTCTCCCGGCGTGCCGATGGACCGCCCGCTCCTCGTCGACGCACGGCGCCGGGGGGTGCCGGTCA
>DASPXX010000012.1:0-18063 GCA_035637095.1 Thermoanaerobaculia bacterium
GGTGATCCGGACGTTCAGCTGGGTGTTGGCCAGGAACTCGTCGGTCTCCGCGACCTCGACGCGCTGGCGCTGGAAGGCCCCGCGCAGCAGGTTCAGCGTGCCGACCTCGACGTCTTCCAGATAGAACAGCCGGAGGAGCCGCACCTCGCCGCGGACGATCCGGCTGGCGCCGCTCGAAACGAAGCTCAGATCCGCGTCGCCGCGGGCGAGGAATCCTTCCGGGTAGCGCACGCTCAGGTCCTGGGCCGCGACCTGGAGGTGGTATTCGAGGGGCGTGCCGGGCTCGGGGAGCTGCAGGCCGCCCGAGGCCATGAGGTGGCCGCCGCCCAGGTCGGCGCGCAGCCCGTCCAGCGTGATGGTGTCGCGGTCGAACAGCAAGGTGCCGCGGATGTTCTCCAGCGCGTGCGGGAAGTTGGGGATGGTGAGACGGGCGTCGCGGATCTCCCCTTCGCCGTTCAAGACCGGCGCCTCGAGCGTGCCGCGCACCGTGGCGAGGACGTCGACCGCGCCGCCGACGTCGAGCTGGGGGAGGAACAGCCCGGCCCAGGCGGCCGAGATCGTGCTCTGCAGGTGGAGGTCCAGGGGGGTCGTGGCGCCGCCGAGCCCGACCGTGCCCGAGGCGAAGAGCTCGCTGTCGGTCTGCGGCTCGCGCAGATAGAGCGACTCGATGGTGAGGCGGTCCGGACCGAGTGTGGCGACGACCGGCTCCAGGTTGGCGATCTGGTGGTCCTTGTACTGCAGCCGCAGGTCGGCCAGCTGCAGCTCGCCCTGCCAGACGTTGCGCGCGAAGTCGGCGGTGAAGCCGAGGGTGCCGAGGAACGAGCCGGCGAAGTCGGGCACCGGCTGCGGCGCCGCCAGCCGGACGAGGGCCGCGAGGTCGTTGCTCGACACGTCGAGCTTCAGGTCCGCGCCGGTGCGGTCGAGCCGGCCGCCGCCGTTGAAGGAGACGAGACCGAGGAGCGAGCCGGTGGCCTGCAGGCTCGCGCCGTCCCAGGCGAGGAGGGCCTGGGCCGTGCCCGGGCTGCCGTTCTCGCCCAGCGGCTTGCCGGCGAGCGCGAGCTGGGTCCCCACCACCCGGACGGTCGCCTCCGGCCGCTCCATCGTGCCGCCGAGGACGGCGCCGACCGCCACCCGGCCGTCGAGCCGGCCGCCGAGGAGGTCGCGGAAGGGCGGCGCCGAAAGCGCGAGCGCCGGAGCGTCGAGGGTGAAGTCGAGCGTCCCGCCCCCTTCCGTGTTCGGCCCTCCATCGAACGTCCCGACGACCTGGACGTCCCCGGCAGTGGAGTGGATCGTCGCCCGGCGCAGCCGGATCCGCGATCCCTCGAAGGCGACCTCCGCCCGCGCCGTGCCGACCTGCTGGCCGGCAAAGGTCAGATCCGCCACGTCCGCCGTGGATTCCCCCTGCAAGGCGTCGGGGAAGCCGCGGAGAGCGAGAGTGCCGGTCACCCGGCCGCCGACCGGGAAGGAATCTTTCAGATCGTCCGGCAGGAGGAAGCGGGCGACCGACAGGGCCGGCCAGCGGTCGGCGGCGATCTGAAGGGTCATGGGCTCGCGCGGCGCCTTCGCCCCCGCCTCGGCGAGCGGCACCCGGCCGCTCACGGTCAGCGTGCCCGGTTCCTCGGACAATGCGAGCTGCAGGTCCTCCACCGCCCCGGGACGCAGGCGCAGCGACCCGCGGACGGCCTGGGCGGTCAGGTCCGGAGTCACCGCGTTGCGCAGGTCGAGCTGGACCTGGGCCACGTAGTCGGTGCGGTCGATCGTCACCTCCCCCGCCAGGGTGCCCTGCCCCGCGGTGGGGACCCAGAACGGCCGCTCCTCGCCCGGTTTCAGATCTTCGAGGAGCAGGGGAGCGAGCCGGCCGAGATCGCGGCTCTCCAGGTGGTAGGCGAGGCGGCCGGCGACCCTGGGGAGGCTGAACTGGAAGCCGTCGATCCGCAGGTCCTGCTCGGGGGCGGTGACGTGCAGGTCGTCGCTCGACAGCACGCCCTCCTCGATGGTGATCGGGAGATCGCCGGAGAGAGGGAGCCCGCCGGCCTGCTGCACCGCCTCGACGCTCAGGTCGGCGAAGCCGCTGCCGGAGAGCGGCTCGCGGGAGTCGAAGTCGTAGGTCAGCGTGCCGCGGACGCGGCCGGCGAGGCCGCTGACCACCGGGATGTCCTGGCCCGGGAACTGGTCGCGGATCAGCGGCTGGAGCCCCAGGCCGGTCAAGACGAGGTCGAGCTCCACCGGTGTGCCCGGCCGCCCCTCGTCCTGGAACGGCACGCTGACCGGCCCTTCGATGCGGCCGCCGGCGTACCCGGCCCGCCGGACGTCCACCTCCAGACGCTCGCGCCCGCCCGAGAGGTCGGCCTCGATGTCGCGGAGCTCCCGGTGCAGGATGGACAGCCGCGGCGAGGTAATGACGCCGCCGTAGAAGACCTGGGGACCCTGGACGCGGATTTGGCCTTTGAAAGCGAACGGCCCGGCGATGGGCTCCTGCAGATAGCCGAGCCGGTTGAGCAGCGGCGTCTCGCCGTGGGCGTCGACGTTGAGCGCGACCCGCTTCTTCTCCCGCCATTCGACCGCCCCCTCGACCTGCGCCTGCAGATCGGGACCGGCGAAGCGGGCGTTGGTGATGCGCAGGCGGCCTTCGGAGGCGAAGATGGTCCCCTTGGCCGAGATCGTCGCCGGCCACGGATTCGCATTGGGGAGCCGGGTCACCACGTCCTGGGCGGTCACCATGGCATCGAGCCGCTCGCCGCCCTCGCCGCCGCGCTCCGCCCGGCCAATCACGCGCCCCCAGACCGCCCGCGCGTCGATCCGCAGCGGCGTCCGCCGCTCGTTGAGCTGGAAGGTGCCGTCCTGGACCAGGATGCGGCCGATCTGCACCTCGAACCGGCGCGGACCCTGCCGCTCGGTGCGCCAGCGCGGCAGGTTGGTGGAGCCGTCGGGGTCGATCCGGATGTAGATCTGGGGATGGACCGCCTCCACCTGGTCGAGGCGGACGACGCGCTTCTCCAGGTCCCGCCAGGTGGCCTGGACGCGCGCCAGGGGGATCCGCGCCACCGCGGGGTCGGCGGGTCCGGGACCCGGGATCACCACGTCGTGCAGCTCCAGGGCGAGCGGGAAGAAGGTGTAGTCGACGTCGCCCACCAAGACCGGCCGGCCGATCTTCTCGGAGACCGCGGCCACCAGGCGGGCGGCGAGCTGGCGGCGGGCGTACCCGCTCTGCAGGAAGAGGAGCAAGGCCGCGATCAGCACGGCGACGAGGACGAGCCCCCAGACGAAGGGGCGGACGACCCAGCGGCGCAGCCTCCCCGGCCGCCTGCGCACGGGCGCGCTCATTCCTCCCCATCCCCCGGCGAGCCGTCGGGGAGGCTCGCGTCGCCGGTCTCGTCCAGGCCGCCCCAGCGGAGCTTGCCCCGCAGGCTGTCGTAGAAGCCGCGCCCGCTGATCTTCACCAGGCGCACCCGCGAGTCGCTGCGGCCGAGCCGCACCACGTCGCGAAAGCCGAGCGAGGTCCCCTCCTGGCCGTCGAGGGTCAGGTAGACCTCCTCGCGCTGGGTCTCCAGCGTCACCTCGATGTTGCCGTTGTCCGGCACCACGATCGGCCGCAGCGACAGGGCGTGCGGACAGATCGGCGTCAGCACCGCGACCGGCAGGAGCGGGGAGAGGATCGGTCCGCCGGCCGACAGGTTGTACGCCGTCGAGCCGGTCGGCGTCGAGATGATCAGGCCGTCGGCGCGGAAGCGGGCGATCAGGAAGCCGTCGATGCAGAGCGTCAGCTCGATGATGCGGGCGAGGGCGCTCTTGGTGATCACCGCGTCGTTGAGCACCCGGTAGCGCAGGACGCCGCTGCCGTTTCGCTGCAGCTCGACGTCGAAGAGCGACCGCTCCTCGACCCGGAAGCGCCCGGCCAGCACCTGGACGAGCGAGGGGTAGAGCTCGCCGCGGCTGATCTCGGTGAGGAAGCCCAGGTTCCCCAGGTTGACGCCGAGGATGAGCGCTTCGGGACCGACCGTCCGGGCGACCGAGAGGAGGGTGCCGTCGCCGCCGAGCACCACCACGAGGTCGCACGGCTCGCCGGGGTGGAACGCCCTCTCGGTCGAGCCGCGGGCGCGCAGCGTCGCCTGGTCGAGCCCCACCTCGAGGCTGCGGCGGCGCAGCCATTCGGCCAGCTCGTGGGCGACGAAGACCGCGTCGCGGCTCGCCACCTTGGCGACGATGCCCACCTTGCGGATCTTGCGCCGGCCCCGGCTCATCCCTCCCCCTTCTCGAGCAGCGCGAAGGCCTCGCGGTTGCCGCCGGTCCCGTGGACCGCCGAATCATGCGTCCCGATCAGCTCGAGCCCCAGGGCGGCCAGACCCTCGGCGCACTCGCGCACCACGCGCTCGCGCACCGCCTCGTCGCGCAGGATCCCCCCCTTGCCCACCGCCCCGCGCCCGGCCTCGAACTGCGGCTTGACGAGCGGCAGCAGCAGGCCGCCGGGAGCGAGGTGCGGCAGGAGGGCCGGGACGACCTTGGCGAGCGAGATGAAGGAGACGTCGACCGTGATCAGCCGGCACGGCTCCGGCAGGGCATCGGCGGCGAGATGGCGGGCGTTGATTCGCTCCATGACCACGACCCGGGGATCGTTGCGCAGCCGCTGGTCGAGCTGGCCGTAGCCCACGTCGAGGGCGTAGACGCGCGCGGCCCCCCTCTGCAGAAGGCAGTCGGTGAACCCTCCGGTGGACGCTCCTGTATCCAGACAGACCCACCCCGCGGGATCGATCCCGAAATGGTCCAGGGCGTCCGCCAGCTTGCGGCCGGCGCGCGAGACGAACGGCTCCCGGGGGGCGAGGACCTCCAGCCGGACCGCGGTCTGCACGTCCGTGCCGGGCTTGTCGACCCGGCGGCCGTCGACCTCGACGATGCCCGCCATCACGGCGCGCCGCGCCTGCTCGCGGCTGGCGTACAGCCCCCGGTCGACCAAAAGCTGATCCAGACGCACTGGTGCGGTCCTCTCGCTCGTCCTGGCCCGGGTAGGAATTGCAATCGATATGCCCGTTCCCGAGCCGGGCCTATCTTACCCCTCCCCTTCCTCTCTCTTCTTGCTCCCCTCTCCCGCTCGCGGGAGAGGGGCCGGGGGTGAGGGTCCGGTGACGGCCAGGCAGAAGGGGAGGGCGAGGAGGAACAGGGCCGGGCGCTGCACCTCGGTGTCGCCCCAGTTGTTCTCGAACAGGCCCGCCAGGTTGAAGGCGAGGAGAGCGAGCAGGATGCCCACGTAGAGGTCGGCGCGCGCCCCGGCGTCCCCGCCTTCGCGCAGATAGCGCCGCCAGGCCACCGCGGCGCTGCCGGCGAGCAGGGCGAGATAGGCGGCGAGGGTCGGCAGGCCGCGCTCGGCCGCGAGCTCCAGGAAGCTGTTGTGCAGGTGGGGGACCTCGTAGCGCGGCGCGCTGGGCGGCCGGTAGATCGCGTACCGCCGCTCGATCATCTCCGGCCCCATGCCGAACAGCGGGCGCTCCGCCACCATGGTGAGCCCGGCCTCCAGCATGCACAGGCGGTCGTAGTTCGAGCGGTCCTCGAGGTCGGTGATCGAGGCGACGCGCTCCAGGAGCGGTTGCGGCGCCACCAGGGCGAAGACGATGGCGGCCGGGATGTAGGCGAGGAGCCAGCGCGGCGCGCGGACCAGAAGGAACAGCGTCAGGGTCATCCCCAGCCCCACCCAGGCGCTGCGCGTCAGGCTGCCGAGGAGAGCGACGTTGATCAGCACCAGCGCGGCCCACCGCCACGCCTGCCGCGTCCTTCCCCGCTTTCCATCAAAGACCAGGGCGGCGACCAGCAGCAGATCGCAGATCAGCAGCAGCCCCGAGAAGGTCATGTAATGGGAGAAGGGGCCGCGGATGCGCTTGTCGAGGCCGCCGTAGCCCATCAGGTACTGGGCGAGGCCGGTGGCGGCGAGCCCGGCGCCGACCACGATCAGGCCGTCGACCAGCCGGCGCACGTCCCGCTCGCCCCGCACGAGGAGAGGCGCCAGCGGCAGGGCCGCCAGCGTGAACAGCTCGCGCAGGCCGCTCAGGCTGGTCACCGGATCGAACGAGGCCACGATCGACCCCAGGAGCCAGAGCACGTAGACGCCGAGCGGCACGAGGAGCGGAGCCAGGAGAGCCAGCTCCTCCCGAGAGGTCCGGCGGCCGCGCAGAGCCCAGGGGAGCGACAGCAGGGTCAGCCCGAGGAAGATGTTGGACAGGGCGATGCCGAAGATCGTGAGCAGATGGCCGGAGAACAGCCAGTAGCTGAGACGGCCGAGACGGGCGGCACGTCCGGACACGGCGGGATCAGGGAGCCGGGCGCCCGATTGCCGAAGCGGGGAGAGCTTCCTCGATCAGCATGATCGGGATGTCGGAGACGATCGGATAGACGAGACCGGAGGCGGCGCAGTAGAGCCCCTGCTCGACGACCGGCTCCTCGTCGCGGAAGTGCTCGCGGTACTTCTCCACCAGCGAGGAGCGGACCTCCGCCGGGAGAGCGACGAGCTCCAGCTCTCCCTTGGTCTTCGGACAGACGAGGATCTCGAGCAGCTCCGGGTCGACGGCCATAGGCCCGAAGGATAGCACAGGGCTCACTGGCGCAATCCCGCGCTGTAGCTCACGACCAGCGACTCGCTTCCCGGGTTCCTCGCGTAGAGGCCGCCGTTCGACAGGTGGTAGAGACAGAGGCCCACCCGGGAGCCGTTGGGCAGGCGGTAGGCGAGCTCGATGTTGGTACGGAACTCCAGCAGCCCGCCGAGGTCGAACTCGGGCGCCCGGTCGTAGAGGCCCACCGCCCAGCCGGGGCTCACCACCCACCGCGCGCCGAACGGGAAATCGAGCCGCCACCCGCCGTAGACGTAGAGGCTCCCCTGCGCGTCCGCGATGATCCCCATCGTGGGAGACGCGGGAGGAAGGCGCTCGGGGAGGAACCGGAAGCGGCGCGGCGCGAAGCGGAATTCGGCCCCGACCTCATAGCTGCCGCCCGGAACGAAGGGGTCGAACACACCCGAGGCCGCGGCCACCGCCTGCGGCGCGCCGAGACGCCGGGGAGAGGGAAGGGCCGCGAGAGGCACGGCCTGCATCACCAGAGCCACGATTCCACACAGCCAGACCGCGCGCGTCCTCATCATTCCTCGCTCTGAAGTACGAAGCGGATATACCACCGGATTTTCCCCCGGCTCAAGAGGGCCCTCCCCATACGACGAGGGAGCCATCGTGGTACGGCTGGGTGATCTCGGCCCGGCCGATCTCGGGAGGCATGGCGTCGAGGTCCTCGACCACCAGGCCCCGCGGGTGGCCCAGGATCCAGGCGTGCTCCGCGCCGCGGCCGATCACCTCGAACGGCCGCTCCAGCCGCCCCAGGAAGTGGAACTGTCCGTGGTAGGCCCCGACCACGGCGATCGGCCGGCCCTGCCGCTCGGCCATCCCGAGGTAGCGCGCGATGGGCCGCACGTCGTAGGCCCGCCGCGCCACCCCGGCAAAGCCGGCGTACAGCGCGAGCAGGAAGGTCAGGGTGATCAGGGTCGGAGCCGCCGGCCGGCCCGGGAAGATCCGCGCGAACCCGGCGACGAAGCCGGCGGCGGCGAGGAGCAGCGCGACGCCGGCCCAGGGAGACACGGCGGGAGCCCAGGAGGGGAGCCGGAGCTCGCGGGCGAACGACGGCCCGGCGGCCATCGCCGTCCCCGCGAGGACCAGGACGGCGAGCGGCGGCAGCACGTGCCAGCGCCGGACCGCGGGCTCGTCGCCCAGCAGGCGGGCGGCGAGCAGGGCGAAGGCCGGGCAGAGCGGCAGCAGGTAGTGCGGCTGCTTGCCGCTGATCGCGGAGAACGCCACCAGGCCCGGGACGATCCAGGCCAGACAGAAGCGCTGGCCGAGATCGAGCCGGCCCGGCCGCATCCGGGCGGCCGCTTTCCAGAGCGGCGGCCAGAACGAATACGGAAACGCCAGCACGGGCAGGAGCGGCAGGTACCACCACCAGGGGTGCCGGTGGGCGAACGCGCGGACGATCCGCGACCCGGTCTGGCTGAACAGGATCGACTGGCGGTACGCCTCGCCGCCGGCCGCCGCCGCGGGCAGCGCCCAGGCGAGCGCGATGGCGGCGGCGAGGACCACCGCGCCCGCCAGGCCGAGCCACCAGCGGAGACGGCCGCCGGAGCGCGGCAGCTCCTTCCCCCACCAGGGCTCCTGGAGGGCGACCAGCACCGGCAGCAGCAGGGCGACCGGACCTTTGGCGAGAATGCCCAGGCCGAGCGCGGACCCGGCGGCCAGCCAGGGAACGATTCCGCCGCCCCGCCGCGCCTCGTGGATCGAGAGCAGCGCCACCAGGACGCAGAACGCCACCAGCATGTCGAACATGATCAGCGTCGTGAACAGGCTCCAGAGGAAGAAGCCGAACAGGATCGCCGGCGCGGTGCGGACCAGCTCCAGGCGTTCCGGCCAGAGCCGGCGGGCCAGGGCGCCCGTCAGGAAGAGGTTGACCAGGCCGAAGAGGCCGGGCACCAGCCGCGGCCACCACTCGTTCACCCCGAAGGCCCACCAGCCCAGGCTCATCAGCCAGAACAGCAGGGGGGGCTTCTCGCTGTAGGGCAGGCCGTTCAGGTGGGGGACCAGGAAATCGCCGCGCACCCACATCTCCCAGGCGACCGAGACGTAGCGCGTCTCGTCGATCGGGAGGATGGGGCGGAGAGCCTGGGACGCGCCGGCGAGCAGCGCCCAGGCCGCCACCAGGGCGATCGCGGCCCGCGGGCGCAGAGCACGGTCCATGGCTCGGCTAAGATATCCCCATGCCGACGCCCGTCCAACCCCCCCCGGGGCTCGCCCCCGAGGTCTCGCTGGTCATCCCGGTCTACAACGAGGAAGAGAACCTGCCCGTCCTGCACGGCGAGATCGTTCAGGCCCTGTCAGGCGTCGGCCGTCCCTACGAGGTGATCTACGTCGACGACGGCAGCACGGACCGCAGCCCGGCCATCCTCGCCGGCCTGGCGCGCCAGGACCCGCACGTGCGCATCCTCCGCCAGAAGCGCAACAGCGGCCAGTCGGCGGCCCTCGACGCCGGCTTCCGCTTCGCCCGCGGCGAGGTCGTCGTCACCCTCGACGCCGACCTGCAGAACGATCCGGCGGACATCCCGCGCCTCCTCGAGCGGATCGGCGACTACGACGTCGTCTCCGGCATCCGGGCCCGCCGCCGGGACAGCTGGGTGCGGCGGATCTCCTCGCGGATCGCCAACGGCATCCGCAACCGCGTCACCCATGAATCCGTGACCGACGTCGGATGTACACTGCGGGCGGCGCGCACCGAGTACCTGCGGCGCATCCCCGTCTTCAATGGAATGCACCGCTTCCTGCCGACGCTCTTGCGGATGGAGGGGGCGCGGGTCACCGAGGTGCCGGTCAACCACCGGCCGCGCCTGCACGGAGAGCCCAAATACAACATCCGCAACCGGATCTGGCGCGCCCTCCTGGACCTGTTCGGGGTCCGCTGGCTGCAGACGCGCTGGGTCGACCGGCGGATCTCAGAGGAGATCGAGGTTTGGCACATCATTCCGTCTGGCTCGTCATCGGGTTCTTCGGACAGGCCCTCTTCTTCGGCCGCTTCTTCGTCCAGTGGCTCGCTTCCGAGCGACGCAAGGAAAGCGTAATTCCCAGAGCTTTCTGGTTCTTGAGCATGGGCGGCGGCCTGGTGCTGCTCGCCTATGCCATCCACCAGAGAGATCCGGTGTTCATCGTCGGCCAGGCCACCGGCCTCATCATCTACAGCCGGAACCTCTGGTTCATCTACCGGCCGGGCGCACCCCGCCCGGAGGTGACCACGGTTCCGCCCACCGAAACCGACCGGCTGTGAACACGCTCCGGCGCGACCTCCTGATCCTCACCGCTCTGGCGGTCCTCCTGTTCTTTCCCGGCCTCGGCCGCCGCGACCTCTGGAATCCGGACGAGGCGCGCTACGCCGAGGTCGCCCGCGAGATGCGGCAGAGCCACTCCTGGGCGCTGCCGCGCCTCAACGGGCAGACCTATACCCAGAAACCCCCGCTCCTCTACTGGCTGATGATCGCCTGCGGAGCGCTGCGCGGCGGCATCGATGAGACGGCGGCGCGCATCCCT
This sequence comes from Thermoanaerobaculia bacterium, assembly GCA_035637095.1. Lineage (GTDB taxonomy): Bacteria > Acidobacteriota > Thermoanaerobaculia > Multivoradales > UBA5704 > UBA5704. Next base: position 10,092 of record DASPXX010000012.1, read on the forward strand.
TCGGCCCTGGCCGCGGTGGGAGCCGTCCTCCTCGTCTTCCGGATCGGCGACCGGCTCTTCGGACGGCGCGCCGGCTGGCTCGCCGCCGCGGTCTTCGCGACCAGCTTCAAGATCCTCTGGCAGGGCCGCTTCGGGCAGATCGACATGCTGCTCACCGCGCTCGTCGCCCTGGCCGTCTGGTTCTGGGTGCGTGGCTATACCGAAGGCCGTCCGGCTCTCTATCCGCTCTTCTTCCTCTGCGCCGGGTTGGCCACCCTGGCCAAGGGACCGGTCGGGCTGCTGCCGCCGCTCCTCTCGATCCTGGCCTTCCTGGCGCTCACCCGGAACGGCGCCGAGGCGAAGCGGCTGCGTCCGGGTCTCGGGCTGCTCCTCTGGGCGGCCGTGGTCCTCGCCTGGCTGATCCCCGCCGGGCTCGCGGGAGGCCAGGACTACCTGCGCCAGATCGTCTTCAAGCAGAACGTCACCCGCTATGCCGACCCCTGGCACCACCGCGAGCCCTGGTACTACTTCCTCCAGGTCCTCCCCGGCGACTTCTTCCCTTGGTGCCTCCTGCTGCCGGCCGGCGTGCTGGTCGCCAGGAAGCGCCTCGCCGGCAAAGAGAGGGAAGGCGCGCTCTTCTGCCTCTGCTGGATCGTCGTGACGCTCCTCTTCTTCAGCCTCTCGCCGGCCAAGCGGGACGTCTACGTCCTCACCATGTACCCGGCCATGGCCCTGCTGATCGGCGCCGCGCTCGACCGGATCGCCACGGACTGGCCGCGCGACCGCCGCTGGGTGCAGATCCCTCTGGGCCTGCTGACCGCCCTTGCGCTCCTGACCGTCGCCGCGCCACCCATCCTGGGAGCGCGCCGGCCGGACGAGATCGCGCCCCTGGGCGGCGTGCCGTTCCTCTGGATGGTGAGCGCCGCCTTCGTGCCGCTCGTCCTGGGATCGGCCTGGGCCTGGTGGGAGTCCCGCGCCGGCCGGATCGTCCGCGCCACGGCCGGAGTCGCCGCCGGCATGGCCCTCGTCGTCCTCACCGCGGCCTTCTTCCTCCTCCCCCGCTTCGACACGGTCAAGTCGGCCCGGCCGCTCTCGCAAGTCCTCCTCCAGCACATGAAGCCCGGAGAGCCCTACGGTATCTATCCGCGGCTCGACTCCACATTCCTTATCTATACGGGCCGCTTCGCCGTGGAGCTCGACAGCGAGAAGAAGCTCCGCCAGTTCGCCGCCAGCCCCGGAAGGGTCTGGATCCTCGCCCAGCGCGACGACCTCGCAAAGCTCGCCCCCCCGCTGCCGGTCCGCGAGGTGGCGCGGGACCCGGACCCGGATACGGGGTATCTGCTGCTGACGCAGAGGTAGGGCAGGGTCCCGTCAAAGTCATCGTAGCGGGGGCCTCCCGCCCGCCCACCCTCACCCCCCGTCCCCCTCTCCCATCCGCACTCACGCCCGCCCGGGAGAGGGGGCGCCACCGCCCAAAACATTGAAAAAGCGAGGATTGGGGGTCCCCCCTCTCCCGGGAGGGTGGGAGTGCGGGTGGGAGAGGGGGCCAGGGGGTGAGGGTCTTTGGGCGGGGGAAGACTCCGACTCCGCACGACTTTGACGGAACCCTGAAAGGTAGGGGGCTATGGGAGAGACGGTTGCCTGGGTTCGGGGGTCCGGCGGGTCGTGATGAGAAGGGCGACCACGCCGAGAAGGGCACCTACGAGCGCCAGCGACACATCCTTCTGGGCGTCCCAGAGATCTCCCTGCTGGCCGTTGTACTCGCCGGCGTCCTGGGGTGAAAGAACCATGGTGAGGCTCCATTCGAAGAGCTCGTAGAGGGTGCTGAAGGCCAGGAGGAACGCTACGGCGGTCGAGAAGGCGACTCGTCTCGGGATGCGCAGGTACCGGACGGAGACCTCGAAGACGGGCCGCGCCCAGAGCAGGCCGAAGGAGAAATGGACGAGCCGGTCATAGTGGTTGCGTTTCCATCCGAACACACCGGACAGGCCGTGCCCCAGCAGGGAGGTGAGCCAGCGGTCGTAAGGGACGTTCGAGTAGATGTACCGGGCGCCCAGTGTGTGCAGGAGCATGAACGCAACGAGACAGCCGAACGCAGCGTTCGAGAGGGGCCAGCGCCTCTGCAGCAGCGGCAGCGCGACGAGAAGCACCACCGTCGGCGAGTGCTGAAGGTACATCTCCTCCGAATATGGTGGCCTGATCCAGGAAAGGGCAACGGCCGTAGCGAGCATGCCGATCAGGAACCACTTGGGCCTGTTCATTGAGCCCCGTCTTCAGGGAGCGCCTGGCTGAAGGACAGAAGCGATGGCAACGGCCACTGCGGTCTTGCGATTCATCTGGTCACCACATGGACGATCAGAGATCGAAGAGACTGCGGGACCGGCGCCGGGTCATGCGCTTCGCTGCGGAGATCTGCTCGGCTTCGACGAGATCGTCGAGGGAGCCGCAGCAGGCGGAGGCCAGCCGCTCGAGGTCCGAGACGTCGAGGGTGGCCGCGGCGGCGGAGTCCGCCCGCTCGAAGGCTTCCAGGGTTTCGAGCCTCACGCCCGTCCGGTCCGCGATCTCCTCGGCCTCCCAGCCGGAGAGCTCGCGGAGGCGCTTCAGCTTCGGCCCCGCCTTCGCGAAGGGGTGGGGTTCGCTGACCGGGGACGGGATCGGCTCGGAGTAGCGGCGCAGGATCTCCTCCAGCGCGTCGCTCTTCTCCCGCAGGGAGCGCCCGCGGCGCTTGACCTTGGGCTCGTCGCTCAGATCGTCGTCGGACATGCCATCTATCCTAGGCGCGCTCCTCCGGAGGATCAAGGATCAAGTTGCCTTTACGCGACGGCGCGGCGATCAGCGCGGGCTCAGCTTGACGCGACCAAACAGCTTGTTGGCGTGCGGCTCGGTGGCCCTTCCACCGACTGCTGGAACGCTCGCCCCAGGTCGCGGCCTTCCGGGAGACCGGTGTGCGGCATCTCCGAACAGACGGCGGACATTCACCCCGGCATCTACGCTCCTCACCCGAGCATTTGGGACATCAACGCCGCGATTTGGGACGCTGCGCCCCCGGCGTACGCCGTCCGCACCGCGGGGCGAGACATTTGCGTTGCGGCGCAGAACATTCGCTCTTCGCGTTGAGACATTCTGTCCGGGGGCTGCATCGCTACAATCGCGGCGTACATCATTTGTACCTCCGACTGAATCATTCAGGCCGCGGAACAAATGATTCGTTCCGCGATGGGAATGATGTGTGTGATGGTACGAATGATGCGCCTTGTGGTGCGAATGATACGCTCCGCCACGGGAATGAGGCGTGCCGCAGGGCAAGTGAGGCGCGTCGCGGAGCGCAGGACCGAGACCAGAGCGGGAATGACGCAGGCCGAGGGCGAAACGATGCGCGCCGGAGGGCGGATGGGGCAGGCCGGGATGAGGGTGGCTCGCACCGGGAGGCGAATGGAGCGGATCGATCTGCTGGCCGGTCCGGGGAGCGGTAGGATACGCCCCTGGTCAGCCTGGTTCTCCCGACGCTCCCGACGCGTCCTGCTCCCTGCCGCCCCCCATCGTGGTATCATGAAATGTGGAGTTGCGTTCTGACACCTTCCGGTGATCTGATACCGTAACCCGTCGGGATTCTGCCGCAAGAGGGAGGCATGATGGCGCTGCCACTCGAGCACGAGATCGATTACCCCGAATCCGACGGCCAGCCCATGGCCGAGACGACTCTTCACCGCAGGGTGATGTCCGACATCATCGAAGGACTGGAGCGGCGCTACGCCGGCGTGCCGGACGTGTGGGTGGGCGGCAACCTCTTTCTGTATTACGAGAAGGGGGATCCCAGGAAGTGCGTGGCACCCGACGTGCTCCTGGCCCGGGGGGTCGCCAAGTGGGACCGGAGAATCTTTCGCCTCTGGGAGGAGACGGCTCCTGCTCTGGTCTTTGAGATCACCTCGAAAAAGACCGCGGACGAGGATGAGGACTTCAAGCCAAAGCTCTATGAGCGGTTGGGCGTGGCGGAGCTCGTCCTCTTCGATCCCTATGCGGAGTACATGGAGCCGCGTTTGCAGGGCCGCCGGCTTGAACGGGGCCGCTATCGACCCATCAAGCTGAACAGTGATGGCTCGCTCGACCTGCAGACCACGGGCTTGACGGTGCTGCCGGAGGGAGAGCGGCTGCGCCTCGTGGATACGGCCAGCGGCCAAAAGCTCCTCTGGAACGACGAGCTCAGGGAGGCACATCGGGTGGAGTCTGTCGCGCGGCAGGCCGCCGAGGAGCGAGCTGCTGAAGAGGCGGCTGGGCGCCGCGCCGCCGAGGAGCGCGCCCGCGCTCTCGCGGAAGAGCTGGACCGCCTGCGGCGCGGACCGCAGTGAGCACGGGCCGGCCCGGCCTTCAGTGCGCCCTTGCGCTACACTAGCCCCCGGCATGGCGCACGAAGCCTACGAAGCGGTCATCGGCCTCGAGGTCCACGTCCAGCTGCTCACCGAGACGAAGATGTTCTGCCGTTGCCCGAACCGCTTCGGGGCGGCTCCCAACACGCTCGTCTGCCCGGTCTGCCTCGGCTATCCGGGGACGCTGCCGGTGCCGAACCGGCTGGCGGTCGACCTCGCGGTCAAGCTGGCTCTCGCCCTCGGGTGCACGGTCCATGCGACCTCGATCTTCGCGCGCAAGAACTACTTCTACCCCGACCTGCCCAAGGGGTACCAGATCAGCCAGTTCGACCGCCCGCTCGCCGAGGACGGCCTGCTGCCGCTGACGGGGCAGGAGAAGGGGGTGCGCATCGAGCGGCTGCATCTGGAAGAGGACGCGGGCAAGCTCCTCCATGAGGCGCCGGGCGGCGGCGCGCTGCCGGGCCAGAGCCTGGTGGACTACAACCGCTGCGGCGTCCCTCTGGTCGAGATCGTCTCGCGGCCCGACATGTCGTCCGCCGCCGAGGCCCAGGACTACCTGCAGACGCTGCATCAGGTCCTTCTCTATACGGACACGAGCACCGGCAACATGGAGGAGGGGAGCCTGCGCTGCGACGCCAACGTCTCGGTGCGCAAGCGCGGCTCAACCCGCCTCGGCACCAAGACCGAGATCAAAAACGTCAACTCCTTCCGCAACGTGGGCCGGGCGATCGACTACGAGATCCCCCGCCAGATCGAGCTCCTCGAATCCGGCGGCCGGGTCGTCCAGGAGACGCGGAGCTTCGACGCCGACTCCGGGAAGACGCGCCTGATGCGCACCAAGGAGGAAGCCCACGACTACCGCTACTTCCCCGATCCCGACCTGCCTCCCCTGACGGTCGCCTCCGAGCGCGTCGAGGAGCTCCGGCGGCAGCTCCCCGAGCTCCCCTGGCAACGCCGGTCGCGGCTCATCGAGCAATACGGCCTGCCGCCCGCCGACGCCCTCCTCCTCACCGCGGAGCGCGCGCTCGCCGACTACTTCGAAGCGGTCGCGGCCGCCCACCCGTCCAACCCCAAGGCGGTCGCCAACTGGGTGATGGGCGAGGTGCTGCGGGTGCTCAAGGAGCGCCGGATCGAGGTGGCGGAGGCCCTGCCGCCGGCCCGGCTGGCCGCCCTGGTCGCCCTGGTCGACGCGGGCAGGCTGTCGAGCAGCGCCGCCAAGGAGGTGTTCGCCGCCCTCTGGGACGGCGGCGAGGAGCCGGCGGCCGCCATGGACCGCCTCGGCCTCGGCCAGGTGAGCGACATGGCGCAGATCGAGTCGTGGGTCGACGAGGTGATCCGCGACCATCCGGGCCAGGTGGCGCAGTACCGGAGCGGCAAGGCGCAGCTCCTCGGTTTCCTGGTCGGCCAGGTCATGAAGCGCTCCGGGGGGCGGGCCGAGCCCAAGGCGGTGCAGCAGCTCCTGCGGCAAGCCCTGGAGCGCGAGCCGACGCCGAAGTGATCCAGTTCTTCCAGGTCACCAAGCGGTACCCCGGAGGGCAGACCGCCCTCGACCGGGTCAGCTTCGACATCCCGCGCGGCCAGTTCGTCTTCTTGACCGGAGCGAGCGGCTCCGGCAAGACGTCGCTGCTGCGCCTCATTTTCCGCGCCGACGTGCCCACCGAAGGGCAGATCCTGGTCAACGGCCGCAACGTCTCGTCGATCCCGCCGCGCAAGATCCCGTACCTGCGGCGGGCGATCGGCGTCGTCTTCCAGGACTTCCGCCTGATCCCCAGGAAGACGGTCTTCGAGAACGTCAGCTATCTGCCGCGCATCCTCGGCGTCGAGCTGACGCCCCGGAAGAAGATGGCCTACCAGGCCCTGCGCCGGGTCGGTCTCGCCCACCGCCTGAACTCCTTCCCTCTGGAGCTTTCGGGCGGCGAGCAGCAGCGCGTAGCGATCGCGCGGGCGCTGATCAACGAGCCGGAGATCCTGATCGCCGACGAGCCCACCGGCAACCTCGATCCCGACCTCTCCTGGGAGATCCTCCGCCTCTTCCTGGAGGTCAACCTGCGCGGCACGACGGTGCTTCTGGCCACCCACGACCGCGACATGATCCAGCGGGTGGGGCGGCGGGTGCTGACGCTCGACGCCGGGCGTCTGGCCGCGGACCAGGAGCTCGTGGGGACCGATCCGCCGCGGATCGGCCCGGAGCCCGAGCCCGAACCGCTGGCCGAGGAGCCCGGGTGAGCTTCCTCCAGGCGATCCTCTACTTCTTCCGCGAAGCCCTGACCAATCTGGCGCGCGGCTGGAAGGTGAGCCTGGTGGCGGTGCTGACGATCGCGGTCAGCCTCTTCGTCGGGGGAGCTTTCGTGCTGGTGAGCAGCAGCCTGCTGGCTTCCGTCGAGCGCTGGCGCGGGGAGATGCGGCTCGTCATCTATCTGCAGCCGGGGACGCCGGACCCGCTCGTGCGGCAGCTCGCCGCCGAGGCCGGCCGCGGGCCCGGAGTGGCGTCGGTGGCGGAGGTCTCGGCGGAGGCGGCGCGCCGGCGCTTCCAGGAGGCCTTCCCCAGCCTCTCCGATCTGGTCGAGGGGCTGGGAGACGAGCCGCTCCCCCCCTCGCTCGAGCTCTCCCTGACCGATCCGGCGCGGCGGCCGCCCGAGCTGCGCGCCTGGATCGAGACCTGGCGGCGGCGCTCCGAGGTCTCCATGGTGGACGACGACCGCGAGTGGCTGGGGCAGCTCGAGACGGTGGTGGCGGTGCTGCGGGCGGTCGGGCTGGCGCTCGGTGTGGGGCTGCTGGCCGCGGCGGTGTTCACGATCGGCAGCGTCGTCCGGCTGACCGCGTATCTGCACAGCGACGAGATCTCGGTCCTCCGCCTGGTGGGGGCCACCGAGTTCTACATCCGGGGTCCCTTTTACACCGAGGGCTTCCTGCAGGGGCTGCTCGGCGGCCTGCTGGCGAGCGGCACCCTCTGGGCCGGCGAGGCCTTGCTGCGCCTGCGCAATCCGGACGCGCTCCTCACCCGCGTGCTGGTCGCCGATCTCCTCACGCCCGGAAAGGCCGCGGCGCTGATCGGGCTCGGGGCGGCGGCGGGGCTGGCCGGCGCCGTCGCCTCGCTGCGCCGGGAACGGCTGACGGTGAGCGAGGAAGCACCTCCGGCCCCATAAAAAAGGCCCCGCTCTCGCGGGGCCTTTCCGGTGTGTGCGGGGTGTAGGTATCCGGGTGGAACCTGCCTACATCGTTCCACCCGTCAGGATGATCACCGCCCGGCGATCCTGCTCGGGGTTGCCGGTCGATTCGGCGGAGCCTCTCCCTTCGGTCGTGATCCGGCTCGGATCGATTCCGTGCCGGGTGACCAGGTAGTTCTTCACCGCATCGGCGCGCTGCTCGCTGAGCCGCTGGTTTTCGGCGCCGCCGGTGGCGTCGGAGTAGCCGATCACCTGAGCGTGCAGCTCCGAATCCTGCTTCATCTTGAGCGCCACCTCGTCGAGCTTCGCCTTGGCGATGTTCGACAGCCTGGCGCTGCCCGGCGGGAAGTTCACCGTCACGCGCTCCTCCGGACGCGGCGCGGGGGCCGGCGGCGGAGGTGGCGGCGGCGGCGGCGCAGGAGCCACTTCCGGCTCAGGAGGAGGCGGCGGCGGCGGGGGCGG
>DASPXX010000013.1:0-3847 GCA_035637095.1 Thermoanaerobaculia bacterium
TCGGCCACCGCCCGGCGGGCAATGACGCGCGGCACATGCCACTCCACGTCCGGCCCCTCGCTGCGGCTGCGCGAGATCTGCGGCACGAGCTCGCCATCCGGGCCGGCCAGCAGGATCGCCACCCGGTCGACGCTCATCACCTGGAACGCCACATCCACGACCCTGTCGAGCAGCCGGCCGACCTCGGTCTGCTGCGAGAGCTCCTTGGCGATATCGAGAAGGAGGTCGAGCTTCCTGGCCTGGCGGTCGATGGCGGAGTCGCCTTCGATCTTGAGGAGGGAAGGTCCGTGGGGAGCGACGGCAAGGCGGGCGGCGATGTCGGCGGCTCCACGGACCGGCATCTGGCGCAGGATCGTGGCATCGCCGCTCTCGTCGCCGAGCTCCGGGGGCGGCGGAGGCTCCGGCTCCTCCTCAGCCACCACATCGAAGTCAACTTTGCCGAAGGCGATGCGCGCTCCCGGCGGAGCGAGCCCGTCGCGGACCCGCTCACCATTGATGAACGTGCCGTTCGTCGAGCCCAGATCGCGGATGAGGATCGCGCCCTCGAACTGCTCGATCTCGGCATGCCGGCGGGAGATCGTCGGATCGGAGATGGGGAGGTCGCACGCCACGGCGCGCCCCACCAGAAGCGGGCGCCCGTTCGGGAGCACGAGGGAGCGATCTCCGGCGATGGCGACCAGCTTCAAGGGCACGACAAAGCTCTCCAAAGGGCCACGGCGGCCCAGGCCTTTACCCTACTACAACGGCGGGGAATAGCGGTCCGAGGGTTGAACGTTTCCAAGCCGGTATGCTACTCTTCGCGGCGTCCGATGGACGTCGCATCGGGCATGCCTCGACATTCTGGCGCATTCGTCTAGGGGTCCAGGACGCCGGCCTCTCACGCCGGTAACACGGGTTCGAATCCCGTATGCGCTACCAAACGTTCCCCAGGTACAGTGAAGTGGTGTAACTCCTCGTAGAATGAGGAAGTTACTGGTGTTCGAATCTCTCCTTCCGCGACCTGCAAGCCTTCCGGAAACAGAAACGCCTGGAATCTCTGCCGCTGCTCGAGGGTCGCCTCCAGCCAGAGCCTTGTCGCGTTCAGGGAGACCCTCTCGGCGAAGTCGAGGACGGCTTCGATGTCCAGCTCCTCGGACCTCTGGTCGTGCTGGTCGATCTCGGCCAGGGCCATGGATTCGCTCAGCTTGGCGAGCTGCTCCTTGTAGGTGTCTTCGTCGATGAGCTTCTGGAAGATGAAGGCTTCGACGAGCTGATCCTTCCGGCGCTTCAGGTCGGCGATCTTCCTTTCGGCGGCGGCTCTTTGGGCCGCTACATCTTCATGCCTTGCCTTCCAGTGGTCCAGGACGATGGCTCGGAAGAGGGCCACGAGCTCGGGGCGCGGCCGTAGGCGATCGAGGAGGGTCAGGAACTTGGCTTCCAGGTCGCGCCGGGGGAGGTTCGTCTTGCGGCAGCGGGCCTTTGGCGGGCAGTGGTAGTAGGCGTAGCGCTGGCGCTTGCCGTGGGACCAGGAGCCGGTGAGTGGATGGCCGCAGTGGCCGCAGGTGGTGAAGCCGCGGAGCGGGAAGTCTGGGTTGTTGCGCTCCTTCGGGACGATCTCGCCGTTCGTGGCAAGCAGGCTCTGGCAGCGCCAGAACGTGTCTTCGTCGACCAGGGGAGGCCAGTTGCCGGCGGTCTCGATGTCCCAGGTGCGCTGGACGATCCGGCTGATGTAGACGCGGTTCACGAGCATCTCGCCCCACTTCTGGGCGGACAGGTCGCGGTTTTGCCGGGTGCGGAGACCCAGCCTCGTGATCTCTTCGAGGACCTGGGACTTGGTGTAGAGGCCCGTCGCGAAGCGCTCGAAGCCGAGGCGGACGAGGGGGGCTCGCTCGGGGTCGAGCTTCAGGGTCTTGCCGTCCGGCAGGTAGCCCAGGGGTGGCTTCAAGACCCATTGGCCCCGGCGTACGGCTTCCTGCATGCCGGCTTTGGTCCGCCCGCCGCGGACGTCGTTGTCGAACTGGGCGAGGGCGGCAAAGATACCTTCCATGAACTTGCCGGCCGGGGTCTCGTCGATCGGCTGGCTGACCGATCTCAGGGTGATTCCGAGCCCGGCCAGGTGGCGGCGGATGATGGCGTGATCGAAGGCGTCGCGGGCGAAGCGGTCGACGTTGGTGACCACGAGGACGTGGATATTCACGCGCCGCTTGTTCTGCTCCCGCACGTACGTCAAGGCCGCCTGCAGCTCGGTGCGGTTGGCGGTCTTGGCGGACTCGCCGCGCTCCAGGAAGACGCGGTCGACTTCCCAGCCGTTCTGCTTGCAGAAGGTCCGGCACTGGTCTTCCTGGACGGGGAGGGAGAGGTTCTGGGTCTGCTCTTTGCTGCTGACGCGGCAGTAGATGATCGCCCGCAGTGTGGTCATCCCGGCGGCTCCTTGTCTGGGACCGGCGCCTTCCGGCCCCCCTTGGCCAGGAAGCACGTCACGGTGATGTCGGCGAGGCCGTAGAGCTCCCGGCGGAGGCGTTCGAGCTGGGCGTCCGTCAGATCGCGCCCGGCTTCGCCCAGGAGCTTGCGGCACTCAGCGAGAGAAATCATAGCACAGATCAGCTCTTCTGTGTAGCTTTGAGAGGAAACTCTTCTTCTTTGAGCAGGCCGAGCTCTCGGAGCCGGGCGCTGACGCGGCTCCGGCTCACGTGCAGGGTGCGGGCGATGGCGGCGAGGCTGGGTGAGGTGCCCCGCCGGCGCGCGGACAGAGACTGGGCTTCCCAGGCGGCGACGAGGGCGGTGTCGTGGATGGCGGCTGAGGGGCGGCCGGCCGGGCGGTGGCCTCCTCGGGCGCCGAGGCGACGAGACCGGGCCTGGTCGTCGAGCTGGCCGGCGGCTCGAAGGGTCTCGAGGTGCTTGCGGACGGTGGTTCTGGAGACGCCGAGCTTTGTGGCGAGCTCGCGCTGGGTGAGGGGGCGGCGGCCTCTCCGGCCCTCCCAGAGGGATGACAGCTCCAGGGGATTGATGACCACGGCGGGACGTCCCCAGCGGGCTCCAGAGGCTCGGAGGTAGGCGAGCTTTGCAGCTTCGGCGCGGAGCTGGCGATCGAGGTTGGCGGAGGTTTCGAGCCAGTCGTGCCAGCGGATCGCCTGTGCGAGGTCGGTGGTGTCGAGACCGTCTTCGAGGGCGATCAGGGCGACGCCTCGATCGGCGAGGAGCCGACCGAGATCGGTGAGGTGGCGCAGGGAAGCCGCGAGATGGCTCAGGGTGCGGACGAGGACAGCCTGGACGGCGTTGGCCCTCACGGCCTCACGGAGGCGCCTGAGGCCCTTTCTTGGACCGTCTGCCCCCGGGCCTTGGTCGGTACATTGCCAGGGTGATCTCCCAGCCTCTCCGGGCGGCGTAGGCGGTGAGCTTGGCCAGGATCTCGCCAACGGTGGCCTGGTCGAGGCCGGCGGCGGAGGTGCTCGCGTAGAGGGCGACTTTCATTGGTTTCTCTTGGCTTGCTGTCTGGCGCTGATCTCGCGGGCTTGCTGGCGGCGGACTTCGTCAGAGCCGGCGTAGAGCAGCGGATTTCTCGACCTGGGGGTGTAGCGGGCTCGCACGGGCTCAGGCCGGTTGGCTTGTTCCATGACCACGCGGTGAACGTAGGCGGCGGGGTTGCGTTTGTTGGCGAGGCCGGCGTGGATGAGCCGGCGAAGAAGCTCGAGGAGGGGCTCGATGCCACCGAGGGTCTTCGACCAGAGACCGATCTGGGCAGGGCTCGGGAGAGGGATTCCGGCTTCTTCGAGGATCAAGTTCGCCCGGTGCGTCGCGCTCTGCGGCCCTGACAAGGGCCGGAGCGCGAGAGCGAAGCTCTCCATGTCTGCTTTTTTTGAATCTGGGG
>DASPXX010000014.1:0-16680 GCA_035637095.1 Thermoanaerobaculia bacterium
CACGGAGCGCTGCGCCGGCTTGACCATGGGCTTGGTCTCTTCCCGCTTCTGCTTCTCCTCGACCACCCGCTGCATGTGCTTGGTGATGATCCGCTTCCGGACCCTCTCCTTCTCACGGCGCTCCCGACGGCGTTCCCGGGACAGGGTCTGTTCCTGCCAGAAACGCCGCATGCGGTCCCGCCAGGCGGCGAGCAGGTTCCCCAGGGTCGACTGGACGACCAGCGCGGTGCCACAGGCGGTCGCCGCAACCAGGACCGTGAGCGTTCCCCAGAAGTCGAGGCGCTTGTCGAGCAGCTCCCTGAGGAGCTGGCCGAAGGCGCCGCCGGCCGCGATGGAGCCCCCGCGCCAGGCGATCCGCCCGAGGAGGAGCTGGAGGAGGGCAGGCGTCGCGGCGAGCAGGAGCACGGCTCCGAAGCCGCGGCCCACGACGCGGGGCCGGCTGCGCGGGCGCAGCCGCTTCCAGCCGGTGACGACCAGAAGGAAGGGGATGAGCAGACAGCTCAGGCCAAAAAAGCTGTAGGCGACCGCCGCGACATGAGCGCCCAGCGGCCCCGTCCAGTTCTTCGGGCGGACCTCCTCGGAGACCTTATGAAAGAGGCTGGGGTCATCCGGGTGGTAGCTCGCCAGGGCGAGGGCGAGAAAGACGCCGGCGAAGAGCAGCAGGAGTCCTGCGAGCTCGCTCATCTTCCCCGGCGAGAGGATCGCCTTCTCGCGCGGCTTGCTGGTCTTGGTGATCGCCAGAGACACGATTGGGCCCTATGCTCTAGAACGTGATGTGCTGGTTGAAGGTTTCGCCTTCAAGTAGGCATCAAGTCTAGCACAACGAGAAAGGGGGAGGAGGCAAGGAGGGACGGAGGAGCCGTCCCCCTCCCGTACAGCGCCTGCTCGCCAGGAAAGATTCGTCGAGAAAATTTGTCCCCGAGTGCAAGAATCGAGGTCCGTTTTCCGACTGATATAGGGCGGACCGCGCAGCGTCAGCTGCGCCCGACCCGATCGGAGAACGCCCTTGACCAGCCACGACCAGCTCTCCAAGAGCCTGATCAAACTCTTCTTCGCCGACTTCCTTCGCCTCGTCGACCCGGAATCCGCCTCTCACCTTCAGACCGGGGGGACCATCTTCCTGGACAAAGAGGACTTCACCGACTGGCCCGCGGGCGACCGCCGGGAGATGGACCTCCTCGCCAAGGTGCCGGTCGCCGGAGAGGAGGTGCCGCTCCTGGTGCACGTCGAGATCGAGACCGACTTCCGCTCCGGCATGGACCACCGGCTCTGGCAGTACTACATGCAGCTCCGCCTGCGGCACGGGCTGCCGGTGCTGCCGGTCCTGGTGAATCTGAGGGGAGGCCGGCCGGGAGTCCACCAGGGGACTCTGCACGAAGGCTTCAAGAAGAAGGTGACCGCCGTGTTCCACTATCTGGTGGTCGGGCTCTCCGGCTGCCGGGCGGAAGAATGGCTGGTCCGGCCCGAGCCGATCGCCTGGGCCTTCGCAGCGCTCATGCGCCCTGGGAAATGGAGCCGGGCGGAGCTGATGCTGGAATGCCTGCGGCGGATCGCGCTCTCGGACGTGACCGAATTGCGCAAGCAGGTGCTGGTGAATTGGGTGGAGACGTATGTACAATTAACGGGACAGGATGCCCTCGAGCTCCAGCGGTTGCTGGACCTGGAAGGCAACGAGGAGATCAGGGCCATGGAGCTGACCTGGCTGGGAAAGGCCGAGGCGCGCGGAGTGGAAAAGGGCTTGGAGTCCGCGACACGCCAAGCGGTGGAGCGGATGCGGCGGGTGGTGTTCCGGCAGATCGAGCAGCGATTCGGCGGAGTGCCCACGGCGGTGCGACGGAAGGTCGAAGCGATCGACTCCTTGGAGCCTCTGGCCGAGCTCGCTGAAAAGGTCCTCGTCGTCGATACGATCGGCGGCTTGGGCCTGGGCTGAGGCCGCGCGAATCGTGCGCCGAGACAGCACAATCTCAAGGTGGTCCGGCGCCTTGCATTTTTTCTCTGATGGCCGCGACGCGCTCGTCGACGTTCTGCACCCAGGTCCGGCTGACCGCGGGGGACCGCTTCGCGATCTCTCGAAGGCGCGCGTAGATGACCTCGATCTTCCCGAGCGCCGCCGCATGCGCTCTGGCCGTGCGTTTGGCGAAGCCTTGAGCAGCGTAGACAATGATCCGGGCCTCGACCAGAGCGGGATAGTGGCCATGAACGCCGACCGTCAACCCAGAGAAGCGGTCGTAGGCGTTCTGGCACAGCTTCAGGTTGGCCAGGACTTCTGCCTGGCTCTCCTTGGAGATCTGGTCCCAGGGTAGCGGGACGGCTGTGTCGCCCTCGGCATGGAGCAAGAGCTTGACCAGCTCGGAGGCCCGTAGCCAGAGCTGCGGGTAGTGAGCAATCAGGTAATCGTTCATCGCGCTCACCGCCTCTTCCCGCCGCCGGCGCTTCAGCTCCCGCTTGATCAACTGCTGCCGGGCCGCGATCGCCTCTCGGAAGGCGCAGGCCGCCTCGGGTCTCGGGAGGGTGCGCGCCAGATTGTCCTTGCCGATCAGCTCCCAGACCCACGACTGGACGAGGTCTTCGAGCGCCTGCTGCCTGTCCGGATCCTTGCGGGCAGCCGCGAGGAGGGGCGCAAGTGCGGCCCGAGCTCTGCCCGCGAGCTCGATGCAGCGCCGGAAACAGGAGAGCGACTCGCGGCGCAACTCCTCCTTGCCGAGGAACTGCCAGCGCTTGCGGTGGATCAATCCCAGGTAGTCGACCGCGATCGCCTTCCCCACCAGTAGGAGAGCCTGGTCCTCGGCACGCAGCGAACCCGCGAGGGAGGCGCCGAGCACGAGATCGATCTTCTGCGCGATGCCTTCGAGGAGCACCACCGCCCTGGCATAATCGTACTCCGGTGCAAGGTCCTCTCGCCCTGCATATCGCCGGTCGTCGTCGCGATAAGCGAACTGGCCTCTCAGCAGATCGCCAAAGGGAACCTGGAGGAAATCGAGATCCGGTAGCTCGCGTTCGGAAGCCTCCAGAGCGCCTCCCTGGGCGACCCCACCGAAGGTCAGGGTGTCTCCCTCGCCGTAGCCGGCGCTGTAGAGGCGGTAGTGCTCCTGCACCACCCAGGCGCCCGGGAGGTTCCGCTCGAGGTCGAGAAGGAACTGCCGGATGTCGTCCGGCGCGAGCTCGAACGTGGCGGTCGCGGCACGCAGCCGCTCCTGCCACCCATCAGTCTTTGCGCTCTGCGGCCATCCCTCCGACCGGAGGCCGAGGCGGTCGCAGACCTGCAGGAGCACCCGGGTGGCGTCTGCCCGCAGCACGTTCTGCGCGCCGACCAGTTGGCCGAGCCTGGGGACCTCGTCCTCGTTCCCGCCCGGGTACGAGATCCAGAGCCAGTTGTCCAGCAGAGCCGGTTGACTGGCCTTCAGCTCGGCGAGCATCGGGTTGATATCGTAGTAGTCGCGCCCGGAGTGCCCGATGACGAGCAGCTTGCGACCGGAGGCGAAGAGCGTCGACAGATAGCGATACAGGGAAGGAGGATACGGCCGGGCAAGGCCTCGCGCCGTGGCGCTCAGCGGCGGCGCGAATCGCGGTGCGCCGAGGCCGTTGCCCGGCTGCTGCTGAAAGGTGGTTCCATGGAGCGCGCAGACATCCCCGTCGTCGGGCTCGGTATCGGACCGGAGCTGAGGCTCGGTCAAGATCCTAAATGGCTGACCGCTCAAGGCCTCCTGGATCACGCTGTCGAAGTTGGTGGTGAGAATCGGGCCGCACCAGCCGGCCCGGCGCAACGCGGCGATCGAGGCTGCCAGCGAGTTGACACCGACGCCACGACAAATTTCGGTCCACATCCGCAATACGTCGAAACGCCTGCCGCAGCGATAGCGGAGCATCGAGCAGAACACCTCGAGGGTGATGTGGCTCTGCTCCGCCAGCTCGGTGAGTCGGCCGAGGTTGAACTCGCGGTGCAACTGGTCGCTCATTACCGCGGCGAGGATCGCGGCCTTGAGCTTCGCGGCAGTGGGCAGGAGCGGGACGGACGCTCCTGCTCCCAGGAGCAGGCAGACGCGCTCGCGCGCTCGCGCGGCGAGCTTGATCGCCTCGGCGTCCTGTTCCTGCCAGAGCCTGCGGTCCGCCAGGTCTTGAATCATCCAAAGGCGCTCTCGTTCGGTACTTTTTCAATCGTACTCCAGAACGTGCCGTCCAGCTACACTTAGTGATGGAGAGCCGGAATGAGCCGTAAGATCCTGTTCCTGGACCTCGATGGGACTCTGTGGGACGAGCGTCCGGTCAGGGAAGCGATCGAAGGGACGATGACCAACGAGCAGCTCAACGTGCTGCCGGAGATCGCGGCCAGGGTGCGCCGCAACCTGGGGTACTACACCTGGACCGAGGTCTACCGCGAGCTCGGGCTCGACTACCCTCTACTGCTGGCGCAGCACGCCGGAGCGATCGAGCCATATCCCGGCGTCCGCAAGGTGCTGCGCGCGCTGGCTGATGACTGGAGCATCTGGATCGCCACCGATGGGGGTCTCGACTACTCCCGCTTCAAGATCGACCGGCTTGGGATAGGACCGTCGATCTCTCGCGTGCTCACCTCAGACTTCATGCGTACGATGAAGGATGACCCTACATGGTGGAGGCGAGCCCTGGATCATGCTGGATGTCCCGCCCGTGACGCCGCGGCGGTGGGCGACAGTCTCTGGGACGTGACCGTCCCTGCTACCCTTGGAATGAGAGCCATCTGGATCCAGAACACCCCGCAGGCGGATCACCTTACGACGCCACCCGGCATCGTGTGCTGCCGCAGCTTTCTCGAAGTCCCGCCCCTGCTCGGCTCGAAGCAGTCCGGCCACTCGTCTCCGTAGTAGCCTTCGCAGGGATGTCGCGATCTTCCCAAGCGACGGTCGATCTCCCGCAACTTCGCGACACAGCCCTGCAGATCGCGACCGATCTCTGGAGATCGCGTCATGTCCCGGGACATCGCGGCGCGTCCGCAGACTTCGAGGCAACGCCGGCGACTTCGCGACGCAGCCCCAGCTCTGCGACGCCTCCCGGGACATCGCGGCACATCCCGAGACATCGCGACACAGCCGCAGGATTTGCGACGCATCCCGAAACCTCGCGTCACCTCCGGAGATCTCGCGACACCTCCCGAACTTTGCGACAGCTCCGAAAACTTCGCGACGCATCTGCAGACATTGCGACGCATCCGGAAATTTCGCGACACATCTCCAGACCTTGCGACATATCCAGGAAGATCGCGGCACATCCGGAACATCGCGACCGATCCACCGACTTCGCGACACAGCCGCAAAGATCGCGACGAATCTCCGGAGATTGCGACATAGCCTCAGACTTTGCGACGCGTGGGAGAGCCGGCCGAGGCCCGGAGCGGCGGCCGCGGCCCGCCGGCCAGCGCATAGATCCGCACGTAGGGCGCTCCTCCCGGGGGAGCAAGGGAGACGACCTCCCGGTAGCGCGCGGCGAAGGCCGGCCGGCCGACCAGGGCCCGCATCATCGCGTAGTCTTCGAGCTCGGTCTCGACCAGGATGAAATCGGGCTGCCGTCGCAGCAGGAGGTCGGCGAATTGCTCCGCCCGGTCCCGCCGCCCCTGCTCGAGGGCGGAAGGCAAGGATTGTCCGCCGGCCACCCGCCGTAGAAGGTCTCCGAGCTTACGGTCCAGCCGGTACAGGCCCGCCACTTCGCGGTCGACCAATCCCAGCGTATCGATGAAACGGATCTCGTGCCCGTGGCGGGCGAGATAGTAGGGGACCCGTCCCATCTGCCCGAAGGCCACCACACTCCCGGGGGGTACGTTGCCGTCGATCCACCGGGCGATGCGTACGCCCCAGTGCTCGGTGTCGGAATAGGGATCGCGCCACCGCGGATAGACGAGTGACGACCAGTCCCGGAGGCGCGGTGGATTCTCCGCCAAGAAGGCGAGCGAGCCGGCCAGCGTCAGGGTGAGGACGCCCCACCGCACCCGGCGCCCGGCGAGCGCCGGAGCCCGGCGACACAGCAGCTCCCACGAATACCAGGAGGCCACCAAGAGGATCGGCAAGGTGGGAACCAGGTAGCGGAACGCCGGGCGGTAGTCCCCACCCGCCGCCAAATGGAAGAAAAAGGACGTCAGGCAGACCGTCCCGAAAAGCGCCGCAAGGAGCCGCCTCTCCCCGCGCTCCCGGTCCTCTCTGCGATCCCGTCGATTCCGGGTGGACCACCACCGCCAGAGCGTCCAGGCGGGCAGGGCGACGGGCCACAGGCCGAGCGCGGCGACATAGCCCAGAAGCTGCGGGATCGACCGGCCAACCAGGAGGGGATAGAGCTTGATGCTGGTATTGGGGACCCAGCTGTGGAAAGTCTGCCAGCGCCAGAGCAGGAAGGCGCCGTAGCCCAGAAGGCTCGGCAGGGTGTAGCGCAACGCCCCCGCCAAGTCGCGGCGATCGGTGAGCCGGTCGATCCAGACCACCGGCAGGACGAGAATCCCCTCGGGCCTCCCGAGGAGGACGGGAAGCGCCAGGCAACCGGCCAGCCATTGCCGGCGCCGGCGGCCGGCGGCCCCGCCGTCCACCCGGTCCGTGAGCTCAGCCGTGAGCCAGCCCTTGACGAAGAGCACAAGCACCAGGGAATAGAACGGCGTCTCGAGCCCGCTTCGCGCCCAAACGATGAACGGATAGGAGAGCCCGACGCCCAGCGTACAGGCCCAGCGGGCGAAGCGCCCCAGACCCACCTGGAGCGCCAGGGCATGGGTCGCGAGGACGGTCAGGGCGCCGCAGGCGAGCCCCAGGGCCGGCGCCGCGCGCGGAAGATCCCACCCCAGACGTGCCAGGAGGGCGAGCAACGCCATCCACAACGGCCCCGAGAAACCCTCGACCGGATCGCCGGCATTGAAGGTGAGGCCGGAGCCGTGGGCCCAGTTCCAGGCGTAGCGGTAGTAGATGAAGGCATCTTCCTCGGCCGGCAGGTACAGGGTGATCGCCAACAGGCCGAAGACGCCGACCAGGGCCAAAAGCGCCCACCGTTCCCATGGCGCCGGCGCCGCGGGTCGCGCGGCGGCAATCTCAACCGCCGCATCCATCGCCAGGGTCCAGCACATACAACCGCGCCCGCGCGCCGGCGTAGAGCGGCCGGAAATGCGCGCGAAACGCGGCATCCCCCTCGGGCAGAGCGACCCCTCCCGCCGGGAAGACGAGGAGAACGGTCACCCCGAGCTCACAGAGCGCACGATGAAAGGCGGCGGGACGCGACGACAGCGGGAGAAGGTTTTGAAACCGGGCCGGACCGTTCCAGTTTCCCAACAGCCGCCCGTCGGCGAAGTACACCATGTTCTGGGCATGGAAGCCGAAGGCGACCCAGCCGTCTCCCTGCGTGCGGTTCAGGAAGTTCAAGGCCGGGTAGAGCGGCAGGCGGCTCCCGAGGTAGTGCTCGCGGCCCTGGGCCGTGACCGGGATGGGACCTTGCAGGGCCAGGCGGTGGAGCGCATAGGCCCAACCCGGAAGAAAGAGCACCAAAGCCAGCGCGCCGGCGGCCCAGGCAGGCCGGCCCGCCTTCAGACGTTCAGGCAGCCGGCCGGCCAGCCGCACGGCCCCGACGGCCAAGACCAAGGTCACGATGGGCAGCACGGGCAACAGAAAGCGCGCATCCCTGGGTAAGAGGGAGAAAAACGGGAGCCAGGCTATGGCGACGCCCAAGAGCCACCGCGCCCGGCGATCACGGATCCCGGTGGCGATCAACAGGGGAGCTCCGACCAGATAGATTGGGGAGAACGGCGGCTGGTAGTTGACCGATGAGCGGCGAAAGACCACGTCCCAGGGCAGGGTGGCGAGCTCGGCGAGCCGCCGGCTCCAGGAGACTCCGCCCGGCCAAGGCTCGAGATCCCAGGGACTCGAGCCGAAGAGCCCCGGCAGGAGCGGAAAGAGCGGATTGCCGGTCGCCAGAAGGATGCGCCCATAGGTCGGGGCGAGCGCGGCCAGCGCCACCACCCCGGTCCAGGCCATCGCCCGCCACCGTCTTGCGGAGGCCGCGATCCCAGCGCCCAGGACCACGGCCCCGACGAAGAAAAGCCCCAGATACTTGGTCGAGGCGGCCGTGCCGGCCAGAAAACCAGCGGCGGTCAGCCACCCGGAAGCCTCCCCGGCGCGCGCCCGGTCGAGCGCGTAGAGAGCGGCGGTGACGAACAGCGCCAGCCCCGGATCGATGTAGGCCGTGCCGGCCAGGTGAACGACGATCGGGTTTCCCAGATAGAGGCCCGCGGCGACCCACCCCACCGCCGGGGAAAACGCGCGGGCCCCCCAACTTGCGAGGAGTCCGGCGGTGGCCAGGGTCAGCGCCAGCTCCACACCCTGCGCCGCCAACGCGCCGCCCCAGGGGAAGACGGCGGCGAAGAGCAGGTCATTGAGCTGCGGACCGATGGGAAAGACCAGGTCCGGGAGAAAGGGCAGCCGGCCGGACTCGCTGAATGCCCGAGCGATCGGCAAGTGATAGGCAGTGGGGTCGAAATCCGTCGGCGGATAGAGGGTCAGCGCGAAGAGGGGCGCCCCGGCGAGCGCCGCGAGCCCGAGCCGGAGGGCCCACCGGCCACCGGGCCGGCGTGCGCGCCACCTCTCGCCGACCGCGGCGATCAGCTCGCGCCAAGCCCGCCGTCCGACGAGTGGAACGGCGGCGGCCAGCGCGACGACCGCCCAGGGGCGGAGGATCCCGGCCAGCCCGAAGAGCTGGACACACTGCGCCAGCACCGCCGTGCCCAGGGCCACGGAGAGCGCCCCTTTCTCCACCCATCCGTCGAGCGCCAGCCGCCAGGCCAGCGTCCGCCCGAGCCCATAGGCGGTCAGGGTGAAGGCGGCGAAGAGACTCAGCTGACCGACGGCCAAGCCGATCGCCGGCCCTGTCGACGAGAGGGTTGGCGACAGAATCGACATTGGAGCGCTCGTCGGCCGATGCCGACCGGCGGAGTATACGCGACCGCCACCTTGCACCCCTGTCGCTTGCGCCTTTCATAGGCCCAGGCCAGATCTCCAGCCCGGTCGATCAGGAAGTCTGAAACTTGGAGCCGCAAGAAGTGTTCATTCCCGGTCTTCGAGCAGGAGCTCAGCCAGAGTCTTCGGTCCCCGCAGGGGTACCCGAGGCAGGTCGGACGACGGATTTTGACCGCTCCACGAAGCCATTCCGGAGTCCAGCATCGACTGGACCTTCTCAGCGAGTCCGGCTGCGACAGGTACGAGACGGGCCACGGGTTTGCCGCGATCAGTGATCACCAGGGTAGCGCCGTCTCGGACCTCCTTGATGTGGCTGCTGAGCTGTCCCTTGAGCTCCCGGATTCCTATCGTTTTCTGCGACATCATCAGCCTCCATGTGACCACATTCTAGCTCAGAAGGACACACCCAGGAAGGACGCCCGCGGACCGCTTCAGGCTGTGGGCTCGATGTGTCTCTAAAGCAGAGCCTCCGCGTGGGCGGTCTGGAGTCTCTTGATGCGCTTCAGCTCGGCAGCCTCGGCGATGCCGGCGTGATACAGATCCCAGCGAAGCTGAAGGTTCAGCCAGAACGCCGCGGAGGTTCCGAAGTACTGGGCCAGGCGGAGCGCCGTGCTCGGGGTCACTCCCCGCTTCCGGTTCACGAGCTCGTTGATGCGCTGGTAGGGAACATGGATGGCGTCGGCCAAGTCCCTCTGGGACAGGGACATGGGCTTGAGAAACTCCTCGAGGAGCATCTCTCCGGGGTGGGTGGGCTCGCGGTGGGTGGGAACTCGAACCATAGGTGACCTCTACTGCTTCAAGCTTCTTCAATGGTAGTCCACGATTTCAACGTCTTCCGGCTCGTTTTTGGTCCAGACGAAGCAGATCCTGTACTGGTCGTTGATCCGGATGCTGTGTTGACCCTCGCGATCGCCGGAGAGAGCCTCCAGGCGGTTGCCGGGCGGAATCCGAAGATCGTCGAGCTTCTCGGCCGAATCGACCTGGTCGAGCTTGCGGAGGGCCACGGACCAGAGACTCTGGGGGCAACTGCGGCGGGCGTCCTTGGTGTTGCTGCCATAGAAGATGTCCTTTGCGCCCTGGTCTTTGAACGAGCGAATCACGATGACATGGTAGCACGGATGGCATGCTATGAAACGGGCGGGGTGAACGGAGTCCCCGCCCGCCACACCCCCAGAAACTCCTCCAGCCCCAGCTCCTCCGCCCTCGTCTTCGCGGGTACCCCGGCCGCGGCGAGCACCGCTTCCGCTCTCTCCCTCCCCCAGCCGGCCGCCAGCGCGTTACGCAGGGTCTTGCGGCGCTGGCCGAAGGCGAGGCGGACAAAGGCGGTGAAGGCGGGCATCTCTTCTAAAGGAAGGGGCGGCGGGTGCAGCTCGAAGCCGACGAAGGCGCTGTCCACTTTCGGAGGTGGACGGAAGCTCCCGGGGCGCACGCGGCCCAGGATGCGTGTCCTTGCCCAGGCGGCGACGAGGACGGAGAGCGAGCCGTAGGCTTCCTCGCGAGGACGGGCCACCAGACGGTCCGCGACCTCTTTTTGCACCAGGAAGGCGGCCCGCGGCACGGTGGCGTGATGCGGCAGCAGCCTTTCGATGATCGCGGTCGCCACGTTGTAGGGGAGGTTCCCCGCCACCAGGGTCGGGGACGGCAGGCGGGGCCAGCCGATCTCCAGGGCGTCTCCGACGACGAGGCGCAGGTCGGGTCCGGACAGGCGGCGGCGCAGCTCGGCCGCCCAGCCGGGGTCGAGCTCCCAGCCGGTCACCCGGGCGCCGGCGGCCAGGAGCTCGGCGGTCAGGATTCCACCGCCGGGGCCAATTTCCAGGACCCGTCGGCCCGCCGGCTCCAGGAACGCGATCAGCGGTCGACAGATCGCTCCATCGACGAGGTGATGCTGGCCGAGGGCTTTCTTGAGGATGGGCGGACGCACGGCTGCAACCGTATCAAAAGGAAGGGCTCCGCATGCCAATTTGGCCGGAGCCCGGAGCCTCGCCGCGCCGGGGAGGCCACGCGGGAGTCTGTCTCTCGCGTCCTCCTCCTGGGAACGGCCCGCGCCCACCCATGGCACCCCACTTGCAGTTCCGGGGGTTCGACCTATGGAACTGGACGTCGCAACACTGAACCGTGATGTCGAGCGCGAGACGCTCACCCTCAAGCGGATCGAGGCCGAGCTCCGCAAAGTCATCGTCGGGCAGGAGTATCTGCTCGACCGCCTCCTGGTGGGCCTGCTCGCCCGCGGCCATGTCCTCATCGAAGGCGTGCCCGGGCTCGCCAAGACCCTCGCCGTCAAGACCCTCGCGCGGACCCTCGCCATCGAGTCGCAGCGCATCCAGTTCACTCCCGACCTGCTGCCGGCGGACCTGATCGGCACGCTGATCTACGACCAGAGAAGCGGCGAGTTCCTTCCTCGCAAGGGGCCGGTCTTCACCCATCTCCTCCTGGCCGACGAGATCAACCGCGCTCCGGCCAAGGTGCAGTCCGCCCTGCTGGAGTCGATGGAGGAAAAGCAGGTCACCCTGGGCGACCGCACCTGGCGCCTCCCCGAGCCGTTCATGGTGCTGGCCACCCAGAACCCCATCGAGCAGGAGGGCACCTATCCGCTGGCCGAGGCCCAGGTCGACCGCTTCATGATGAAGCTCAAGATCGACTATCCGACCCGCGCGGAGGAGTCGGAGATCCTCGACCGCATGCTGGTCGAGCACCAGATCGATGCGTCGCCGGTCATCGACCGCGAGCGCCTGATCGCCCTGCGCGAGGTGGTGGACGCCGTCTACCTCGACAGCAAGATCCGCGGCTACATCCTCGACCTGGTGATGGCCACGCGCGATCCGCGCTCGGCCGGCATGGGCGAGCTGACCGATCTGATCGCCTTCGGCGCCTCGCCGCGCGCCACGCTGTACCTGGCGCGCGCCGCCAAGGCCATGGCGATGGTCCGCGGCCGCGGCTACGTGATTCCCGAGGACGTCAAGGAGCTGGCTCCCGACATCCTGCGTCACCGTGTCATCCCCACCTACGAGGCGGAGGCCGAGGAGATCTCGTCCGACTCCCTGGTGGCCAAGCTGCTCGACCGCATCCAGGTGCCCTAGACGCCCGTCAGGAAACAGCGCGATGCTCGGTTTTCTCGCGCGGCGCACGAAGTCCCGCCCCCCGGCGCCACCTCCACGGAGGGGCTCTCCGCTCCCCGCGGACCTCATGCGCAAGGTCAAGCGCATCGAGATCGCCACCAACCGGCTGGTCGACCAGGGCGTCGCCGGCGACTATCACGCCGTGTTCAAGGGGCTCGGCATGGAGTTCGCCGAGGTCCGCCCCTACCAGCCGGGCGATGACGTCCGCACCATCGACTGGAACGTGACCGCCCGCATGGGCGTCCCCTTCGTCAAGAAGTACGTGGAGGAGCGCGACCTCACCATCTTCCTGGTGATCGACGTCTCGGGGAGCCTCTCCTTCGGGTCGCGGGCGATCCTCAAGCGGGAGCTCGCCGCGGAGATCGCCGCCCTCCTCGCGTTCGCCGCGGTGCGCAACCAGGACCGGGTCGGCGCCGCGCTGGTGAGCGACCGGATGGAGCTGTTCCTGCCGCCCCAGCGCCGCCGTACCCATGTGCTGCGCCTGGTCCGCGAGGTCCTGGACCGGCCGGCGCACGGCGGGACCGATCTGGAGAAGGGGCTCGACGCGGTCCTCGCGGCGCTCAAGCGGCGGTCGGTCCTCTTCGTCATCTCGGATTTCCTCGGCTCCCCCTGCTCGCGGGCCTTGAAAGCAGCGGCGGCGCGGCACGACCTGATCCTGGTGGAGATCGTGGACCCGCGGGATCAGGAGGTTCCGGCCGTCGGACCGGTGGTGCTGCGCGACGCCGAGACCGGACGGCTCGCCCTGGTGGACGGCAAGAAGGCGGCCCGCCAGCACGCCGAGAGCCGGCGCCGCGAGCGCGACGAGCTCTCCCGTCTCATCCGCCGCCTCGGCGTCGACCGCCTGGAGCTGCGGACGGACCGTCCTTATCTGAAGACCGTCCTGAGCTTCTTCGAGCAGCGGCGGCGGAGGCTGGCGCGATGAGGAGAAGCGTCGCCATTCCGGGCGCCCACCCCGGGTTGAAACCCGGGGCTAGGAATGGCTGTCCCTCCGGGACAGAGGCAAAGCATTGCGGATCTTTTCTCCGTCCCATCGGGACGGCCATTGATAGCCCCGGGTTTCAACCCGGGGTCGGGGCGGCGGCGTTGCGCTACCTCCTGCTCCTCCTCCTCGCCCTCCCGGCCGCCGCCCAGACCGCTCCGCAGGTCGAGGTCTCCCTGAGCCCTCGCGACCAGCTGACGGTGGGCGACCGGGTCGAGGCGGTGCTCACGCTGCGCGTGGACCCGGCGACGCTCTCCGGCGAGCCCCGGTTCCCGGTCTGGGGGACCACCTGGGGTGACGCCGAGGTCCTGGACAAGGGCGCGCCGCAGAAGGTCGCGGAGAACGGTGCCATGCTCTGGCGGCAGCGGCTCGTCCTCGCCGCCTTCCGTACCGGCAAGGTCGACCTGCCGCCGGTCGAGGTGGCGGTGCCCTTGCGCGACCGCACGCTCCAGGTGCGGACGCCGGCCGGCCTGGCTCTCGCGGTGCGCTCGGTCTTGCCCGCGGGCGAGAAGAACCCGGCTCCGAAGCCGCCGGCGCCGTTGCATCAGCTGCCGATCGGGGCCGCTTTCTGGTGGACGCTCGCGGCCTCCGGCGTCCTGCTCGCGCTCCTCGGCTGGTTGCTGTGGCGGCGGCGGCGTGCCGAGGGAACGGAGGAGGAGGCCACCCGGCCGGCGCTCCCGCCTTTCGACGAGCTCCTGGGCGAGCTCGACCGGATCGCCGCCGAGCCTTCGGTCGTGCGCCTGCACACCCGGCTCAGCCTCGCCCTGCGCTCCTATCTCGGGCGGAGCCTCGCCTTCCCGGCGGCGGAGAGCACGACGAGCGAGATCCAGCGCACTCTCCTCGCCCGGCGCATGCCGGGGACTCTGGTCCGCCAGCTCGTCGAGCTGCTGCGCGGCTGCGATCTGGTCAAGTTCGCGCGCCAGGAGTCCGGCGAGGAGCGGTCGCGGGAGCGGCTGGCCTCCGCGCGACAGATCGGCCGCGAGATCGAGACCTGGGCGCGGCCGGTCGAGCCGGTGGACTTTTCCGCGCCCGAGCGGCGGGAGGCGGCGGGATGACCCAGGCCTTGCCGCAGCTCGCCAGCCCCGCCTGGCTCCTCCTGCTCCTCGCGGTGCCGCTCCTCGCCTGGTGGCACCACCGCCGGGCGGCTCTCGGCGCCCTCACCTACAGCCGCCTGCCCGCGGGCCGCGGCGTCGGCCGCGGCTGGCGGCTCCACCTGCCGTTCTATGCGCGCCTCGCGGCCCTGGCCTTCCTCGTCATGGCCCTCGCCCGCCCGCAGCTCGGCTACGCCTGGGAGGAGAGTCTGACCCAGGGGATCGACGTCGAGATCGTGCTCGACATCTCGGGCAGCATGGGCGCCGAGGACTTCCGCCCCAAGGACCGCCTGACCGTGGCCAAGCGGGTGATCCGCGAGTTCGTGGCCGGCCGGCCCGGCGACCGCATCGGTCTCGTGGTCTTCTCCGGAGGCGCCATGACCCGGGCGCCGCTCACGACCGACCGCGAGATGCTCGACACCATCGTCGACAACATCCAGCTCAATGCCCTTCCCGACGGCACCGCCATCGGCGTCGGCCTCGCCAACGCCGCGGCGCGCCTCAAGGACAGCCAGGCCAAGAGCAAGGTCATCGTCCTGGTCACCGACGGCATCAACAACGCGGGCGAGATCGACCCGATCTCCGCCGCGGCGGTCTGCCAGGGCCTGAGGATCAAGGTCTATACGGTGGGCGTCGGCGGCTCCAAGGGCGTCGTGGACGTCCCCTTCCCCGTGCGCGACCCGGTGACCGGCGCCACCGAGATCCGCCACGTGCCGATGAGCCTGCCGGTCGACGAGAAGCTCCTGCGGACGATCGCGGGGCGCACCGGCGGGCAATATTTCCTGGCCACCGATCCGGCGAGCCTGCAGCGGATCTTCCGCGAGATCGACCGGCTGGAGAAGACGCCCCTCCAGGTGCGGCGCTACGTGCGCTACCGCGAGACCTTCCCGCCGCTCGTCTGGGCCGGGCTGGGCCTCCTCGTCCTCCCCTTCGCCACCGCTCTCCTCCGGATCACGGCCGAGCCATGATGTGGTCCTGGTTTGCCGAGCCCCGCTTCGTGGCGGTGGCAGTGCTCGCCTCGCTCGGCGCGGCGGCGCTGGCGGTCTGGCTCTGGCGCCGGCGCCTCGCGGCCGACGCCGCCTGGGCGGCGCGCGGCCTGTGGAGCCGGCTGATGCCCACCTGGTCGCCGGGCCGGGTGCGGCTGTCCATCCTCTGCCTCGTGCTCGCCCTCCTCGGCGCCTCTCTCGCCCTGGCGCGCCCGCGCTGGGGCGCCGGGCAGCAGCAGGTGGAGCGGCGCGGGGTCGACGTGGTCTTCATGATCGACTCGTCGCTCTCCATGGGCGCGACCGACGTGGCGCCGTCCCGCCTGTACGTCGCCAAGGCGCTGGTCCGCCGCATGACGCACGCCATGCCCGCCAACCGGGTGGGCCTGGTGCAGACCGAGGGGACCGGCGTGGTGCTCGCGCCGCTGACCCTGGACGGCGCGGTCGTCGACCTCCTCCTCGACACGGTGGAGCCCGGGTCGCTCCCGACGCCTGGCACCGAGCTCGCGCCGGGGCTCGACGCCGCCCTCCGCCTGTTCGGCGAGGGGAGCGAGAAGCATCGCGTGCTCGTCCTCCTGTCGGACGGCGAGGACCACGGCGGCGGCATCGAGCAGGAGATCGCCCAGCTGCGCGACGGCGGAGTCGTGGTCCACGCCTTCGGCGTCGGCACACCCAACGGCTCGACGGTGCCGGTCCCGGGGAGCCGCGGCTCGTTCAAGCGGGAGAGCGACGGCAGCCTGGTGATCAGCCGGCTGCACGAAGACGTGCTCGAAGGGCTGGCGCGGGCGACCGGCGGCTCCTACACCCGGGTCACCAGCGCCGCCGCCAACCCCGCCCCGGTGCTCCAGAAGATCGACCGGATGGAGAAGAGGACGATCGAGAGCCAGGTGTCGAGCCACCTGGCGGAGCGGTTCCAGTGGCCGCTCGCCCTGGCGGTGGCCGCCCTGCTGCTCCATCTCGCCGTGGCTCCGTTCGCTCCGGGGAGGCGCCATGCCGCCTAAGGCGCTCCCCATCCTGCTCCTCGCCGGCTGGGCCGCGCTGCCGTCCCTGCCGTCCTTCCTGACGCCGCATCTGCCCGTCTGGGCCGAGCGCTGGCTGTGGAACCCGCGCGAGCGCACCACCCTGGCGATGGCGGCGTGGGACGCCAAGGACCCGAAGACGGCCGCCGAGGCCGCCGGCACCGCCCTGCGCCTCGCGCCCGACGATCCGCGGACCCGTTACAACGCAGGCACCGCCGAGCTCGGAAACCACCGGCTGCGGCAGTCGATCGGCCTGCTCGAGAAGGCGGTACGCGACGCCCCGCCCGACCTCGCTCCGGCGGCGCAGTACAACCTGGGCAACGCCCGCCTCGCGGCCGGCGACGCCGCGGGCGCGGTCGAGGCCTACAAGCAGGCCCTCCGCCTCGCTCCGGCCGATGCCGACGCCAAGCACAATCTCGAGCTCGCCCTGCGCGAGCGCGAGAAGGAGCAGATGCGGATGAAGAGCCCGCGCGAGGGCTCGCGCGGCGACCGGCCGGACAACAAGAGCCCCTCCAACAGCCCGGGCTCGGGCGATCCCAAC
>DASPXX010000015.1:0-16126 GCA_035637095.1 Thermoanaerobaculia bacterium
CTTCCAGCGCATCTGCCATCTCGGGCACCACCGGCGGAACCGCTCGGACGTCGAGGTCTTCGACTACGTCCTCCCCGGCGAGAGCCGGCTGGTGAAGACGCTCCAGTGGTACGGCGTCCTGACCGGGATCTACTGGCTGACGCCCCCGTTCGGCTGCCTGCTCTACCTGCTCTGGCCGGGCTTCTTCCGCCTGCCAGAGCGCCTCCGCGGGTCGCGCTTCCTCCGGCAGACCAGCACCGAGGCCATGCTCGCCGGCTTCGAGAACGCTCCGGAGCGCACGATCCGGCTGGAGATCCTCTTCTCGTTCGCCCTCCAGGCCGCCTTCATCGGGCTGCTCGGCCTCACTCCGGCCGGCTGGCTCACCTGCTACGCCGCCTTCGCCCTGAACTGGAGCAGCCTCCAGTACGCCGACCACGCCTTCACCGAGCGGGACGTCCACGACGGTGCCTGGAATCTCCGGGTGAACCGGGTGGTGCAATACCTCTTCCTCAACTACCACCACCACAAGGCGCACCACCAGAACCCCCACGTGCCCTGGCTCCACCTGTCGAAGCACGTGGACTTCACCGAGCCGAGGCCGCGGTTTCTGACGATCTGGCTCAAGATGTGGAGAGGCCCTCGACCCCTGCCTGGAGAGCGGGAGGAGATCAGGGGGTGAGGTTCTATCTCGCCCTCGCCGCGCTCTTCGTCGTCCTCTTCGTCGCGGTCTACGGCGGGACGAGCTGGCTCTCGGTGCATCGCCATACTCCGCCGGCCCCGCATTTCGCCTTCGAGGCGGCGATCCCCTTCGTCCCCGGGATGGCCTGGATCTACCTCACCGTGCCGCTGGCCCTGGCCCTCACCCCCTTCGTCCTGCGCACGCAACGGGAGCTCGTCCCCTTCTTCTTCATCCTGACCGCCGAGCTTCTGGTCGCCGGGGTCTGCTATCTCGTCTATCCGGTGGCGCCCGCCTGGCCGCCGCGGGTGGCGGCGGGATCCGGAGCGGCCGTCTTCCATCTCGCCGACGTTCTCAACCTCGACGACAACGAGCTTCCGTCGCTCCATCTCGCGTTCGCGGCCAGCGTCGTCCTGGTCTTCGGCCGGCGCTGGGGTCCGGCCGGGCGAGCCCTGCTCTGGATCTGGCTGCTCGCCGTCGCGGCTTCGACGGTGATGCTCCACGAGCACCACGTCCTCGACGTGGTGACCGGAACCGCCCTCGGGGTCGTCGCCGTGGCCACGGTCCGGCGGCGGGAGGCGGCGTGAGCGAGACGAGCGGCAAGGTCCTGATCGTGACCGGCGGCTGGCTCACCGGCCAGGAGACGTCCCTCGTCCGCACCGCCCGGAAGGTCTGGGTACAGTGGCAGGCCGCCGAGGAGGCGTGGCTCGACCTGAAGGTGAAGGCGGTGATGGCCGAGCCGCTGCTCGCCGCCCGGCTCGAACGGCTGCGGGGGTCTTCCGAGACGGAGGCGGTCCGCCGCTTCCTCGCCCATCGCGACAACGTCGAGACTCCGCCGCTCACCGAGGTCGTCCTCTCGACCCTGATTCACGAGGCAGGGCTCCCGTACGAGCGCATGCCGGTGGACGCGCTGGTCACCGATCCGGCGGCTGCCGAGCGCAAGCTCGCGGAGACGGGGTGCGTCTTCCTCTCGAGCACCTACCTCCACGACCTCAGCGAGCTCGAGCCGATCGTCCGGCGGCTGAAACGGCCGCACAACCGGATCGTCGTGGGCGGCGCCCTCGCCGGCATCCTTCATCACCAGTGGCAGGGGATGCCGGAGGTGGACCTCCTCGCCGTGGGCTACGGCGAGCGGCTGATCGGTCCGCTGGCCGCCTGGATCCGCTCCGGCTACCGCGACCTGGCGCCGCCGCCCGGAGGCCGGCTCGTCCCTCGCGGCTCCGGCGCCGTCCTCTACAGCGGCGTTCCGGAGGGGACCAGCCTCGACGACCTCCCGCCTCCGGACTGGGAGCTGGCGATGCGCGAGCACGGCAGGCACTTCCGCATGGTCTTTTACGAGAGCGTGCGCGGGTGCCCCTACCGCTGCAACTTCTGCAACTATCCCTTCCTCTTCGACGACACCCGGTTCCGCTTCAAGAGCGCCGAGCGCATCGCCGCGGACTGGGAGCGCTATGCCGACCTCGGCGTCGAGCTGGTCACCTGTCTCGACTCGCTGTTCACCGTGCCGCGTCCGCGCCTGCGCGAGCTCTGCCGCCGGCTGATCGCGAAGCGCCTGCCTCTCCAATGGATCTGCTATGCGCGGGCGGACGATCTGACGGATGAGGAGACCGTCGCGCTGATGCAAGAGGCCGGGGCCTGGCAGGTGCAGATCGGCATCGAGTCGGGTGACCCCGTGCTGCTCGACAACATGGACAAGGCCTGCACCGTCGAGGCGAACGCCCGCGCCCTGGCCAATTGCAGGAAGCACGGCCTGACCAGCGTGGTCAGCCTGATCGTGGGCTTCCCCGGCGAGACCCGGGAGAGCCTCGACCGCACCTATGCGTTCCTGGCCGCGACGCCGCCGGATTTCTACTTCCTGGCCACCTTCAGTACCCGGGTGGCAGGCGTGCCGCTGCTCCTCCCCGAGAACCGCGCGCGCTTCGGTCTGCAGGTGGCGGACGGCCTGCGCAGCATGGCCCCCTATTGGCGGCACGCCACCATGTCCTGCACCGAAGTGGGCCGCCACGTCCGCGAGCTCGACCGCCGGTTGATGCGCGACGGGATCGCGCTCAACGCCGCCCTCTTCTATCCCTCCCTCCTCGCCTACACGCCGGAGCTGCGCGAGCCCCTCCTCGCCTGGCAGCAGCGAGCCGCCACCGGCCATCGACTCCTGGAGCGGAGCTTCGACCTCGCCCACGGCTGGCTCGACCGGCGCCTGGAGCGGGCGGTGCGGGTAGCCTTCTTGCATCCCCTCCCTTCCTGAACGCGCCGCGGGGCGCGGTCAGGAAAGGAGCGCCGAGAATGCCCTACACCGTGATGATCTGGCTCGTCGACCGCGAGCACTCGCCGAGCGCCATCGAAGGCAGGGAGAACCGCTACGACTCGAACCTCACTCCCGGAGCCGCTGCCGGTGTGACCGCCCCGCCGGCGTTCGACCGGCTCAACTACGGCTTCTACGAGAGCGAGAAGGAGGCGGCCCGGGCCCTCGAGGATCTCGCCAGGCAGCTCGAACGCAATGCTCCGGTCCGGGTGGAGAGCGAGAAGCGCATTTTTCTCATCCCCGCCAGCCGGGTCCACTACGCCGTCTGCGAGGAGGTCGTCCGCCCCAAGGACGAGGCCCGCGCGACCCGCGCCCCGGTGCGGCAGGAGGAGCCGCTCGGCGTCGGCGCCTGAGACAGCGAGCCGGCTCGGCTCTTGCAGTCCTGGTGTGGAGGGAGCGGGAGATCAATGAACTTCAAGAAGGAGGTTTCTTCATGGCGATGAAAGCCAGCGAGCTGATGACCAAAAACCCGGCCTGCGTCACCCCCCAGACCACCGTCCAGGAGGCCGCGCGCCTCATGGAGCGCGAGGATGTCGGCAGCCTTCCCGTCGTCGAGAGCCGCGATTCGATGCGTCTCGTCGGCATCGTCACCGACCGCGACCTCGCCCTGCGCGTCGTCGCCCGCGGCGAGTCCGGCAGCACGCCGGTCAGCAGCGCGATGTCGAGCGGCAATCTCGCCTGCGTCCATCCCGAGGACGACCTGGACAAGGTCGAGCACCTCATGGTGGAGCACCAGGTGCGCCGCGTCCCGGTGATCGATCAGAAGAGCTGCATCGTCGGTGTGATCGCGCAGGCGGATCTCGCCCGCGAGCTGCGCTCCGTCGGCCGCAAGGACTTCGGCAAGGTGGTCCAGGAGATCTCGGAGCCGGGGCGGTAGGAAGAACACGGACGAACAGGGACTGACACGGACGAACAGGGACGGCGAGGACACGGAAATCCCCGCTGTCCTTGCCGTCGCCCTCCCGCTATGATCCGGGCAGGAGGGCTTCCCATGCTCTACGACCTCTCCCCCACCATCCGACTCGGCCTTCCGGTCTGGCCCGGCGACACTCCGTTCGACAGCAGCCTCAGCTGGTCCATGGACGCGGGCGCCACCGTCAACGTTTCGCGGATCGTCACCACGCCCCATCTCGGATCGCACGCCGACGCCCCCTTCCATACCGAGCCGCGCGGCGAGACCATGGCCGACCTCCCCCTGGAGCGCTATCTCGGCGCCTGCCGGGTGGTCCGCGTGCCGCCGGTTCCGGTCATCGAGCCCCGGCACGTCGAAGGGATCGACCTGACCAATCCCGGCCGCATCCTGTTCCGGACGGACAGCATCCGCGACCGCAAGACCTTCCCCGAGCGCTTCACCGCCCTGTCGGTCGAGCTCGCGAGCCTCCTCGGCGAGCGCGGCGCCCTCCTGGTCGGCCTCGACACCCCGTCGGTCGATCCGTTCGACAGCAAGACGCTCGACGCGCACCATGCCCTCGCCCGCGGTCGAGTGGCCATTCTGGAAGGTCTGATCCTCGACGGTGTCCCCGAGGGGCTCTACGAGCTGATCGCTCTGCCGCTCAAGCTGGCCGGGCTCGACGCCTCGCCGGTCCGCGCGGTCCTTCGCACGCTAGAATAGCGGCACCACGGAAGGAGATTTCTTGTGAACAGCAAAGAATTCGTCGCGAGTCTGGTCGAGGAGATGGACCGCATCTTCGCACGGCTCGGGGAGACGGATACCCTGGAGTCGGAGTCGGAGGGCAAGGTCGATGTGGTCACGCTGCTCCGTCTCGCCCTCAAAAGCGAGCTCGAGGCGAGCGAGCTGGCCGGCTTCTGGATGCCCACCACCCCGGAGGTGGATGCCAAGATGGTCCTCGCCCTCCAGTGCGGCGACGAGATGAAGCACTACGGGTTGATCAGCCGGCGCCTCGCCGAGCTCGGCGAGGACCTCGCGGCGTTCGATCCCCTGGCAGACGGCCACAGCCCCCTCTACCAGTATCTCCGCGGGCTGCGCTCCACGGTCGAGCGGATCGCCGCCGGCCCGTTTACCAACGAGGCGATCGCCCAGATCCGCAACACGCAGTTCGTCAACTTCTGCCGCTCGGTGGGCGACCCGGGGACGGCCGACCTCTACGCCGACATCATCCAGCCCGAAGAGGCCCACCACCACCACCTCGGGCGGGAGTACCTGGAGAACCACCTGGCGACGCCCGAGCTCCAGGAGCTCGCCGCCGAGGCCGTGCGCAACACGCTGGCCATCGCGGACGAGCTGCGCAATCTGGCCGCCAAGACCACCGGCTTCCTCAGCATCCCGGTTTCCTGAGAGCCCGACCTCATCATGAGCCAAGAGATCAAGACCGTCGCCGTGCTCGGCACGGGCACCATGGGGCGCGGCATCGCCCATGTCTCCGCCCTGGCCGGGTATGTCACCCAACTGTTCGACACCAGCGCCGAGGCCCTGAAGAAGGCCGAGGCCACGATCCATCGCAATCTCGCCAAGGGAGTCGAGATCGGCAAGGTCGAGGCGGGAGCCGCCGCGGCGGCCCGCGAGAGCCTCCACCTCCACGAGAGCCTGCCCGGCGCCGTGGCCGAGGCCGACCTGGTCATCGAGGCGGTGCCCGAGGACATGGCGTTGAAGATCCGCACCTTCGGCGAGGTGGCCGGTGCCTGCCCTCCCCACGCCCTGTTCGCCTCCAACACCTCCGCCCTGTCGATCACCGAGATGGCCGCCGCCTCCGACCGGCCCGAGCGCTTCGCCGGCATGCACTTCTTCAACCCGGTCCACGTCATGAAGCTCCTCGAGCTGGTGCGCGGCCTCCAGAGCTCGGAGGAGACGCTTCAGACGATGCGGCAGGTGGGCGCGCGCATGGGCAAGGAGGTGGTGCTGGTCAAGGAAGCCCCCGGCTTCGTCACCAGCCGGATCAACGCGCTGATCGGCAACGAGGCGTTCCGCATGCTCCAGGAGGGGGTCGCCAGCGCCGAGGACATCGACAAGGCCTTGAAGCTCGGGCTGAACCATCCTATGGGGCCGTTCGAGATGGTGGACCTGGTGGGGCTGGACGTCCGCCTGTCCATCCTGGAGTACCTGCACAAGAGCCTGGGCGAGGCGTTCCGGCCGAACCTGATCCTCATCCAGCACGTCCGCGCCGGCCGTCTCGGCAAGAAGGTCGGCCGCGGCGTCTACACCTACACCGAGAACGGAGAGAAGATCGGATGAGCCCCACGAGCCCCTTCGACGATCTGACCGGCCGGGTCGCCCTGGTCACCGGCGCCAGCAGCGGCCTCGGCTTCGCCGCCGCCCGGGCCCTGGCCCGCCGCGGCGCCCACGTGGTGATCGCGAGCCGCGGCGGCGACAAGCTGGAGGCCGCCCGGGCGCGCCTCGCGGAGCAGGGAGCCCCCGGCGCGAAGATCGCGGCGGTCCCGGCGGACATCCGCGACCTGGCCTCGCTCGAAAACCTGGTCGCCGAGACGGAGCGGCAGGTGGGACCGGTGGACATCCTGGTCCCCAACGGCGGTGGCCCTCCGGCCAAGCCGGCGGCGGAGATCACGGAGGAGGACTGGCAGATCGCGCTGCCGCTGGTCTTCCTCTTCATCCCCAGGCTCTGCCGGCTGGTCCTCCCCGGCATGCGCGAGCGCCGCTGGGGACGGATCGTGGCGATCAACTCGATCTCGACGCGCCAGCCGATCGCCAACCTCTCGCTCTCGAACGCTCTGCGTCCGGCGGTCCTCGGGTATCTCAAGACCCTGTCCAACGAGGTGGCGGCCGAGGGCGTGACGGTCAACGCGGTCCTCCCCGGTTACACGCTGACCGAGCGCCAGCACGAGCTCGCCGCGGCCAATGCGGCACGCACGGGGAAGTCGGAGGACGAGATCTTTCAGATGTGGCAGGCCAACACGACGATCGGCCGCATGGCGGAGCCGCAGGAGATCGGCGAGGTCGTCGGCTTCCTCTGCACCCCCGCCGCGTCCTATCTCACCGGTCAGGCGATCACGGTCGACGGGGGGTATGTGAAGAGCCTGATGTAAAAGCCCTCACCCCCGGCCCCTCTCCCACAAGTGGGAGAGGGGTGTAGGTTGGTCTCTCCCTTCCGCAGCTCTCTGAACCCGCTTGGCGGCTGCGAGGTTCTCCTGTAAGTTCTGTCGCGTGGTCCGGGGGTCCTCTCATACCATGATCCGCTATGCTCTCGTCCTCATCTTCGTGTCGATGTCGGCAATCCGTTTCGCCGCAGGACCTCTGGAAGCCGCGACCATGCCAGATCCCGTCTCCTACACGCTTCGCTTCCCCGCACCCCAGTCCCATTACGTCGAGGTCGAAGCCGTCTTTCCGACGGCAGGGCGCGCCGCGATCGAGCTGATGATGGCCACCTGGACTCCGGGGTCCTACCTGATCCGGGAATTCGCCCGCAACCTCGAAGACATCTCGGCCGCAACGGAATCGGGAGCACCGCTCCCCCTCGTCAAGACTCGGAAGAACCGCTGGCAGGTGACCACCCGCGGGGCCGCCCGCGTTGTGGTGCGCTACCGGGTCTATGCGCGCGAGATGTCGGTGCGCACCAACTTCGTCGACGCCGGCTTCGCCATCTTGAACGGTGCGCCGACCTTCCTCACGCTTGCCGAAAACGGCAACCGGCCGCACGAGGTCCGGGTGGTCCTCCCCCCCGCCTGGAAGAGCGTGGTCTGCCCGCTTCCCCCGCCGCCGGGCGGCAGCGAGGGCGACGGCCGGTTCCGGGCCGAGAGCTACGACGCCCTGGTGGATGCGCCGATCTATGCCGGCAACCCCGCCCTCTATCGGTTCGACGTGGCGGGGCGGTCCCACCTGCTGCTCAACGAGGGGGAAGGAGGCGTCTGGGACGGCCCGCGCTCCGCCGCCGACGTGGAGAGGATCGTGCGCGAGCAGGCGGCCTTCTGGGGACTCGTCCCCTATCCGCGCTATATCTTCTTCAACCTGCTGGTCGAGACCGGCGGCGGGCTGGAGCACCGCGACTCCTCGGTGCTCATGGAGAGCCGCTGGGCCACGCGCCGCCGCAAGGACTACGTCGACTGGCTCGGTCTGGTGAGCCACGAGCTCTTCCACGCCTGGAATGTGAAGCGCCTCCGTCCGATCGCCCTGGGACCTTTCGATTACGAGAACGAGGTCTACACCGGCGACCTCTGGATCGTCGAGGGGCTCACCTCGTATTACGACGCCCTGCTCGTCCATCGCGCGGGCTTGAGCACGCGCGAGGAGCTGCTGAAGGCGCTGAGCAAAGACATCGAGACGCTCCAGACCACGCCGGGGCGGGAGGTCCAGTCTCTGGAGGACGCCTCGTTCGACGCCTGGATCAAGTACTATCGCCGGGATGAGAACTTCGTCAATTCCGGGATCAGCTACTACACCAAGGGAGCGGTGGTGGGATTCCTCCTCGACGCCAGGATCCGCCGCGCCACGGGCGGCCGGCGCACCCTCGACGATGCCCTCCGTCTGGCCTATGGGCGCTATTCGGGCGCGCGCGGCTTTCGCCGCGAGGAGCTCCGTGCCGCCCTGGACGAGACGGCCGGGACCGATCTGGACCCGTGGCTCGACCGCACCCTCGACACGACCGGAGAGCTCGATTACAGCGAGGCTCTGGGCTGGTATGGCCTGCGCTTCGTCGAGAAGCACGACGAAGAGGACGACGAGGACAGGGACGATGCGGCCGAGGAGACGGCGGGCTGGCTGGGGGCGGAGACCGAAGAGCACCAGGGGCGGCTGGTGGTCAAGGAGGTGAAGCGGGGGACCCCTGCCTACGAGGCGGGGCTCAACGTCGACGACGAGATCGTGGGCCTCGGTGACTACCGCGTCACGCCCGAGCACTGGAAGGACCGCCTGAAGGTCTACCGTCCCGGCGAGACCGTGGAGATCCTGGTCGCCCGCCGCGATCGCCTGGTGCGCCTCCCGGTGACCTTCGCGGCCAGGCCGAAGACCCGCTGGAAGCTGGCCGTGGATCCCAAGGCCACGCCCGAGCAGAAGGCGCATCTGGATGCGTGGCTCCACAGCAGCGCGAGACCGGATGTAAAGGAAGAGGCGGAGGAGAAGAGCGTCGTCGGGTCTCTCAACCCGGAATGAGGGCCCACGCGCTCACCCGCCACTCCCCGCCCCCCGGCGGGCTGCCTTCGATCGCGAGGGCTCCGATGTACTGCTCGGCCGGGCGGAAGTGCTGGAAATACCAGCGGGCCGCCCGCCCGGCGTCCCCTTCGAGGGTGAGCATCCGGGGCGGCTCGTCCGGGGCGAGGGTCACGTCAAAGGAATCGAGAGGCGCCGCGAGCCCCGTGCCGACCGCCTTCAAGTAGGCCTCCTTGCGGGTCCAGCAGTTGAAGAAGGCTTCCTCCTTCCGCTCCGCCGGCAGGGCGCGCAGCACGTCCCGCTCGCTGGCCGAAAAGAACCGCTCGGCGATCTGCTCGCAGTCGGGCATCGGCTTCAGAAACTCGATGTCCATCCCGATCTCGCCCCCCCGGACGAAGCCCACCAGGGCCATCTCGTCCGAGTTCGACAGGTTGAGCTCGAGGTCGCCCGCGGGCTCGGCGACGTAGGGCTTGCCGCGGTCGCCGTAGCGGAAGCGGACGCGCTCGGGCCGGATCCCCGTATAGGCCGCGATCAGGGTCCGCAGGACGCCGCGGCCGACCACGTACTGCCGGCGGTGCTTGTCGAAGCGGAAACGGTTCGCCCGCTCCCACTCGTCGGCCGCGAGGACACGCCCCAGCCGCTCGACCACCTCGGGCGGCGGGTCGAGGCGGACCGACCAGATGTGGATCTCTCCCGGGACCAGCTCCAGGCCCGGAGCAGCGGCACGGGGCGGAAAACCGGTCACAGGGCCCTGATCTCGGCGAGATCGCGCGCGACCGATTCGAGGATGAGGTCTTTCTGCGGGAAGAGGAAGAAGTGGTCTCCCGGCATCATGCGCATCCGGAAGCGGCCCCGGGTCTGGACGCTCCAGGCCTCCACGTCCTCCCGCGCGACGTCCGGATCGGCGAGCCCGCCGAAGGCCGAGATCCCGATGTCGAGCGGCGGCTCCTCGGTGTAGACGTAGGTCTCGTTCACCGCGAAGTCGGCCCGCAGCAGGGGGATCAGCAGCTTCATCAGCTCGGAGTGCTGCAGAACCTCCTCCGGCGTGCCGTTGAGCTCGCGGAGGCGCTCGATGAACTCCGGTTCCGGCAGGTCGTGGATCGGCTCGTCGCGGGCCGGCAGCTGCGGTGCCCGGCGCCCGGCGGCGAAGAGGTGCAGCGGCAAGGTGCGCCCCCGGCGCCTTAGCTCACGCGACAGCTCGAATCCGATCGCCGCTCCCATGCTGTGGCCGAAGAACACGAAGGGCAGGTCGAACCAGGGAGCCAGCGCATCGGCCACGGCCGCGATCATCTCCTCGGAACGGGTGAACGGCGGCTCGCGCAGCCGCCCCTCCCGGCCGGGGAGCTGCACCGGACAGACCTCGACCTCCTGCGGCAGCGACGCGCCCCATCCGCGATAGGCAGACGCACCGCCACCGGCATACGGAAAGCAGAACATCCGTAGGCGCGCACGCGGATTGGCCTCGCGGTAGGCGAGCCACCGCTCGGCAGGAACAGGGCTGTGCTTCACGTTCGGGATGGACTCCGGAGGAGAGAAGCGGCCTCAGTTGGTTTCCTGGTTCGCCTGGCGCTCCTTCTCCATCTCCTCCATCTTCTTGCGGAGAGACAGAGGGCGCATGTCCGTCCAGACTTCCTTGATGTAGTCCAGGCACTCCTGCTTCGGCCCGCTCTTGCCGACGTCGTTCCAGCCCAGCGGGTTCTCGCGGTGCGCGGGCCAGATCGAGTACTGCTCTTCGTGGTTGATGACGACCTTGTAGATCGTATTGTCTTCGCGATCTTCCCAGCTCATGGGTATCTCCTCCGAGGTCTCATGTCGCGGCCGGCACGGGAAAGGACGGCGCCGGCGGACAGGTTTCACATCTTAAGTGCCGCGGGTGTCCAATCCGTGACAATCCCCGCAGCCCGGCCGAAGCCCGTGTAGCTTAGCAGAGGTCGGCCCTCGCTCAACGCCCGCGCCAGATCTTCCAGCGGTCCACGACCTCGTCGCCGCGGACCACCACGTACTCGTCGAAACAGGCCGCCGTCAGGCAGGAGTGGTTCGGGAGGATGCGCACGCGCGTCCCCACCGGGCGCCGTTTGCTGAGGATCCCGTGCTCCTGCGACAGGGAGACCAGCCGCGCGATCGGGCTGAGCAGGCCGGCTTCGTAGTCCGCGAAGACCTCTCCGAGCGTCGGCGGCTCGATCCAGTCGAGCCCTCGGTCCTTGGACAGAGCGAGAGCGCCGGCGTCGACCACGCAGCCGGCGTCACCCGGGCGCGCTGAAACCACGCTGGCCAGCACGGTCGCCGCGCAGTCGCGCACGCCGCACGAGCCGAGCCCCACCTGCATGAAGTCATAGAAGGCGTAGTTGCCCGGCCGCGCCTCGGTGACGCCGTCCAGGCGCTCGACGAGCGACATGGCCGGAGTCGAGCCCACACTGACGCCCGGCACCGCCACCCCCGCCTCCCGCAGCCGGTCCGCGAAGCCCGCCATGCCTTGCCGCTCCTGCTCCGCCGCTGCGGCCACCTCCTCCCGCGTCCGGCCGTGGTAGGCGTGCCCGGAATGGGTGAGGATGCCGTCGAAGCGCAACGAATAGGAGCCGGCGATGCGGCGGGCGAGCTCCACCGCAGCAGGAGACTCAGGATCGACACCGGCACGGTGGTAGCCGCAGTCGACCTTGAGCCAGACGTGGAGGGGGAGGCCCAGGTCTTCCAGCGCCCGCACCGCCTCCTCCGAGTCGACGACCAGGCGGAGGGTCGCCCGCTCGGCGAGCTCGCGGATCTCCTCGCGCCGGGAGAGGATCACCGGGAACGCCCAGGTCAGATCGGTGAACCCGTGGTCGGCGAAGACCCGGGCCTCATAAAGGGTCGAGACCGTGATCCCCACCGCCCCCAGGTTCCGCTGCAGCCGGGCGACCTCGACGCATTTGTGGGTCTTGATGTGTGGGCGCAGGGCCACGCCGAGGGCGGCGGCGCGGCCGGCCATGTGGGTCAGATTCCGCTCCAGGACGTCGAGGTCGAGGAGCAGGGAGGGGGTGGGGATCTCCGAGATCTTCATTGCATTCTCATCCGGTTCCCTCGGGGCCGACCATCATAGAGTACGATCCAGTCTCGATGAGAGACCTTCCTCCCTGCCCCCATACTCCGAACTGTGTCTCGACACAGGCGGAGCGCGCCCGGCAACGGATGGAGCCCATCCCCTACGCCGGTCCGCTCCCCGAAGCGCGCGAGCGGATGCTCTCCGTCCTGCGCTCCCTCCCCCGCACGACCCTGGTCGAAGAAGGCGCGGATGTGCTCAAGGCCAAGTGCCGCTCGCGGATCTTCCGTTTCGTGGACGACGTGGAGATCCATTTCGACGACGCGGCCAAGCTCATCCACTTCCGCTCGGCCTCGCGCCTGGGGCGCCGGGACTTCGGAGTCAACCGGGAGCGGATGGAGACGGTGCGGCGCGCGTTCCTGGCGGGGACGCCTTGACAGGGGCTCGCTTTCCGGTTACTACAGAGTTATGTCAGGCAACGCGCGTTCCGTGGGAATCGGGGAGTTCGAATCCAATTGCGGGCTGCTCCTCGCCGAGGTGGCAGCGACGGGCGAGACTCTGGTTGTCACCAAAGAGGGGAAAACCTCTGGCGAAGGTCGTTCCTTTCGAGAAGCCGAGTCCTCTGCTCGGTAGCGTCCTGTGGGAGAAGGACATCGTCTCGCCTCTGGATGAGACCTGGGATGCCGAGTCTTGATCGTCCTCGATACTCATGCCTGGGTCTGGTGGAACAGCAACCCGAACAAGCTTTCGGCCACTGCCCGTGCCGCGATCGACCGAGCTGATCAGCTCGGCGTCTCCGCGATCAGCGGTTACTCGGGGAGAAAGAGGCGGCCGGTCTTCCGGTCGAACTCCTCAGGAATCGCATCCCGACCGAACCCGAAAGCCTCGTAGACGCGCTGGACGAAGCGATAGCCGCAGCGATCCGGATCGGACTCGAGCTCTGCGAACGAGAAGACCCGAGGGCTCTCCCAGACAAGGTCCTTTGAGTCGGTGAACTCCTTGGGTTCCCGAAGTCCCCAGAGTGCCGGGGAGCCGGGCCGGAGCTTCCATCCCTGGAGACCAATGAAGGCCATGTCCGCGAGCACCTGGTCTCCCGGCAGAAGCTTGCCCTGATAGATCTTCCGCGTAATCCGGAACGCTGAAACAGGGAACTCCGCGAGAGCATGCGGCCCAAGCTCGGCAGGCTCCCCTTTCCAATGGAAGCTCTTGAGCGGAAGTCTAAATCTCATGCCTCCGTCTCTGCGGATCTCAGTGAACCTCGACTCGGCCGGATTGGTGACGAGAGCATCCG
Source organism: Thermoanaerobaculia bacterium (assembly GCA_035637095.1). Classification (GTDB taxonomy): domain Bacteria; phylum Acidobacteriota; class Thermoanaerobaculia; order Multivoradales; family UBA5704; genus UBA5704. Next base: position 13,314 of record DASPXX010000015.1, read on the forward strand.
GCTCGCGGCTTGGCGGGTAGGTGAACCGAAAGTTCCATCCCATCCGGCGGTTGCCGGTTTCGATGGGGCTCGTCAGGTAGTCGGCCAGCTTCGAATCATCGAGATCGATCTCAATCTCCGGGACCGGCTCGATTCCCAGCCAGAAGACGTGTCCGCCACTTTTTTCGAGCACTGTGCGTTCTTCCCGTAAGCGCTCGGCTGCCCGCCTCCGGGCCCGGTCATCAGCTTCGACCGGTTCCCCGGCGAAGATCTCCTCCCGCGCCATGGGACGGGCCCGGTCATCGATCCGGATCAGAAAGAACCGTCCACCTTCTTTCAGGTGGGCATAGGGAACACGCCTTTCCAGCGGGTGCACATCGACGCGCAGGATCTCACCTCCGCTTTCGAGCGGAACGACCTCGACGCCCACCTCCCCGTTTGCAGGCGAGGGTTCGATCGTGTCCACCAGATATTCCCTCAGGCGATGTCGTTCCCGCTCCGCGTCCGCCACCGGCTCCACAGCGACCGCCTGATCCCCCTCGTCCCGCAGCCCGACCCAGACAGCCCCGCCTTCGGCGTTGAGCAGCGCCACGACCTCCCGGCCTATGGTCTCGGGCCGTTTCAAGGCATCGCTGCGCTTGAACTCCTGGTGGAGGTTCTCCTTCTCGCCCAGGGGAATGCGGTTTGTCATGGCTCCTCCAAAGCGGTTCCAGGATCCAGAAGGAATCGAGCCAGAGGCAATGCCCTCCCCCCCTCGAAAGACTCTTCAACCAACCCTCCATAAATCAGGAAGAGCCGGTCCGCTTCGAGAGCTCTCCCTGCCTTCTTGAGCCGCTCCAACTTGTCTGACCTCACTCGCGGGCTGCTCGTGACCTCGACTCCGATCCGGTGTCCTCCATGGTGCAGGACAAAATCGATCTCAAGGTCGTCCCGGTGCCGGAAGTAGCCGACTTCACCGCTTGTCTCCCGGCTCACTTCTCGAAGGTGGCGAAAGACCGCCGACTCGAAGGATCTGGCCCTCACCGCGGCATCACCAAACGGCAAAACAGAGAACGCCTGTAAGATACCCGGGTCTGCCGCGTAGATCTTCGGTCGCGAGCGCAGGCCAGCGGCCGCATACTCGACAAAGCGTTCCAAAGATACGATCAAAAGGGTATCGGAGAGGAGACGGACCCACTCCTGGACCGAGCGACGGTCAGCATCGAGATCCCGTCCTCGGGCCTCCGCATTGAACTCACCACCCGAGTCCCGAATCAGGTAGACGAACAGATCCTTGATGCGCTGAACATCGACCCCAAGGCCCGCCAGGTCGCGCAGAAGCGCCCGTTCGACGATGTCGTGGCGCAGCCGCCGGTGCGCCTCGGAGAAGTCCTCACTCCGAGCATGCTCGGGGAATCCCCCCAGGGTCAGGTAACGGTCAAGAAGGTCGGGAGTGTCGAGCAATGCCTCCCCAGGTCCCTCTTCGAGCCCGGCATACAGGCGAACGAACTCCCGGAAGGTCAGCCCCTCCAGGACGATCTCGTCCCAGCGGCCCTGGCCGGACTCCTGAGAGCCGTCCCGCAGCAGGCTCGCGGCCGAATCCGTGGCCACGATCCGGTCCCGGCCGTGGTCCACCGCCTGCTTGAGCCAACGGTCCCATCGTGGCGCCTGTCGGATCTCGTCGAACAGAAGGACCCGCCGATGCGCCGGATCCAGTCCGACGGGCTGGATCTCGGCCACATCGCGCGCGGTGACGCGCTCGGTCAGGCGATCATCGGAAAAGTCGAAGTACGTCAGGCTCTGCGGCGGCCATCCAGCCTCCAGCAGGTCGTCTGCCAGTTGCAGGAGGAGAACAGTCTTGCCGACTTGGCGCGGCCCAAGCAAGACCACGGCCCGGCGGTCGTCGAATCGTACGATCTGCGAGAGGACCTTGGGCTGCAGCTCCCGACGGACCGGGAAGAGCCATGCCCGGCGGATCGCACGATTCCGCCACCACGGGTTCTGGTCCTGGAGAATGTCCGAAAGGATCACCCCAATGTACCTCCCGGATCATTCTACATGCAGTCTGCTGCCGGTGGTGTGATCCGATATGCTCCCATGCCGCACGCCATGGTGACTTCCCTTCCACACCCCCCCGCCACCCTCTACGCCCCCCACGGAGAGCCGGGAGCGTTCTTCTGCCCCTGGCAGCCGTTCACCACGACCTTCGTCGATGTGCTGCGGTGGAAGCTCGGCGGGCGCGGGCCCTATGACAGGAAGACGCCGCCCCGCGTCCCGGTGGTCGAAAACGACGGGGCTTATCTAAAGGACAGGGACCAGCCCCCGTCGGTCACCTGGGTCGGGCACTGCACGTTCGCCGTCCAGGATGGGGGCGAGGTCTTCCTCACCGATCCCCACTGGGGTCCCCGCGCCCTCGTCCCCCGCCGGCAGTCCCCGCCTGGGATCCCTTTGGCGGCGGTTCCGGAGGATGCCTTCGTGGTCCTCTCCCATAATCATTACGACCATCTGGACACCTGGACCCTCGAGCGCCTCCCCGCGGATCTGCCCTGGTTCGTGCCTCTGGGTCTCGGGGCATGGCTCCGCCGCCGCGGGTTGCGGCGGGTCGTCGAGCTCGACTGGTGGCAGAGCGCCCGGCATGGACGATGGACCCTCCACTGCCTGCCGGCCCAGCACTGGTCCAACCGCATCAGCATGGGACGCAACGCCTCCCTCTGGGCCTCCTGGCTGCTGGATTCCGGCTCCCGCCGCTGGTACTTCGGCGGCGACTCCGGCTACTTCCACGGCTTCGCCGAGATCGGCCGGCGTTTCTCACCCGACGTGGCCCTCCTGCCGATCGGGGCGTACGAGCCCCGCTG
>DASPXX010000016.1:0-22974 GCA_035637095.1 Thermoanaerobaculia bacterium
TCCGCCAGACGCTGCGCCACCAGACGGTCGAGCCGCCACGCCGCGTCGCCGCGGCCGGTGCGGAACGTCCGGCGGTGCGGTCCCGCAGCGGTCACACCGCCGGCTTCACGCCGAGCGTGGCGTAGACGGCCGCCGGATCGAAGACCGTACCGTCCTTGATGGTCAGCGCCACCCGGCGGACGTCGGAGATGCGCGCTAATGGGTCGCCGTCGATCAGGATCAGGTCGGCCAGCTTGCCAGGCTCGACCGAGCCCAGCTCGGTATCCCGTTTCATCACCCGGGCGGCGCCGAGAGTATCCATGCGGAGCACCTCGGCGGGGGGGATCCCGGCCTGCGCATAGAGCTCGAGCTCGCGGTGCAGGGCGAAGCCCGCGATGGCGTCGGTGCCTGCCACGATCGTCACTCCCGCGTCGTGGAAGGTGCGCACCAGGGCGAGCGCCTTCTGGAAGGAGTCGGCATAGCGCTGGACCTTGTCCGCCGGCGGGTTCAACCCTCCGTTCCGGAAACCGCGCTGCACCTGCGGGGGCACCCGGTCCGCGATCGCGGCGTATTCGGGGGAGACCTCGCCCGGGCGGGCCATGAACATCCCCTCGAACACGCCGACCGTCGGGTCGAGCACCGTGCCCCGCTCCTTGAGGAGCTGGATGAAAGAGCGCACCCGCGGCGAGGCCAGATCCAGCTCGGCCGCGTGCTCGGCCACCGCGGTGAAGCGGGCCGGCGTGCGCGTGTCGATCCCGTCGAGGAAGTTCAGGAAGAGGAAGTTGACGTGCTGGATCTCGTCGTAGCCGGCGCGCACCGCCTGCTCGGCGGTCATGCCGTTGGGGATGTGGCCGCTCAGGCGCAGACCGTGCTCATGGGTCCGCCTGGCGATGGCGGGGACGAGCTTGGGATCGAGCGAGCTGTAGAGCTTGATCTGCTGATACCCCAGCTCGGCGTAGCGGTCGACCCAGGCGAGCGCGTCCTTCTCGTTGTCCACCAGCACCTTGGTCGGCCCGGCGTAGGGGCCGGGGCCGTCGATGATGCCGGCCCTGAGCACGCGCGGCCCGACCTCCTCGCCGGTATCCCACTTCCGGCGCAGCTCGGCGAGCTGGTCGATGTCATTGGCCATGTCGCGGACGGTGGTCACACCCGCCGCGATATTGAGCGGGCCATCGAGAGGCGAGAGATGGGTGTGCATGTCCCACAGGCCGGGCATGAGGAACCTGCCGCGCGCCTCGATCACCTCGGCGCCGGCGGGGACCTCGACCTCGCCGTCCCGGCCCACGGCGGTGATCCGGTTCCCGGAGACGATCACCGTGGAGCCCGGCCGGACCTCGCCTGAAGCCGGATCGAACAGCCGCGCGCCCCGGATGGCGAGCGGACCGGCGGGCCGGTGCGCCAGACGGGCGGCGCTCTCCTTCATCTCCGCGTCGTCCTTCGCCTCCTGAAAGCGGGCGAGATCCGGCGCGGTGCTCTCCCAGCCTTCGCGGACCAGGGCCGTCCACCCATCGCAGGCCGCGAAGAAGCGGCGGTCCTCGTCGAGCCAGATCCAGCTGGGCGCGAAGTCGCCGCCGGCGAGCGCGTAGAGGTGGACGGTCCGCGTCTGGCCGCCCGCCGCGACCTGGAGCGATCCGCTCTCCGCGATCCGCATCTCGCCGGCCGGCAGCAGGTCGATCCGCCCGCCGGGTGCCCGGAGCAGGGCGCGGGCCAGGACCTCCTGCTCCAGGGGAGAGGTGTTGAGCGCCAGATAGAACGCGGGCCGCGTGAGGCTCCGGTCCCCTTTCTCGGCGGCGTTGCTCCAGGTCGCCCGCGCGCCGGTCTTCTGGTAGGTCTCGTCGACCGCGTTCTTCCAGTAGTCATGGCCGCGGATCTCCACGCGCACCGGCACACCCTGCTCATCCACCACCTCGCGGGTGGTGATGCTGGGGCCGCGGCCACGATCATTGAACTCGAACGTGAAGACCTGCTCGCGGTCCGACACCGTCTGAGCGGTGGCCGATCCGGCCCGGTTTCCACTCAGGACGAAGGTGTAGCGGACCTCGGGCGCCGACGGGGCGGCGGCGCCGCAGAGGGCGAGCGCGAGGAGCACGGGGGCGATCAGGCGGCGCGGGGCTGTGTGCATGTCATCTCCGGTAGCCAAATGCTGGAGATGATACCGAAGGCCAGGGGTCCAGGTTGCGCTACTTCGAGAACCGGCGGACGACGAGCGCCATGGGCAGGCCGACGCAGAGCATGTGGACGGTCAATCCGTCGCTTCACCGGCCACGACGTGCGCCACGCCGACGGCGGCCAGCTCCAGAGGAAGGGCTTGACCCCACACGTCGAGGTCGCTCCGACCCGGGCGGGCCTGAGCGCCGGCAAGGACGAGGTGCTCGACCGGGCTTTGCAGGACCTCGCGCAGACGCTCGCTCAGGAAGCGAAGGAGAGAGAGAAAAAGGCGCCCTGAGGACGCGGGGCGTCAATTCGCGAATACGTCTTCCAAGCGATCCGCCGAGAGCACCCGCTCTCCCCAATCGAGGAGATGCGTGGCATCTGCGCTCAGCACCCGCTCGCGGACCTGCGGGTCCAGACGCCCGAACTTCCGTTCGAGCAGACGCAGGAGAAAGTCCTGACGACCCTCCTGCCGGCCCTCCTGCCGGCCCTCCTGCCGGCCTTCCTGACGGCCTTCCTGACGGCCTTCCTCGCGGAGCTCACGGTTCCACTCCTCGACTCTGTTTTCCAACATGGCTCTGAAATCCTCCAGCCCGAGGGCTTCAGGAATCGATTCGCTTTCTCCGTGGCGCGGGAGCAGGACATGGTCGAACCAGCTCAGAACGGCGCGCCGAAGCGGCCCTTCGTCCGGACCATCCAGAAGCTCGACCAGCCGGCTCGCGCCTTGGCTGAGGGCGGTCCGGTCCGGACTCTGCTCCAGCCAGAACACCTGCGCTGTTACGAGCCCTCTCCTTTGCACGCGCACAGGTGTGGCTCTCGACATCCCCAGGGAGCCCCGCGCGGAACGTGATCTGGAGATATTCTATCAGAAGGAAGAGCCCGCGAGGGCGGGCCTCCAGGCCGCCAAGGACGAGGTGTTCGTCCGGACCAGGAGGCAGAGGAGACGGAGAAGAAGGCGCCCGAGAGCACCTTCGAGCTACTCCTGCAAGACGACCCGGCTCGGGAGACAGGCCGTCGCGCTCGCCAGACAAGTTGTTCGGCTCGCGAGGAGAGGCAGCCGTCTGGAGAGCACGGCCGCTCGTCTCGCCCGACAGGTCACCGTGCTCGCGAGGAGAGGTGGCGTGCTCGCGAGCACGGTCGCTCGTCTCGCCAGACAGGCCGCTGTGCTCGCGAGGAGAGGGAGCGCGCTCGGGAGACAGATCGCTCGTCTCGCCGGACAGGTCACTGTGCTCGCGAGGAGAGGTGGTGCGCTCGCGAGACAGATCGCTCGGCGGACGTGGGACTACCGCCGTCGAGCCTGGCCGCGAGCGGCCTTCACCGGAGGCTCCGGGCACCCCAAGGTCTTGAGCAGCTTGCGGAACGACCTCGAATTCTTCCGGGCTCGCTCCGGGTCGAGCTTACCGCAGATCTTGATGGCGCCGGCCTTCTTGTCGTAAGACCGCTTGTGGGAGCAGACCTTCAAGAGTTCGTGAGCATCCACCGTGTCCGCGCGTCCCGGCACCACCTGCTTCTCGATTCGCTCAACGTGCTCGAAGAGCCCAGGCAAATCCCGGAGCGCCTGCGGGTCGGCGACCAGCCAGTTCTCGAGCTTGGTCACTTTGAGGACGACCTGCACGTCGGCGGTCTTGCTCAACGACTGAAGACGGCTCCGCGCTGCCCGTTCGATCTCCTCCACGAGAGGGCCCGTGCACTCCTGGCGCGTCTCCTTGTCGATCAGAATGAGAATGAGATCAGCGCCCTGGTTGAGGAGGATCGGGAAGCTTTTGCTCGCGACGTAGGCGATCTGGTCAGGCCGGGCGAGGGGCTGGATGGCGCTGAAGAGAGGTCTCAGAATCGTGTTCGGAGACCCGAGCCGCGGCAAGAGATGCGGAAGCGCGTAGTACTCCCCTTGCCCATCGACGAGGATGCCAATTCTCATACGCCGGACGCCGGGACCGCCGCAGGAATCGCTCCGCTGTCGAGATACTCGGAAAGCGTGGACTTCCCCTGGCCCCACGCATCCTTCAGAGAAGGATCGAGTTCCAGCACGGGAGTGATCTTGGTCTCAAGCTCCGGCCGCTGAACCACCCAAAGCTCCTCGGGGCGGATCTGGTCGATGAGGATCGGGGAGTGGGTCGTGAGGAAGATCTGCTTCGTCTCAGAAGCCTCTCGGAAGGCTTGGACGAAGTTTCGGATGGCCCAGGGGTGGACGCTGTTCTCCGGCTCCTCAATCACCAGGATGGGGACGCGAGGGTCGAAGGTAGCCGTGAGAAGGGCGATTGCCTGGATGGTACCGTCGGAGATGTCCTCAGCCGTCCAAGGCTTTGCAACACCCACTTCCTTCAGAAAAAGCCCCAAAGTCTTGGTATGAGTAAAGTTCGTTTCGATCATCTCGATGGAAGGCATGACCCTCCGGATCGTGTCCAAAAGTCGATCGAAAGCAGTTGGATGCTCTCGCCTTAAAAAATCGACAACAGCCGGCAGGTTTCCTCCAAAACGCTCTAGATTCGAATTGGGAGTGGGAACTCCAGAGCTGCGGCAAAGATGAGGACTCAACTGGAAGACTCGGAGACCGCTCATCAGGCGAGAAGACAACCCGCCCCAACGATAGACCGTATCCGCACGCGGAATAAGTAACTCGACGTCGGAAAGGCGATCTATAGGCTCGCGAACCAGCCGTTTCATTGCAAACACTAATGGGTCATTTGCCCTGAGAGGTTCGGAGCCTTCGGGGGTGTCTCCGAGATCTACTGCGATCTTACCTCGCTTCCGCGTGACGCGAGACAGAACCAAGGAGCCCTCGCCATACTCCTCGCGAACGACCAACTCCTCGAAGTTCACGAAGAAGGGCGCGCGGGGAGATCTGGACTTTACCCCGAGCTCAAAAGTATGGTCGACGAAAAGAACCGGGTAAGTCCCCTTGAAACCAGAGTCCCAGTCAGTCGCGAGAAATTCCAGCACAACCCGGAACCGAATCGCCTCGGTCGACCGCGCCGCTTGCCGGAAGCAGATGTTCTCGTACCCACCCTTTTTCTTGACCGCCCCCTCCAAGTCCCAGCGGTAGACCTCGCTGAGGAAATCCAGGGCGTCTGCAAAGTTGCTCTTGCCGGCAGCGTTTGGACCGACGAAGACCGACAGCGGCGCGGGCTCGAGGACCACGTTCCGCAGCGACTTGTAGTTGTGGATCTCCAGCCGCTTGAGCTTCACGGGAGCATTCTACCCCGGCTCGGCGTTCTGCTGCCGCCCCCTCCGGGGGCTGGGAAATCGGGGGCGCTCTTTTCCCGGGGCTTACGCCCCGGGCTACATTCTGGCGCCCCCTCCGGGGGCTCTCGAGCCTTTGGGCGCTGGCGCCCCCCTCGCCCGGGGGAAGGGAGTGCGGATGGGAGAGGGTGTCCCCTCCGTCCCTCGCGGGGAAAAGGGGATCCCCGATGGGGCCGAGGCCGGGAGTCTTGGGGAGAACCTCATCCCCGATGGGGATGAGCCCGTCCCTTCCGGGGATGAGCCCATCCCTCGTGGGGGAACCGTTCCCCCAGCAGGGATGACGGCCGCCCCTCTTGGGGATGGGCCGGTCCCTTTTGGGGCGGAGGCCGCCCTTTTTGGGGATGAGCCCGTCCCTTCTGGGGATGAGGCCATCCCTCGAGGGGCGACGGCTCCCCCAAGAGGGATGGCGTTCGCCCGAAGACGTCCGGGCTCGGCCCCTTTCTTCCCGGCCTCCGCCCCGAGAGTCCGCCTCTTCGCCCGCCGCTTCTGGCGTTCGACCGGACGCTATCCCCCCAGCCGCCGCGCCAGCTGTTCCGCCCGCTGGCGGTTCATCTCCTCCGTCGCCGGCGCGTGGACTTCCTGCCGGACAACGGCGGCGAGCTTCTGCTGGCGCTCGGCGTCGGTGGCTCCCGGCGCGTTCAAGGCGTTCCAGGTCTGGCTGACCACGATGGTCTCCAGGTTCTCCACGCGCTGCGCGAGGGTGCTGTTGGTCCGGCGCAGCTCCTCCACGACCTTTTCGAGCTCTTGGTTCGAGGTCCCTAGGGCTCTCTGCTGCGTCTGGAGCCGGATGTAGTCACGGAACACCCGCGCCAAGATCGCGACGATCGGGATGAAGACCCAGACCCAGGTCGATGCCATCGATCCGACTCCTCTGGAGGTAACGCGGCGAGCGTGCCGCGGTGGCCATCCGTCATTGTACGGCGGAGCGCCCGTCAGGTTCTCGCCCAGGTTTCGCGGAAGAGCCGGGCGAAGTTGCCGCCGAGGATCTTGGCCACCCTCGCCTCGGAGTGCCCGCGGTCGAGCAGATGGCGGCCGATCAGCTCGAAGCGGCGCGGCGTGTTCAGGTCGGGCACGAAGGTGTAGACGTCCTCGGACTCTCCTGGCGCCGAGATCCCCAGACGGCGCCGGTCCTGCACGTTCTTGCGAAACCGCTCGATGTACTCCGGCGTCAGCTGGATCGCCGAGATGCCGCCGTCGGTGCCGATCCCCACGTGGTCCTCGCCGCAGACCTGGACCGCGTGCTCGATGTGGCGGATCACGTCCTCCGCCATCGGCTGCCCCTTGGTGCGCAGGAACGGCATCAGGTAGATGCCGGCGACTCCTCCCTTGTCGGCCAGGCGGCGGAGCTCCTCGTCGGTCTTGTTGCGCGGCAGGTCGGCCAGAGCGGCGCAGCCGGTGTGGGTGATGGCCACCGGCCCCTTGGAGGCTTCGATGGCGTCGAGGGCGGTCCGCCGGCCGCTGTGGCCGAGGTCGACGAGGATGCCCCGCTGGTTCATCCGCTCCACCATCGCGTGCCCGAGTCGGCTGAGCCCCGCGTCGGCCGGCTCGAGGCAGCCGTCGCCGGCGAGGTTCCTCCGGTTGTAGGTGAGCTGGATGATCCGCACGCCGAGGTTGTAGAAGGTCTCCATCCGGTCGAGGTCGTCGCCCAGGGGGAGGGTGTCCTGGAACCCGTAGATCAGGCCCAGGCGGCCGGTGTCCCTGGCCGTCTGGAGGTCCGCGGCGGAGCGCACCTTGAGCAGGACGTCCGGATGCGCGGCGAGCTCCTGCTCCCAGGAGGCGATCCCCTTGACCGTCTCCTCGAAGGCGTTGGCGAGCACGCCCACGGCGCCGACGGTGAGATTGACGGCGGTGAGGCCGGAGGCGCGGACGTCTGCGATCTGCTCCGCCGTCAGCGGACCGTCGGAGGTCCCGCCCGGCGATCCCAGGGCATCGATGACGAAGGCCGGGGCGGGTTGGTCCTGGAACGGCAGAGCGGCCGCCCGGCGCAGGCCGGTCAGGCTGGCCGCGGCGGCGGCGGAAAGGGTGAGGAACTCCCTCCGGTCGAGCATGGTCTAGATGCTACTCCAGCTATGATGGCCTGCCCATGCAGGACGTCCGACTCGCCCTCCGGAGCTTGCTCAAGCAGCCTGGATTCACCCTCGCCGCGGTGCTGACGCTGGCTCTCGCCATCTCCGCCAATACGGCGATCTTCAGTCTCATCGACGCGGCCCTCCTGACGCCGCCGCCGTTCCGGGACCCCGGCCGGGTGGTGGTGATCTGGTACCGCAATCCCGAGGTCACCCGGCTCCTCGGCTCCCTCGACCTGCCGGCGACCCCGGCCACGATCTTCGACTGGTCCTGGCCGCCCTGGCGGCGGCCTGGCTGCCCGGACGGCGCGCGACGCGGGTGAGCCCGCTGGTGGCACTGCGCACCGATTAGATCTTCCAAATCGAGTGGCTCGCTTTCAGCCGTGAGACGCACCAAAGTGGGTAGAAGGCCTCACGGGTAATTACATCGCTGCAGAGCAACGGTCGAGGTCGCGTTCCGGCTTCTTCTTGATCAAATCTTCGCCGGCGGCTCATGAGGGGGCTCCCGGCGATTTAGGGGGAGTGCTGTCTTTCAACGGACTAGGAGGAGAGAGGATGAACAAGAAGTGGTCTCGGAAGCTCATGCTGGCAGACGCGTTGGTCCTGGTGCTCTTGGTAGGCCCGCTCGTCTATGCCGCAACGGAAGCCCCGGCCGGGTTCGACAACCTGACCAACGGCTTCACGACCCAGGCACAGTTCGATCTGGACCTCGCCACGTTCGATGAGTTCGAGTTGATCGACGACGGCCTCGGCCCGGTGTACAACGCGCAGGCCTGCCGCGAATGCCACCAGAACCCGGTGAGCGGCGCGACGAGCCAGATGACGGAGCTGCGCGTGGCGCGCCTCAACGGCAACATCTACACCGATCGGCCCGGCGGCTCGCTGATCAACGACCGCGCGATCAACCCCGCCATCCAGGAGCGGGTCGCCGGTGAGGACAACATCAATACCTTCCGCACCTCGCTCAACCTCCTGGGCGACGGCTTCGTCGAGGCGATCGCCGAGGCCACCTTCACCAGCATCAAGAACCTCCAGCCGACCGGGATGAAGGGCACCACGGTCACCGTCCCGATCCTCGAGGCGCCCGGCTTCACCCGGATAGGCCGCTTCGGCTGGAAGGACCAGCAGGCCAGCCTGATTTCGTTCGCGGCTGACGCCTACAAGAACGAGATGGGCATCACCAGCCCGCTGCAGGCGACGGAGAACACCTCGAACGGCGCTTCGGTGGCGGCCTTCGACACCGTCGCGGATCCCGAGGACACCGGCGGGAGCTTCGGCGCGGACGTCGACGCCTTCGCCCGCTTCATGCGCTCCCTCAAGGTGCCGCCGCGCGACACGGCGCTCGCGGCCACCGCGGACGCCATCACCGGCTCGAACCTCTTCACCTCGATCGGCTGCGCCAACTGCCACCGCACCACGATCACCACCTCCCCGACGGGCACGGTGTTCAATGGGACCGGCGCCGGCAAGTTCACCGTCACCGCGGCGTTGGGCGACAGGAACATCCACCCCTACGGCGACTTCATGCTCCATGACGTGGGAACTGGCGACGGCATCATCCAGGTCGGCCCGACGTCCACCTTCTTCATGGTGCGGACGCCGCCGCTGTGGGGTCTGCGCACCCGCTCGCGGATGATGCACGACGGCGAGGACTTGACCCGCAACAACTCGATCCTCCGCCATACCGACGAGGCGGAGCCGGTCATCCAAAACTACATCAACCTGAGCCTGACCCAGAAGAACCAGCTCATCACCTTCCTGAACTCGCTGTAACCTGCCCGCTCCCTCCGGACCGGCCGGATTGATACCCGGCCGGTCCCTCCCTCCGCCCGCGGCGCTAGGACGCGGGCGGTTTGGGGAAGCGGACGACCTTCACACTGCTCAACGGAATCGAGACCGGGTGCGGCGCGCCTTTGTCGAGCGCCATCCCGGAAAGGCTGGTCGCCTGCCAGTACCAGCTCGCGGTCGGGCCTTCGTAGGGGACGATCACGACGGAGTAGAAGACGTACTCCTTGCCGTCGGCGGCATCTCTGATCTTCTGTCCCTCGTCGGCGATCCGGATCTCGCGGATCCGCATCCCCCGCTTGCTCGGCACGATGGGGATCTCGAACCACTCGAACTGGCTCATCTTCGGCTTGAAGCCCTTGGTGAAGCTCATCCGGTCCGAGTCGTTGTAGGAAGGGACCACCTCCCGAAGCTCGAACTTGATCCTGTCGTTGTTCTGGGTCTGGACCTCCACAACAGTCCCTTTCTTCGGCGTCTCCGCAAGAGCGCTCCCCCAGGACAGCGCGGCCACCATCAGACAACCGGCGAAGACGGTACGCATGTTTGCCATCAAACTCTCCTCGTACAAAGTTGAGCAGGATTCTCTCTCTAAGCAAGGTGCTAGCGCCAGCGGCTGCCGAGACAGGGCGGCGGCGCACGCTCCGGCCGCGGAGGACGAGAGCTCCGTGATCGCCGCGGGCAGGAAGTCGCTGCCGGTCCTCGCTGTCGTGAGCTGAGCCGGCGTCGTGCGGATTCTCATCGGCGTCCTGCCGATTCCAATCAGCTCGGTACTGAGGGTCCTCAGGGGTGGGTCATGGAGATCGCTTCCGCCGCGGCCGGGAGGGCGAGACGCGCCCATTCCCCATACATCGCGCCCGCGTAGTGGAGGCCGTCCGAGGCGAGCAACGAAGGCTCGGAGGCGACGCGGCGTGAGACCGGGGTGACATCGACAAAGAGGACTTTGGCTTTGATCGCCTCCTGCCGGTCGACGGCGTTGAAGCGCTCGATCTCGGAGGAGATCCGTGCCGGATCGCGTCCGGTCTCTCGCGCGAAGGGCGTCACACCCCAATCGGGGATCGACAGGACGACGACCCGCCGCGGATCGCCGCCCGCCAGCGCGACGGCGCGGGAGAGCATCCTGGCGAGCCCGGGCCGGTAGGCTTCCGCGTCCGCGCCCTGGTACTGGTCATTCACTCCGATGAGCAGGGTGACGAGGTCGAAGGGACCGCGAGGCGCCGCGGCATCGATCCCCGCCGCCAGGTCCGCGACCGTCCAGCCGGTGCGCGCGATGATCTGCGGCTCCCCCACCACAATCCCCCGCTGGCGCAACAAGCCCGCGAGTTGGACCGGCCAACGGTCGCGCGGCGGAACCCCCTCGCCGATCGTGTAGGAGTCGCCGAGGGCGAGGTACCGGAGCGAGTCCGCCTTCCCTCCTCCGGCGACGACGCCGACAAGGGACAGGAGGCACAAGATGATGGGGATGGACTGGCTCATCTGCGGCGGCCTCCAGACCTCCTGACATAGTACCTCGCAAGTCCTTGAAGTCACTGGGCTGTGGCCTGCTGGAAGTGCGGACCCAAACTTGTCCGCTTTTTTCGCCGCTGCCTTCGACTTCCCCTGGGCCGGCAGGTCCCGCTCCGGTGGCGGCGCGGTCGAGGCAGCCCCGAAGGGGCGACAGCAGACCCGCTCCGTGTCGACCAGGATGATCGGATGATCTGGGTGCCGAAGAGAAGGTTGAGGCTGCGGCGCCGGTCTGCTGTCGCCCCCTCGGGGCTGGGGATCGTTGGTTGGCCCTTGTCCTGGGGCTCACGCCCCAGGCTGTATGCTCGCGCCCCTTCGGGGCTGTTTTCTTACGGGCGGTGGCGCCCTCCTATCGCCGAGGGGAGCACCTCACGTTGCTGTCGACGAGACCGCTGCTCAGCTCTCCGAACGGGTCAGGGCCATGATCTCCTCGGTGCTCATCCCCGACGTGGCTCGCCCCCGCATCCGTTCCAGCAGCCTCTGTCCCCGACCTCCGGGTGCCTTCTCCTCGCGGACGATCCGGACGGCGTTGCCCTCCACCTCGAAGCGGACCTCGGTGTTGGGCAGGAGCCCCATGCGCTCTCGGATCTCGATTGGAATGGTGACTTGCCCCTTGCTGGTGATGCGCATTGTGTCCTCCCAGAGCGAGTAAGAGTCATACCCCACAAATTTACTCGCCTCGTGAGGGCTGTCAACTCTCGGTTACGCCCAGAAGCTCCCGCTCACCTGCATCCCCTTCACCCGGAACGATCTCGGCTTGATCGACCCCGTCGCGGCTTGTCTGGAGGGGGGAGCCTACATGGGCCGCCGCCGCGATGTTGTAGGCGCCGCTCCCAGGAGCGAGCTGGTGGACGAACCAAAGCGAGCGTTGGCCCTGGGAGAGAGGTGCGAGGGAACTGTTCTGCGCGGGATGTGATTTGCTTCGTCATTGCTACGAGAGTCGTCGCGGGGAAAACCGCCCCGGAATCGAAACTCGCAGTGTACACCGGCCTCACCGCAGGTAGAATTCCAGCGAACCTACCGGCAGGAGGGAGAGACATGGCGCCGCCGATCGTGGTCAGCTTCCGCAGCCTGAACCAGTCCGTGACCGGGAGTGAATCCGCTCAAGCCGCCGAGTCGGCGGTCAAGGAGGTCGCCGAGTCCCCGGCGCAGCAGGCCCTCCTCCTCGCGCAGTTCGGGGCCGGCCTCCGCGCCCTGGAGGACGCGGCCGAGGACGTCGATCCCGAGGTCCTCATCGCACCCCAGAACCGCATGGCGTCCCTGCTCCAGAGCTATCTCGCCGAGGAAGGCGAGAAGAAGGGCACCTTCGAGCAGGTCCCCCAGGGCGGCGCCGAGCTCAAGTTCTTCACCGACGACTTCGCCGGCTGGGCCAAGAGCTTCTTCTCCTGGGTGCAGAAAAACCGCTGGCACCCGATCGCCCGGCCCGCCACCGACGACCCCGAGCCGCTCGCCGGCAAGGTCCGTCTCGGCCTCCTGGCCGACTGGGGGACGGGTCTCTATGGCGCGCCCGACTGCACCAAGAGCATCGACAACGACCCCGAGGACTTCCAGCTCCTCTTCCATCTCGGCGACATCTACTACGCGGGCACGGAGAAGGAGGTGCGCGACCGCTTTCTCGCCCTCTGGAGCAAGCGCCCCGGAGCGGTCAGCCGGTCGCTCAACGGCAACCACGACATGTACTCCGGCGGCTTCGGCTACTTCGACGACCTCTTCCAGGCGTTCGGCCAGACATCGAGCTACTTCGCCCTGCAGAACGAGCACTGGACCCTCGCGGCGCTCGATACCGCCCACACGGACAACGACCTCGACGACGAGCAGGTGCGCTGGCTCAAGAAGATCGTGGCCGGCGCCGGCGACCGCAAGGTCGTCCTCTTCTCCCACCACCAGCTCTTCTCGCGCCTGGAGAGCCAGGGGAAGAACCTCGCCGCGAAGCTCGGCGAGCTCCTCACCGGCAAGCGGATCTTCGCCTGGTACTGGGGGCACGAGCACCGCTGCACGATCCACCAGCAGCACCCGGTCTACGCCATGTACGCCCGCTGCCTCGGCCACGGCGGCATGCCCTACGACCGCAAGAAGGCGATGAAGATGCCCGAGGACCACCGCGTCGGCGACGCGATCTGGCGCCGCTTCGACGCCCAGGGCATGGTCCCCGCCGGGCTGATGCTCGACGGAGCCAATGAATACATGCGGGAGAAGGCCGACAAGTACGGGCCGAACGGCTACATGGCGCTGGAGATCGAGGGCCCGCACCTGACCGAGGTGGCCTACGACACCCACGGGCGGGAGATCTACCGCAAGGGGCTGGCCTGATGGGCGACGACAGATACGGCAGGCTCCTGGCGCGCGCCGAGCGCACCTTCGGCGACCGCCCGATCGAGCAGGCGGTCGCCAAGGTGCGGCAGATCATCGGCCCCACCCGGTTCCCGCCGGGGCAGGAGGAGGCCGAGGCGGCGATGGAGTCCCTGCGCAACGGCGTCGAGCCCACGCCCCGCCAGCTCGCCGCCCTGGAGCTGATGGTCCGCCTCATGCGCCCGGCCGTCTACTCCCGCCAGGGCCGGATGGACCCGCTGCCGCCGTTCAACGACTACGAGCCGGGGACCGTCGAGCGCTGGGAGCGCTTCCGCGAGATCGTCACACCCTGGCTCTACTCGATCGGACGGATCGACCGCGCCGGCCCGAACGGCGAGAAGCTCGGCACCGGGTTCGTGGTCGCCCCGGGCCTCGTGGCGACGAACCATCACGTGGTCTCGGCCCTCTCCTACGGCGCCGACATCCTCGAAGAAGGGCAGGCCGTCATCCGCTTCGGCCAGGAGAAGGGGACGCCCGACAAGGAGCCGCCGGTCCCGGTCCTCGCCGTGGCCGCCATCCACCCCACGCTCGACATGGCGCTCCTCAAAATCGCGGCTCCGGGCGACCGCAAGCCGCTGGAGATCGAGACGGAGAACGTCGAGGAAGGGCTCGGCGTCACGGCGATCGGCTATCCGTTCGAGGACCCCCGGAGCCCGCTCTTCGCCGATGCGATCTATCAGGGCGGATACGGGGTCAAGCGCGCGGCGCCGGGCGAGGCCCTCGAACGGAGCAGCCCGCAGGTCGTCTATCACGACTGCTCGACGCTCGGGGGCAACTCCGGCTCGCCGATCCTCTCGCAGGAGACGGCCAGGGTGGTCGGCCTCCACGCGAGCGGCTTCTTCATGTACCGCAACCAGGCGATCGGCGGAGCGCGGCTCGCGGAGCTCGTCGCCGCGCAGGCTTGAGGAGGGAGCCATGGCGATCCGCGGTCTGATCATCGCCATCGAGTCGTACGCGAAAATCCAGGGGTTCGGCGGCGAGCTCCCGGGCACGACGGCGGCCGGGGTCGCGTTCCGGCAATGGCTGCTCCAGGAGAAGCAGGCGGCGCCCGGGGACGTCCTGTTCTGTACCGAGGACGCCGCGGCGGAGGGCCGCACCTCCGGCGCGAAGGCGAGCGAGATCATCGATGCTCTGGCCGAGCTCTACGCCCAGAGCAAGGACGACACCGAGCAGCTCTACGTCTTCTTCTCCGGCCACGGCTTCGTGTTCCAGGAAGACCCCCGCAAGCGGGCGGCCGACGTGCTCCTCGCCGCGGATTTCACCTCGGTCGGCGATCCGACCGCCGGCCGCCGGGGCATCAAGCTCGACGAGGTGCAGACCAAGCTCCAGATGGCCATGGGGTCCGGGGACCACTTCTATTTCATCGACGCCTGCCGCAACAAGGTCAACGAGATCGACGTCGCCGGCACCGGCCTCACCCTCGGCCGCTCGGTCACCGGCGATCCGACGGTCTACACCCTCTACTCGACGAACCGCGGCGCGGCGGCGTTCCTGAACAGCAACTTCTCGCAGCACCTCCTCGCCGGCCTGCGCGGTGCCGGCCGGGCGAAGGTCTGGCGCCCGGACGGCGAGATGGAGGTGACCCATGCGTCGCTGCGAGACTACGTGCGCGAGAAGCTCGCCGGCCAGGAGACCGACGCCCGGGTCGACGGCGACGGGCGCGGGCTGATCCTCGAGATCAAGGCCGCTCCGACCTACGCCTGCACGCTCGAGGTGGACGGCGCGGCGGAGGAGGACGAATTCACCCTCGCCCTCGCCGACTCCCGCGGGCGCCCGATCGGCGGCGCGCAGACCTTCAAGGGGCCGAAATTCAGCTTCTCCCAGAGCCCGGACTTCTATCGTCTCCGCATCACACAGCAGGGTGCGCCGCTGGTGCCGGCGGAGCGCACCATCGACCTCTGGGACGCCTGCTCGGTCCGCTTCTCCATGCCCGGGACGCTGGTGCAGGAGAGCGTCATCGAGGCTCCGCCGATGATGCTGCCGGGCACCCTCCCCGTCGAAGAGCCGCCTCCCAGCCCGGTGCGGGAAGCCATCGTCTCCCGCCTGCCGCCGTACGCGATCGACGGCTCGCGGGTGAGCCTCTCGGAGTCGCTCGGCTGGATCACCGACGACGACCTCGGCCTCTGGCTCGCCATCGCCGGAGCCTCGCGCATCGTGCGCGATCCGGACTCGTTCTCGAAGCTCCGCAATCTCCCTCTGGAACGTTTCGAGGACGTGCAACCGGGAGGCTCCGCCGTCTACGTGCTGGCGGGCCGGGACGACCTGATAGGGCTGCGCGCCGCCGTCGGTCCCGCCCGCTTGGCCCAATGGATCTTCAGCCAGGAGGTCGTCCCGGGGGTCTCCGGGTTCCGCCATCTGCGGATCGCTGCCCAGCCCGGTCCGCTCGTCCTCTCCCTCGCGGCGCCGGACGAATCCCCCATCACCTTCGTCAGCCACTGCCTGCCCGGCCGCGTGACCCTCGTCGTCGCGACCGGCAGCGCCACGCGGGGAGGCTTCCGGATCCAGCAGCTTCTCCTCCCCCTCGCCCACCTGGCCGCCGCTCCGGAAACGGGGAATCCGCTGGAGGTGGTGAAGCGCTCCTCGCTCGCCCAACGGCAGTTCGCCCGCAAGCGGGAGGTCGGAGCCCTCCCCTCCGAAGACCTGCTCGATCCCGTGACCGGCCTCGTGGCCGGATACGAGGCCCTCCGGCGCGGCCGGCGGCAGGAGGCCGAGGTCTGCATCGGCAAGCTGCGAGCCCTCTATCCGGGCCTGCCGGACATCGAGGCCCTGGCCAGGCTCTCCGGCCAACCCTTCGTGCGGCCGGCCTCGCCGCCCATGATCCTCGACGGCCTCCTCGCCTTCGAGGACTACCCGGCGCTCCTCCCCCCGGACCTGCCGGAGGACCGGCTCGACTATTCGGGGCCGTGGACCGCCTGGAGGCGGGCGGTCAAGTAGCGCGGTCATCGCCGCCGCGACCGGGGAGACCGCCCCCGCCACCGCTGTCATCGCCGTGGCGACGGCGGTGAGAGCGCTGGCGGGGGGCGCCGTTCCCTTCAGCAGGGCAGCTGCAGCCCCCGAGGATACGCCGAGGCGAGATAAAAGCATCCTACCACGGCGGCCACCCGGCCGGGGTCCGCTTATACGTCTATCCGAAAAAATCTCTGCCAAACCGCCGCCGGTTCCGCCGCTGTTCCGTCGCTTGACATATCGAAAAAGGGGCCATAAGGTGTGCCTGACGACCGGCTGGTTAGCTCTTCATTGATCATATTATGTCTCGAATCATCCTCGTTTCCGGCAAGGGAGGAGTGGGCAAGACGACCGTCGCTGCGGCCACCGCCCTGGCCTCGGCACGCAAGGGCCGCAAGACCCTCGTCTTCTCGCTCGACCTCGCGCACAGCCTCTCCGATTCCTTCGATCTCGACCGCGGCCTGTTCGACCAGAACAAGGGCCTCCCCTTCGGCGTCGCCGACAACCTGGACGTGCAGGAGATCGACATTCAGGAGGAGATCGAGCGCCACTGGGGGGAGATCTACCGCTACACGGCGATGCTCTTCACCTCGGCCGGCGTCTCCGACATCGTGGCCGAGGAGGTCGCGATCGTCCCCGGCATGGATGACGTGATCTCGCTGATGTACATCAACCAGTATCTCAAGGAGGGGACCTACGACACGATCATCGTGGACTGCCCTCCTACCAGCGAGTCGCTGCGCTTCGTCGGCATCAACGCGACGCTCGACTGGTACATCAAGAAGCGGTTCAAATTCGACCGCAGCATCCTCAAGGTGGCGCGGCCGATCGCCACCCGGCTCACCGACATGCCGATCCCGGAGGACAGCTATTTCGACTCGCTCAAGAAGCTGTTCGATCGCCTGGACGGCATCGACCGCATCCTCGTCGACCCGACCATCACCACCGTGCGGCTGGTGACCAACGCCGAGAAGATGGTGATCCGCGAGACGCAGCGGGCGTACATGTACTTCAACCTCTACGGCGTCACCACCGACCAGGTGATCGTCAACCGCCTGATGCCGTCGCAGAAGGGTTATTTCTCCCGCTGGGCGGAGACGCAGAAGGGGTACGCCGAGGAGATCGACGAGTTCTTCCAGCCGGTGCCGACCGCGAAGATGCCGATGTTCGAGCACGAGGTCATCGGGCTCGACCGTCTGCAGCAGTTCGCGGATGCGCTCTACGGGGAGGAGGACCCGAACCGCTTCTATCTCGACGCGCCGCCCTACGAGTTCAGCAAGGCCGACGGCCTCTACCAGCTCAAGCTCCGCCTCCCCTTCGTCAGCAAGGAGGACGTGGACGTGAGCCGCTTCGGCGAGGACGTCGTCGTGCGCATCGGCAGCTTCAAGCGGCACATCCCGCTGCCCCGCTCCGTCGCCCGGCTGGCGACCGCCGGGGCCAGCCTCAACCAGGACCAGCTGGTCATCACTTTCAAGGAGGCTTGAACATGTCCAACCCCCTCACAGGCTCCATCCCTCCCGCCTGGTCACAGATGGCCGACGAGCTGTCGTCGACCTACCAGGAGGCCCTGACGCCGGACACCGAGTCGGCGTACGTCCTCCAGGAGCACTTCCTGCGCGCGCAGTCGGAGATCCTCAAGGGCTTCCTGGCCGTGGTGGAGCGTCAGATCAAGCAGGCCGAGCGCCGCACCCAGACGCGGGTGCGCGAGAAGATCACGCTCAGCTGACGCGCCCCACCGCGGGAGCGGACCAGGCTCTGGCCATCGTACGGCGGCTTCCGCTCCGGAGCCGCGAAAGGAGAGGTGATGTATCCGTACCGGATTCTGACGATGGACGGGGGCGGAGTGCTCTCCCTGCTCTCCCTCGTGCTGCTGCGGCGCATCGAGAATGCGCGCCCCGGTTTCCTCGCTTCGGTCCAGATGGTCTCCGGCACCTCCGCCGGCGGCATCAACGCCCTCCTGATCGCCGGCAACGAAAACCCCCGGCTCGGCCTGCAGCAGGGGATCGAGCTCTGGCTGCGCGAGCCGATCTACAGCAACAACCCGATCGCCACTCTGCTCGCCGTCGCCGGCCAGGTCCCCCTCGCCTCGAACGAGGTCCTCCACGACTACCTGCTCTCCGCGATCGGCAACGTCACCCTGGGCGGCCTCTTCAAGAAGGTCGTGATCCCGTCGCTCGACCTCGACGGATTCCTGCGCGGGCAGCGGACCTGGAAGCCGAAGATCTTCCACAACTACGGCCTGAACGAGCCGGACCGCCTGGAGAGCGCGGTCGACGTCGCCCTGCGCACCAGCGCCTCGCCGGTGACCTTCCCGATCTATCAGGGGTACGCCGACGGCGGCCTGTACGCCAACAACCCGTCGATGTGCGCCCTGGCGCAGGTCCTGACCTGCTCGCAGAGGCAGATGGCCGGGGAGGAGGCGGAGCTGCCGGGGGGACAGGACGACGTCATGATGCTCTCCCTGGGCGCGGGTTTGAACGTCAGCTACATCGAGGTCGGCGACCCGAACTGGGGTTGGGTGAAGTGGCTGCTCAATCCGCAGGCCCCCCTGGCGGTCATCGAGGCGATGGCGGAGAACGTCCCGGAGGTGGTCGACTACCAGTGCGCCTGCATGATGCGCGGGAACTACTTCCGGCTCAACCCGCCGCTGCCGGAGCACATCAACCGCCAGTTCCCGGGGGAGCAGAGGAAGTCGCTCTACACGCTGGGCATGGAGTACCCGATCGAGCCCGTGCTGGCGTGGATCGACCGCGTCGGCTGGTTCGACACCGCCAGGACGGAGCGCGCCCGGCCGGCCGCGAGGAAGACGGCTGCCGCCCGTCCTCCCGCCAAGAAGACTGCCGCGAAGAAGACCGTAGCGGCGAAGGCCCCGGCGACCAAGCCTCCCGCGAAGAAGGCCCCGGCCAGGAAGGCTCCCGCCAAGAAAGCCGCCCCCGCAACGGCAGGGGGAGGCGGCGGGGCCGGAGAAGGTGGCACGCCGCAGACCTGACGTCGGCAGGCGCAGTAACCCATGGCGAGACCCGAGCCCATCGCGATTCTCGGCATCGGCTGCCGCTTCCCCGGCGGCGCCGGGAGCCCCGAGGCCTACTGGCGGCTGCTCGATGACGGAGTCGACGCGGTCGTCCGGGTGCCGCCCGGGCGCACCAGCCTGGACCCGGAGCACCTGGTCAGCCCCTGGGGGGGATTCCTCGACCAGGTGGACGGCTTCGATCCGCACTTCTTCGGCATCGCGCCGCGCGAGGCCGGGCGGATGGACCCGCAGCAGCGCCTGTTCCTGGAGGTGGCCTGGGAGGCGCTGGAGCGCGCGGGCATCCCGGCCGAGCACCTGGCCGGGAGCGCCACCGGCGTCTATGCCGGGGTCTACAACGACGACTATACCTGGCTGCAGGTCGCCCATCCCGAGGAGCTGGACGCTCACGCCTATACCGGCAGCTACCAGAGCGTCCTCGCCGGCCGCCTGTCGTACCTGCTCGACCTGCGCGGCCCGAGCCTCGCCGTGGACACCGCCTGCTCGTCGTCGCTCGTGGCGGTCCACCTCGCCTGCCGCGACCTGTGGAGCGGCGACGTCGACCTCGCCGTGGCCGGTGGCGTCAACCTGATCGTCTCGCCGCTGTCAAACCGCCTGACGTTCAGCGTCCTCGCCCTCTCGGCGACCCACCGCTGCCACGCCTTCGACGCCGCCGCCGACGGCTTCGTGCGCGGCGAGGGGTGCGGGGTGATCATCCTCAAGCGGCTGTCGCAGGCGCAGGCCGACGGCGATCCGGTGCTCGCGGTGATCCGCGGCTCGGCGGTCAACCAGGACGGGCGCTCGGCCGGCCTGACCGCGCCCAATCCGGACGCCCAGGAGGACCTCGTCCGCCGCGCGCTCACCGACGCGGGCGTCGGTCCCGCGGAGCCCGCCTACGTCGAGTGCCACGGCACGGGCACCCCGGTCGGCGATCCGGTGGAGGCGGAGGCGCTCTCCCGCGTCCTCGGACGCTCCGGCGGCCGCCCCTGCGCCCTCGGCTCGGTGAAGACGAACCTCGGTCACCTGGAGGCCACGGCGGGCATCGCCGGCCTCATCAAGGCGGTGCTCGCCCTGCGCCACGAGACCATCCCGCGCAACCTCCACTTCCAGCAGCTCAATCCCCGCATCCCTCTGGAGGGGACCCGCCTCTACGTCCCTGCGGAGCCCAGACCCTGGCCACGCAGTGAGGAGAGGCGGTGCGCCGGGATCAGCTCGTTCGGGGTGGGCGGCACGAACGCCCACGTCGTCATCGAGGAGGCGCCGCCGGCCACCGCTCCCACCGCGGCGGACGACCCCGGTCCTTACCTCCTCACCCTCTCGGCGCGCACGCCCGAGGCTCTGGATGCCGCGGCCACCGCCTGGGAGGAGCACCTCGCGACGGATCGAGGCGAGGACCTCGCGGACGTCTCCTGGACGGCCGCGGCGCGGCGGACGCACCACAAGCACCGCCTCGCCCTCGCCGGCGGCTCGCGCGAGGAGCTGGCGAGCGGTCTCGCGGCGTTCCGGCGGGGCGAGCCGAGCCCGGGGCTCACCTCCGGCCGCGCCGAGCCGGGCCGGGCGCCGCGCAAGGTCTTCGTCTTCTCCGGCCACGGCTCGCAGTGGCAGGGGATGGACCGCGAGCTGCTGACCCGCGAGCCGGTCTTCCGCGACACCCTGGAAGCGTGCGACCGCGCGTTGCGCGAGGCCGCCGGGTGGTCGCTCCTCGAACGGCTGGCGACGGAAGCTCCAGAGGCGGTCGACTTCGTCCAGCCGGCTCTCTTCTCGATGCAGATGGCGCTCGCGGCCCTCTGGCGCTCCTGGGGGATCGAGCCGGACGCGGTCGTCGGCCACAGCCTGGGCGAGGTGGCCGCGGCCTGCGTCTCCGGCGCCCTGACCCTGGAGGAAGGAGCGCAGATCACCGCCCACCGCAGCCGCCTGCTCTCCCGCCTGAGCGGCCAGGGAGCCATGGCGCTGGCGGACATGACTCCGGAGGAGGCGGACGCCCTGCTCGCCCCGTATCCGGAGCGCCTGGTGGTCGGCGCGGTGAACGGTCCGCGCTCGGTGCTCCTGGCCGGCGAGGCTACGGCGCTGGAGGAGGTCCTGGCCGAGCTCGAGCGGCGGTCCGTCTTCCACCGCCGGGTGAAGGTCGACGTCCCCTCCCACTGCCCGCAGGTCGAGCCGCTGTGCGACGAGCTGCGGCAGGCCGTGAAGGATCTCCGGCCCGGCGCCGCGGCGGTGCCGTTCTACTCGACGGTCTCCGGCGAGCCGGTCCCCGGGGAGGCGCTCGGTCCGGAGCAGTGGGTGCGCAACCTCCGCCGGCCGGTGCTCTTCTTCCCCACGCTGCGCCGGCTCGCCGAGGACGGGTACGACCTGTTCCTGGAGGTGAGCCCCCATCCGGTCCTCGCCATCTCGATCGAGGAGGGCTTGCGCCACCTCGGGCGGCCGGGCACCGTCCTCCCTTCGCTGCGGCGGAACGAAGGGGAGCGCGCGACCCTGCTCGCCTCGCTCGGCGCCCTCCATACCCTCGGCCAGCCGGTCGATTGGGACCGGGTGCACGGCGGCCGGCGGCAGGTGGTGGACCTCCCGTCCTATCCCTGGCAGCGGCAGCGCTGCTGGTTCCGCGAGGAGGAGCCGGAGCGCCGGCCCGCGGTCGTACCGGTCCAGCCCGCCGCCGCTCCCCCCGCCGAGCTCTACGACGCGCTCTCCTCGCTCGCCGCCCGCGACGGCGGCTACCTGACCTTCGGCATCCTGCCCGAGGCCGCCGGCTCCTTCGCCTGGCCGCTCGCCTTCTTCCTCCCGGACCGCCACCCCGAGCAGCACCGGCTGCTGGCCGCGGCGCAGCAGGAGCTGCGCGACACCCTGTTCCGGGGCGTGGATCTCAGCCGGGTGCAGCGGGTGGTGGACCTCGGGTGCGGCTACGCGGCCGACCTGATCGCCCTGGCGCACCGCCATCCGCACCTCCAGCTCGACGGCTGCAACGTCTCCGCCGGCCAGCTCGCGGTCTGCCGCGAGCGCATCCGCGCGCTCGGCCTGGAGGAGCGGGTACGGGTGCACCACCGCGACAGCGCCAGGGACGGCCTCCCCGGCCCCTGCGACTTGGTCCTCGCCTTCGAGGTCACCGGCCTGATCGAGGACAAGGACGCTCTCTTCGCCGACGTCGGCCGGCAGCTGGAGGACGGCGGGGTCCTCCTCCTCGCCGACTTCGTGACCGATCTCGCCGCGCCGCTCGCGGTGCGCGAGACCTCGACCTTCTCGGTCACCCGGGCGGAGCTGGCGGACGTCCTCGGCCGGCACCGCCTGCGCGTGGCCGGCTGCGTCGACGTGAGCCCCGAGATCTCGCGCTTCCTCCACGACCCGGACTGCGCGGCGCACGTCGGCCAGGTGCTCGGCGAGCTGCCCGGCGAGGTGGTGGCACGGCGCCATCTCACCTCCTGGGACAACATCCGCAAGGCCCTCGACCAGGGCTGGCTGAGCTATCTCTTGTTGCATGTCGAGCGGAGCGGACGCGCCGTGCCCGCCGAGGTGGCGCGCGCCAACCGGCGGACCCTCGCGGCGCCCACGCCCTACCGCGAGCTGGCGGCCGATTCCGCGCGCCAGGTGCTCTATCAGGTGGTGTGGGAGCCGCGGCCGGCCGGAGCGCCTCCCGCCACCGTCACGGGGGCCGGCCCCTGGCTCCTCCTCGCCGACCGCGGCGGAGTCGCCGAGCGTCTGGCCGCCCTCCTGGAGGCGCGCGGCGAGCGCTGCCGGCTCGCCTTCGCAGAGCGGCCTCTGGAAGTGGACCGTCTGGCCGCCGCCGAGCCCTGGCGCGGGATTGTCCACCTGTGGAGCCTGGATGCGGGCGCCGATCCCATGGCGGCTCTCGACCTGGGGTGCGGCAGCGCTCTCCCTCTGATCCAGGGATTGGCGCGCGCCGGACGGACGCCGCGGCTCTGGCTGGTCACCCGCGGCGGGCATCCCGCCCAGGCCCCGCTC